>JAROBA010000041.1 GCA_029432815.1 Pontiellaceae bacterium B1224 | reverse complement strand
TTGGTTTTTCATTCGTATCCTTTGGTTTATTTACTTATACCACAGGCACAAATTATATCTTAACCACTGGTTCTAAATTCGGGGGGAAGCGCAATTCACTCGTGCTAGCAACGAGTTAAATTTCTTGGGGACGTTAGCGTCCCTTAAATATGTAAATTTGGTATCCATCACACAATATTACGTATACCCGATGTGGAATCCCAAATCAGCAAGAATCTAAAACTTAGAAAGTTATCAAGCTAATGGCTCCACCCTCTTTTTGATGATCATATAAATTTCTTCACCGAAACTTTAGAATTCATTGAGGGGAGGTCTTCTATTGAACGGGAATAATCAACTCCCTGCCCTCCCGGACTTTGTCCAGTAATGAGACCCCATTGGTTTCCACAATCGATTCCTCAGACATTAGATGCATTCTCGCTACATCCTTAAGGGCTTCACCCGGACAAACGGTACTTAAAATGAATCCCTCGGGGACTGGTGTCTTTAGCAATTCAATCCGTGGGTGACCTACAAGCTCCTGTGCCATGCTTCGAAACCGGCGATCCTGATGCTCAAGCCATCAGAGGATTTTATTGAAAGTACCAGCTCTTCCTGCGGACTATGTGTCTCATTTGGGGCGGCGGGGTATTTTTCAATCTTTGGAAATTTACTGCGGCGGTTCGCATCCAACACACCATTCCGTGTATTCCGTGGTGCCTGTCCTTCAGTCCGCCGTCCGTTCTCCCCTACCCCTCACAGCGGGGCCGGCGAGACGCCGACGGTACCGTTTTCCAAGGTTTGGAAATGGAGGGGTGCTTGGCCTCAGTGACCCACGGCGGGAGATTTTACAGGACCGTTTTTCGGCAAGACGATTTTCAGGCAGACCTTCTGTGTAAAACAGTCCTGTCGTCCATTGTCCTGTTTCATTCTTCTCCGGCGCGTGGGCGGCGGCCTCGGCGAGGCAACCCTACCTTTCCCGTTTAAAAAAATAGTCATGTCGTCCACCATCCTGTTTCTTCCCTTCGGCAACGGGGCCGGCGAGACGCCGGCGGTACGGTTTTCCAAGATCTGGAAACGGAGGGGCACTGGCCTCAGCCACCCACGACGGGAGAGCATTTCGAGAGATCCGAGCAAAAAAAAGACCGACTGTTTCCAGTCGGCCTTCAAAGTTGGTAGCGGGGATTGGATTTGAACCAATGACCTTCAGGTTATGAGCCTGACGAGCTACCGGACTGCTCTACCCCGCAATCTTTTCTCGTTAAGAGGTGGGTGAAGGTACACGAATTTTCTGAGCGCGCAAGAGGTAAAATGCTTTTTTTTAGGTTTCGATTAAAAACGCCCGATTTTCTGAATAGAAATCGGGCCGTAACATCCTTTCGGGTTTAGTCGTACTTGCCTTCAATGGCCCCGGAACCCCGGTTATCTTCGCTCGGCTGCGTCGGGAAGGCCCGCTTGCATTCACGGTCAAAATAGTTATTCGGCTGCAGCTGTCTTAAATTCTCAAGATTCTCATAGAGGTAGTTGCTCGAAGCGCGATAGGCAATAATCTCCCCGCGCTTATCGGTTATTGTGACCAGGAATCCGCTATACCGGATCCCCCTCACCGGCGCTGAATCGCGATAGGCAATCCGCCGAAGGTGCACATCCGGTTTCCCGAGAAACTCGAAAACACGTTTTTCCTGTTCCGAAGGAATAAATGTGCTCGTCTGACGGTCGAGCAATATCATTTTATCGCCTACAATTTCTTCCCCGATGGCAAAAAATTCAACGGTGAGTTCATGGTCATAATCGCCGGTCGTTGTTTGCTTCAGCCGTGCTCCAAACTGATAGTCAAACATTTGCAGCGGTCGCTGTACCCCGCCGAGGAAGGGGGAAATCGGCGGAGTGGGCACCTGATTGCTCGTCTTGGTGAAGTTAATGTCAAAGACCGGCGGCCTGGCGAGTGCAATATATTCCTGGTCTTCCGGCGACAGCTGTTCCAGCGGGAGTTTGATCTGCTTTTTATTTGCGGTCTCCACTACAGCATCTTTGCCAATCACGGTCTTAAAGACTGCTTCCAGCGTTTTCCCGGTCAGACTCGTCCACACACGCATTTGAGGTTCGGTCTGTTTGTTCACTTCGGCCGGCGGTGTTTCTTCGACCGGCTCCGCCACAGTTTCCGGTGCGGATGACTTGGCCACATAGTCGCGGAAGATCGGTCCATTGGTCAGGTTGGCGTCGCCGAAATACAGGTTGGAATACATGACATCGAGCGTATCGCGCGGTATTTCTCCGGTCCGGAAAATCGGCCAGGTGGGGCCGGTCCCGGCTCGCGTCAGGGGATAGGTCTCCCCTTTCACTTCGACACACACGATATGATAAACAAGTCCGCCTTCGAGATCGCCCAGGATGATTTTAAGATCCCGCGGTTCATTTGCTTTGAGCGTAATCCAGTCGCTGGGCGTTGCCCGGCTCTCGGCAAAATAATAGACATTGTCTTTGGGATCTTTCGAGCGCCAGATATCTCCAAACAGCGTCTTGTCAGCGGCTTTATAGGCTGTAAAAAGAACCGTTTCATCATCAACAGCAGCCCCCAGAAACTTATCGCCGACGGCCCAGAAGCGGAACGTAATGTCTTCAGGATACACCAGCTCCCCTTCATACAAAACGGCCCAGCAATAGCCCTCCTGCAAACCTTCGCCAAAGGCATCCGGGGCCATTTCCGAAAGCGTGGTTGTGATGCAGACGGCCGGTGAATAGAGTGCCTGTGGCGAGCGATAATATTTGGCCAACATAGACTTTCGCCAGCCGCTCGCCATAAATTTATGAACCACGTCTTTAAGCTGATCGGGCGACATGGGAATCTTACTGCCGGAACGGCTGCGATTGAAATTATAGAAATGCCCTTTCAGGTCGCTGCCCGTGGTAAAACGCTCGCCAAACATCGTGGACAGGCCAGCGAGGTCCGTCATGATCTCAAATCCGCCCCCCCCGCCACCGGTACCAATGCCATCACCAATCCCGCTCATTTCCGGGAGAAAAATCTCGGGCATGTTCGCCCGCTGCACTTTGGTGACAATCCGTTCTGAAGATCTTGGTTTGGAATCTTTTTTCACCTTCACCTTCGGCTTCTTGAGCTTCATTTTCGGACGCTCAACGGGTTTGGGAGGAACAAACTTTTTTTCCTCTTTATTCACCACATTAAATACCACCAATGCACCGGCCAGAACAAATGCGGCGGCATGAACCATTAAACTGATTACAAACCCACTCGGAGCGCCTTTGACGACGCCCTTGCCTTTTTTGGCTTTTTTCATTCTATCACCCTCGTCTTAAACGTGAGGAAGAAGTGTATCAGACCTCTCCTATTTTACAATTATTTTTCAACTCTCCTTCTTTGGTATTTCATTCTATCTCTCCGCCTATTTAAAACAGGTCAGACACAACCGGAACTGAGTTAACCTAGATTCGGGGATGAACACACAGGCTTCTTTCAAATGCGGGACAGGAAAAAGCAGAGCAATCCTTTGCGTTCACTCCAACTCTCTTTGCAAGCAAAGAGAGAGCTTTACCCGGACGTTCCCCCGCAGGCCGCTAATACCAACCTGGCCGTCGGGGACAGAGTCAATGCGGTCTGTCAGTTCGCGAAGGAGCATCCCCTCATCTTTGGTGCGGGCGCGCTGGTGACCGGGGCTGCTGCGGTGATGATGGGGCCCGCCTTGATTTCGCTGGGCCATGGGATTGCGGTCGTCGGGGGGATCCTTTTCGCGGCCGGGTTGCTGTCCGTTTTTCATCCGGAGGGCGAGGGCGCGGCACCGCTGATCCCCTCTGGACTTGTCCTGCTTCTGGCCGGCACAGGCATCGGCCTGGTCGGATACGCCCTTACGGTTGGTGGAATCGTTGCTGTCGTGGTCGGTTCAGGGTTTGTTACGAAAGTCATCGTGGAGGAGACGCTTAAACAGAGAATCAAAAGTCAGCTTAAAGATAAGAGCATCACCGAGCTGATCGATATTTCCTGTCAGCTCAGCTAACCACCCGGCCATCGTGCCGGGTGGTTGGCTTTTTTCTTAGCTATCGATCATTATGGAGCCACTTATGAAGTGGCATATGCAGACCGGTGGATATACTTCATGACTTAGCAAACCGGATCATGCGACCGAAAAGGATGGGATCATTCATGCCGCCTGCTGGGCGCATGCACGCCGGGAATTTGTAGAAGTAACCGATAACTCAAGTGCCCGGAAAATCGTAAAGCTGATCACAAAACTTTACCGCACCGAAACAGAACTGCGCGAGAACCCGCAGCTCGACCGTGCGAACTATCGTCAGAAACATGCCGCCCCCGTTCTGGATAAAATCAAAGAGATCCTCGACCGGGAGCAACCGCGTCAGTTGCCGAAGAGCAGTTTCGGGAAATCCATCAACTACACGCTGGATAGCACTCTATCTCAGTCTAAAATACGGAACTTTCGAAATCATCAACAGGTTGAAAAATAAGGGTTTTGAGATTAAACAGACTCTTCTTGCGGGTCTTACCAAACCCGAGCGTGCAGTCGACGGAACCGACCTGATTCAGTTCAATTACTCCGAGATCCAGCAGCTCATAGGCATTCCAATTCTTTGTCGGCTTCACCGTTGCACTCAAGGTCTTACCATCTATCATTAACCGGATATCACTGCCGGCATATTTTGCATCACAGGCATAGAGCGCTTTCACCCGATAGGTTTCAGGAGCCGGAACATTCAGGATCCAGAATGCCGTGTCATTCGGGTTGGTCCAGAAACCGATGTGGGTGTTTTTCTCAAGCTTGATGGTCTTGCCATTCAGCGTTGCTACATTCGCCTGCAGCACCAGTTCGTCACCGGAAAATTGATACTCACTTTTTGACAATGATTGAACAGACATTCCCTTGTAGTTCACTCGAAGCACTGTCGCATGGGACGTTTTTTCAACCGATGAAAGGTCGAGTTCAAGACCCTGCGTCGTCGTTTGAATAGGAATTTCCTCCCCGACATATGATCTGGCGTCTGCCTGCTCAAACCGAACGCCCTGCAGGGATAATTTTCCGGAGCGGGGCCAGTCGAAAACATACAGAAACAGCGAACCGGAAGCAGGCGCTGAACCTTTCGTCTGAGCCACACGCCCCCAGGACTGTTTGAGAAACGAAATGCAGTCGGCATCATAGAGTGCCTCGGTGTGGGCAGACGTCCATTCACCCATTTCCTCAAACTGCCGAATCGACATTTCCGGCCAGGAGCCATCTCCTTTAGGCCCTACATTCAACAGCAGATTACCGCCATTTGCATTAATATCGATCAGCTTCTGAATCAATTCCTCTGAGCTTTTCCAGTTGGTGTCGCTTTTCTTGTAACCCCAGGAATGGTTCACCGTCCAGCAACCTTCCCAAATGCTCTCTATCGCTGCGCCGGGACTTTTGTTTTCCTGACAGACAAAATCCAGTTTGAACGTCTTTCGTTTAGCAACACGGTGATTGATGATCATGTCGGGGCTGAGCTCGCGCAGGTAGTTATAGAGATCAATCCCATCCTCCATGGCCCACCAGCGGGTCCAGTCGCCATCGAACCACATAATGGCCGGGTCATAGCGATCGATCAGCTCCTTAAGCTGGCCTTTCATATAGGCGACATAGGCCTCCTTGTCGCGCATCGGCGTTTGATTCAAGGACTGCTCCGCACGTTGCGAAGGATGATGCCAATCGATGATGGAATAGTAGGTGCCGAACTCGAGTCCGTGTTTATCGCAGGCCGCTTTCAGCTCGCCCAGAATGTCGCGATTGAAATCCGTGGCCTCACCGATATCATACTTCGTCAGGGCGCTGTCCCAGAGGCAGAATCCTTCGTGGTGCTTGGTCGTGATGACCATGTATTTCATGCCTGCGTCCTTGGCTCGCTTTACCCAGACATCGGCATTGAGCGCATCAGGACTGAAATCCCCCGCCAACGGAATATATTCATCCGGTGTGATGTTGCCCCAACGCTGGATCCACTCCGCATATTTCTGAACCGGCTTTCCCTTCCACTCACCGCCCAATATTGAATAGACACCGTAATGGATAAAGAGGCCGAACTTGGCATCGCTGAACCACTCCATTCGCTGCTGATACGCGTCCGCGCTTTCCGGTACCAGTTCAGCTCCATGGCTGATGGTTTCACTTAAGACCAGCCCAGCTAATAACATGAACAATAGTTTTTGTATGCGCCTGTTCATCTTTCCCTCCATCTCGCATTGATAAAACTGGTCTGCTATTATTTCTCTTGGGGCTTCGCGCCGGTGTCCGCTTCCGGATCAACATGAGCCTTTTTACTGCGGTGGACGTCCAACGGCATGCCCTGCGTAAAACGCTTCAGAAACGGGTCCTGGATCGTGCCCAGTTTAGCCACCGTTTCTTTCGGCATCGGCTCGATGCCCAATCCTGGCGCAGGGGAACCTGACTTAAACGAAAAGTCTCCATGCACCAGGTCGACAAATAATGGATCAGCAGCCAGACTGTGTGCATCGACCTTACTTTTTCCCTTCTTTTGCTGAGCAACCAGAACGTTCTCAGTTTCCCCGCCTTCATGCCAGTAGAGATTGTAATCAAGCCCGGAACCGACCCGGTCAATTTTAGTATGGAAACGGGCGGGCTTGTTTTCTGCCGTGAAATAAAACAGGTTCCGGCTCATTTCACTGTTCGGATCAATCGTGTTACCGGCTCCTCCGGTCGTCATGGTGCAGTTCACATAGATGTTGTGCTGCGAGGTATTCAGGCCTTTGATTGCGATGCCACTCGGGCTAATCGTGCCGAACAGCAGATTGTGGCTGACCGTGGCACCATGACTGTCGTCATCGGTACGGATCATCGCGCCCTGCGGATGGTTATAGGTCACGTTATACCGCACGATGTTTCCATCCCCGTTGGCAGACAGATAGATACAGTTCCCGTCGTGCAGCAGTTTCAGACAGTCGTGCACTTCATTAAATTCAATGATATTGCCGCGCGCATGCATATACGGTTCAAAGGCGGACCACTCCGTGGTAGAGCTCAGGCTGATTTCATCCCAACGAATCGTCGGGATATGCTCGCGCGTACCTTCCGGAAACATCCATTTTTTGATATAGGGATTCTTTACCCCCATCTCCTGAAACGTGCGGTCAAAGAAGCGGCGGCGAACGCCACTGATTACCATCCCGGTGTAGGCCAGATCATGAATGTGATTGTTGGAAATCCGGTTATGACCACTCTGCCAGACAAAGATCCCCGGCGAATGCAGGAACAACTGCCCGACCCGCACGATCTCATTGTTATGGATGGTGTTGTTCCTGTTCACGTCTTTCCTGCCCGGTCCATAGCCCGCCAGCAGGACGCCGACTCCCCCGAGATTCTCAAAGGTTGAGTTTTCGACCGTAATTTCCTGGCAGAACAGATCCATTCTCACGCCGTCGCTGCCGCTGTCGCGGAAGGTGCAGTTTCGGATCGCGCAGTTTCTGGCGCCGCGAAAGCGAACCAACCCGTTGGCTTTATCCCACAGGTTCCAGTCGTGCTGCAGCCCGGCATCTTCCGGAAGCCACTGCTGACGGTCTGCATAGGCAAAGCTCAGCCCCTCAAAAACAATCCCCTCCACCGGCTGATCCTTCGTTCCGGCCAGAGAAGCATCATTCACGCCCTCGATTCGGATGAGTTCATTCAGTGCCGGGGCGATAACCTGTTCGCCGGGTGTTCCGGATTCCGGCCAGTAGTAGAGAATGCCTTCTTGAGAATTAAGCACCCACTCACCGGGCTCATCCAGATGATCAATACAGTTTTCAATCACCCAGTCATCGCCAAACATGCAATACGTAGCGGGCACAGAAAGCCTGGCGGTTTGGGAACTTGGATTAACCGACTGAAGCCCGAGAAAGTTCACCAGCCATTTCCGTGTGGGCTGCCCGTAAAGCTCCAAATCCTCGATATTTTTCCACTGCTTCATGGAAATTCCGGAGTAGCCGAAGTCAATGCGGTGCTTAACTTCACCTGCATACAGTCTTGGGTTGGCACCCTTTGCCTCCACACGGAACGGGTTTGACTTTGCACGCGGAAGTAGGTTTTCACCGTCATACAGACAATGAAAAAAGGCATCGCCTTTGGCCCACGGCACCTTTGCCGCCCAGACCTTACCATTCTGTAAAGCCGTCTTTTGCCAGCCGTCAATCACACGGCCGCCACTGATCAGCGGACGTGCCCCTTCAGCGGCCCGGTAACGCGTCACCGCACCAACGGGCGCAGAATCTTCGAGCCCAAAGATCACGGTTTCTTCCAGCGCATAGACGCCATCCTTAAGAATAACATCAATATCGCCCGTTTCTCCGGCAGCACGCATGGCGCGCACAGCGTCTCGCGCCGCAGGCAATGTGGCAAGTTTCCCTCCGGGCTCCACCATAATTTCCCGGGCAGACACGATGCCAGCGGTTAGTCCCACCGCACACCCAATTATTATTATCTTCAACGGTTTCATCATTCACCTGCTTAATTCGTGCTTGATATTATTTCCAATGTTCTTTTTCCAAAGATCGATATTCGCATCATTTTGCGGACAGCTTATCTATTTTCCGGCCCTTTTCTTTGATGCGTTACCATCCAGATCCACCGCCTTCGACCCTTTCAAGGCTGTTGCCGCATCCTTCTCAATCACATTGGGATGATGTTGCTCCTCGGTGGTGATAATTTCAAATGACCAGGCATACTGACTGGCTCCGAGGTCAGACGGCGGTGTAATTTGAAGTCCCTCTCCAGTCATCTTCCACGCAACGTCTGCATCTGATCCCAATAAGCGCACTCCCAGTACCTGATCCCTCCGCCACCCTGCCGTTGCGGCGATGGCGAAAGGCGTCGAAGGTTGTTCCAGCTTAATGGCATAGAGTTTTTTGCCATTCGTGGTGAAGGCCAGATGTTCTTCTTTCTGATCGCATACTTTCCAATACCTGGAACCATAAATAGCATCGCCGTTGATTTTCAGCCAGTCGCCCATGGCACGCAGCCGTTCAACCTGCGGCTCCGGAATCGTGCCGTCGGCTTGGGGGCCAATGTTGACCAGAAAATTGCCGTTACGACTGATAACTTCGATCATTTCATGGAGTACGTTTTTGATACTCTTGTATTTGTCATTTTCCAGATAGCCGAAGGAAGTACCAAAGGTCGTACAGCTCTGCCATTTGGGGCCGATCACTTTGAGTTTCAAATTGTCTTTCTCTAAACATCCCACACCATCCGGCCAATTACGGTTGCCCCCCTTGTTGTTCACATACACTTCCGCACCGCGCGACGCGCCATCGTTCATGAAATCGGTGATCATCAGGCGAAGCTGGTCGTCGAAATATTGAACCTCGGGCTTCGCTTTTCCTGCACGTACTTTGTTGCCATCGCGGGTATAGATCGGAAAATCATCCATCCACAGAAAATCGGGCTGATACTTCGTCTGAATCTCCTTCCAGCGCGCCACGTAGCTGTCGACAAACTCTTTCGTTGTTCCAAACGGACCGTACAGGGATGCCGCCTCCGGCACGCGCCGGATCTCCTCTGCAATATCGTCCTGCGGTTCGCCTTTCACCACATACTGTTTTTTTGCAAAAAAGGTCTGATGTCGTTCGCGATGATAGGACGGCGCATACTTCAGCCCCTGCTTTTTCAGTGCTTTGCCCAGATCGCCGACGAGGTCGCGCTTGGGGCCCATATCCACCGCATTCCAGGGCGTGAGATCGGAATCCCAATTGGCCCACCCGTCATGATGCTCGGCGGTCATCACGACATAATGCGCCCCCACGTCCTTGAATAGTTTGGCCCATGCGTCCGGATCCCAGTTTTCCGCCTTAAATTCGGGAATCATATCCTTGTAGCCGAATTCCGGTGGCGTCGCCCCCCAGCGTTCCTGCAGGTAGGAATAATAGTGCTCCGGATCTTGATAGATGATCTTAGGCACATGCTCTGCGTAGCCACGACCGCCTTTGCGGTAGCCGATCACGCTGTAGGGCCCCCAGTGAATAAAAATACCGATTTTACCATCATCGAACCAGGCCGGCACCGGCATCGCCTGCAGCGATTCCCAGGAGCCGTCATAGGGCGTATCTTCTGCAAATGACAGCGACGTACACAACAACACACAACAACACACAAATAGTTTTACATTCATTTTCATATTCTTCCTTTTCCAACGATTAAAACGCCGCCGCTACGAGGCTGAGCCCCAGCAGAGCTAGAGCTGGACTTTCAACGCGTAGCCGGGGGTTGTTGTTTCAAAATCCGGCAAGGTCACAGAGAGGCCATCATCCGTCTCGGACCACTCGACAGTTCCAGATTCACCGAGCACGGTAATATTTTTGATCGGAAGGTCTTTCAGCGATTGAATCACTACCCTGTTCCCTTCGGGGCGCTTGAGGGCAGAGACGTAAACAACATCGTCCTTGCAGGTGAACCAGAAATGCTTCGCCGTCACCTGGCTATCAAATGCACCTTTCGGGCCTCCTTTTTTCGATTGATTAATCTTGGAAGGCCCCTCGTTCGAGGTGGTCCAATGCCGGGTTCCGTAAACCGCCTCCCCATTGACCTTGAGCCACTTACCGGCACCAAGAAGATTCTTGACCGACTCTTCGGGAATCTTGCCGTTACCCGTGGGGCCGACATTCAGCAGAAAGTTGGCACCCATGCTGGAATTCTGCAGCAACCAGTACAGCGTTTCCAGCGGGGACTTCCAGTCGTCATCATAGGATTTATACCCCCAGGAGTGATTGGTCGTCGCAATGCCTTCCTGAACCTTTTCGCTCGCTTTCTCCGCGATCCTATTATCACCCGACGTACCGATATCTCCCATTCCGTTACCAATACGCTGGGTCACCAGAATCTCAGGATTGGCCTCATAGATAGTCGTGTAAAACTCAAAACTATGATGCGGCGGCATAAAGGCCGGGTAATCAAACCAGATCTCCGATAAATCGTAATTAGCGATCAGCTCGCGCACCTGTGGCAACGCTTTTTTTTCAATGTAGTCCTGATACGTCACAGGTGCCGGATCCCAGGAATTCCAAAACTTTCCCTTTTTACTGGTGCCATAGTCATTGACACCTGCGTCTCCTCCATCGGTCCAGTCAATCGAATGCGAATAGTACACGCCGAAATCCAAGCCCGCTTTCTTGCAGGCCTGCTCCAATTCACGAATAACATCACGCTTGAAGGGGGTCGCTTTTACCATATTAAAGTCACTGGCCGTCGAATCGAAGAGCGCGAACCCATCGTGGTGTTTGGACGTGATTACCATATACCTCATGCCCGCAGCCTTGGCGATGGCCACCCATTCGTCGGCATCGAATTCAACCGGATTGAACGTCTCTGCCAGCTTAGCGTATTCAGCACGGGGAATTTGTTTACGACGCATCACCCATTCGGCAACAGCAGGCCCGGACCCACCCTCTTCCATTTTCCTGCCCTTCCAGACGCCGCCTACCTGAGAATAGAGCCCCCAGTGGATGAACATTCCGTATTTGTTTTCGTTAAACCGTTCACGGGCGCGTTGCTTCGGCTCAGAAGTATTCATTTTCGTCCATTGCTCGCTGTACTCAGCCGGCAGTATGGTCGTATTCATTCCACCCGCAGGTTTTTTTTTCGCATGAGCTGAAGTCAGAACGGTAAGCGAGAGCACGAACGATAGGCTTAACGATGTAATGAGTGGTATTTTCATAGCTATTACTTTCCTCTATTGAATTTAAATCTATGCAATTTCTGACCGCGCCGGACGGTTGACTGTTGCCAAACCCACCCACTACTTCGCCACATTCCCCTTCCAGAGCTTAATATTTTCCGAAGGAATATCATTGTCCTGCCTGGGGCCATCCGTGCTGCGACCCTTAGCGATGTCTGCTTTAAGCTGTGCCAGCAGGGTTTCGACCATTTCCGGATTTTTGAGATAAAGATTATTCTGTTCGCCGGGGTCTTCCGCCAGATTGTAGAGTTGCCCTTCCGGAGCGTCCGGAATTTTGGCCATCTCTTTCTCGGTCGGTGTCGTCCAGCCGCCGGATCCTTTCGCCAGCAAAAGTTTCCAATCGCCCATGCGGTACGCAAAGTGCCCGGAAATAGAGTGATGAATGATCCCGGTGCGGGAAGAAATAATCGGCTTACCGGTAAAGGCGGGAAGGAAACTGACACTGTCTTCAGCAGCATTTTCCGGCAGGGCTGCACCGGTCAGATCGGCACAGGTCGCCATCAGGTCCGTCAGGCAAATAGTCTGATCGCTCTCGGTAGCCGCTTTAACTCCGTTCGGCCAGCGAACGATAAACGGCACCCGATGACCGCCGTCCCACAAATCCGCCTTGGATCCGCGAAACTGCGCACTCGGGAAATGCCCCTGCCGTTCGAAGTAAGCCAGACCTTCCCGTTTTCCTCCGTGGGTCCCGGCGGCTTTCGAACATCCGTTATCCGCCGTAACAATCACGATGGTATTATCCGCAAATTCAGAAGCATCCACAGCGGCCATGATCTGTCCGATCACGTGGTCGGTCTGCATCACAAAATCCCCATAATGTCCCAGATCACTCCTGCCCTGCCACTCTTTGGTCGGAATAACGGGCGTGTGCGGTGAGGTCAGCGGCACATAGATAAAGAAGGGCTTTTTCCCGTCCTGCTGCTCGATATAGTCGATTGTTTTTTGCCCGATTGTCGGCAGCACCTGTTCTTTCGTAAACCCCGGCGCAGGCCTTATCGGAGCGGTGTTGTTCAAAGCGCCAACGAAGCGATTGTTCTCTATCCAAATATAAGGCGCCATATCCAGTGATGCGGAGATGCCGTAAAAGGTGTCAAACCCCAGATCCACCGGGCCACCCTTGATCTCTCCATCCCAGACAATATTCGTTTGCTTCGGCTTGCGCCCCTTCGGCAGCTCTCCATTGGTGGTCGGCATCGTCATACCAAGGTGCCACTTTCCGAAGCAGGCGGTATTGTAGCCCTGCTCCTTCAGGAACCCCGCAACGGTAAGCCGGCCGGCAGCAATCAGCGGCGGGCTGAATCCCCAAACCACCCCGTCCTGCAAATGGGAGCGCCAGTTGTAGCGCCCGGTCAGGATACCGTAACGGCTGGGAGTGCAGACCGACGAACTGGTATGTGCATCCGTAAAAATCATGCCTTCCGCCGCCAGTCGATCCATGTGCGGAGTTTCGATTTTTCCCCGCTCCGGATTCAGGCACTGTACATCCCCATAGCCCAGGTCATCCGCGAGAATATAGACCATGTTAGGTTTCGAGGCGGCTTGAACACTCCATGCAAGACCGCATGCAAGAACAGGTAGAATAATTCGTTTCATGAACAGCTTCCTTATTGAACAGGTTTAAGAATCATGGCGTGACCGCCGCCTAAGGCCATTTTGGCCTGAACCACGTCATCCTTCTTCACGGTTTTGGTTTTAATTTCATAGGCTTCGGGATTCTCCAGCCCGTGAGCATCGGGCGCATCGAGATACAGCGTTGCCGCATAGGTTTTTCCCGGCTCCAGAAAATCGAGCGAAATCTCAAGCGTACGTGCTTCCTGATTGTTGACCGAACCCACAAACCAGGTATCGCCGGAGCGGCGCGCGGTCGTAATATATTCCCCGATCTTCGAGTTCGGGATCAAGGTATCATCCCAGGTTACCGGCATAACTTTCAGAAACTCAAACAGGTCGAGTTTTTTGGCATACTCTTCAGGCGCATCAGGCAACGTAACCAACCCGGTATAAATCACCAGGCAGCGTGCCACTTCGCTTACCATCGTAGAAATGTAACTGTCTCGTTTGCGGGGTCCTTTTCTGCGCTCTCCGGCATTTATACTTTTGATACCGAAATTTCCATTCGACATATCAAGCGGTCCGGACAACGAAGCAACCATCGCCATTTTAAGAAAGGTCTCCGGAGTAAACGCCGTACGGGCATCCTGCTGTCCGTGACAATATTCGCGGGTAATCAGATTAGGGAATGTTCGTTCCACACCCGCCATTGGAATAGGATGGTCGTGAAAGTTGATGACTTCTTTATTTTCCGCAGCCTGTTCCATGGCAACACGAGTGAATGCAGTGTACTCGCGCGTGAATTTAGAATCCGTACCCATAAAGCCGTATTTCATTCCTGCGACACCCAGGTCAGCATAATAGCGGAAAAGTTTATCATCACCAAAGTCACCACGCCGGCGGTCATAGTAGAGGATCACCTTCACGCCTTTCTCCTTGGCGTAACCTATCACTTTCTGAATATCGACATTATCACTAACCTTCATGGTCCCGTTTGCGGCTTCATCAAACCATTCATCGTCCAGTGTAAAGTATTCCAGGCCGTATTCTGAGCAGAAGTCGATATAGCGCAGGCAGCTGCGGGTATCAACGGCATACTTAAAATCACCGTTATCGTAGCCGTGAACGCGCCAGTCCCACAGCCCTTTACCAGGTTTAATCCAGCTGGTGTCTTTCAGTTTACAGGGGGCGGAAAGGTTCAACGCCATCGTATTCAGGACCAAATCTCCAGCCGTTTCTCCGATAAGAATCGTACGCCAGGCTGTAAGCTGTCCAGCCCCTTTTGACACCGCAGAGCTTGACGCAGTAAATGATTTATCCTTATTCACAAACCTTACCCTCATATGTTCAAACGGATCTGCCGAATAAAGATCTGACTCAATAAACCCGACATGCAGCCCATCGCCCCGCTCGGTTACCAACGGAACCTCACCGAATCTCAAAAAGTCTGAAGTCCTCCACAAGGGCGCGATTTCTTGAGGATTATTTTTTGATTTGTCACCCCCCTTCGACCTGGGGCGGCGGCTCGGGGCAGAAAAATCCAAGCCACGCTGTCCCCGATAGTGTGCCGCTGAATCCAAAATCCTGTACTCATTGGAAAAAGTCAGTTCTCTGCCTTTCGACTCGGCCGGCAATACAAAACGGAAGCCGATTCCGGTATCAAATACGCGACACACCAATTTCAACGGCAACCCATCTGCTTTCAAAAAAAGCGTCAGTTCATTGTGGTGATCCCGGATGGTGCGAAACTGTCCCCAGACCGGCTCCCAGCTCGTGTCGTTCTCACGGACCGACTGGTCGACCAGCACCATTTTTGCGCCCGGAATGATTTCCACCTTCGAGGAAGCGACAACCGGTTTTCCCGCCCTGGCAACTGAATAGAAGAGCGAATCGTCCTCCACCGTAAATGATGCCGAAAGGGTTCCATCCGGCGATTCAATAACAGCCGGCACCGCAGCGCTTGCCCCGGTTACCACGCCCATGATCAGCCCCGCGACCATCAGAAAATGTTTCATGCATTAAGTCCTTCGCTATTTTTTGAATGTAAGCTCAATTTGATTGAGAATGGGGTTAGACGCATTTGCCGTTGTATCCGTCATTTTCACTTCAAACGTGAACCCATATCCTGCCGGAAGTTCCGAAAGGTCGACCTGGGCGGGTGTTCTGGCAACCTGCTTGGAAAAGCCCGGGATATAGTTATAGCTCTCCTGCACTCTTTGCCAGTTCGTCCACTTGTCAATATTCCCATCATTGGAAACATCGACGCCGACGCGCACCTCGACCTGCTCCACCCAGGGGCCGGGACTGACATAGTCCGATCTGGTCTGGGTCGCCAAATAAAACCGTCCTTCAGCAAACATCACATCCGGATCAGGATGCCCCTGCCCGATATGACCGCAGAACGTAAACTGCTTGTTGATATCTTCCGACGTAAACCAGGCCACACTCATGCTTTCTTTCCCATGCCCACCAGCCGGATCATAGTCAGCAAAGAGATAATATTGCCCGCCAATACAAATAGACGCCCAGTCCCCATAGGCATTCTGCTCCGGCTCATGAATTTCATAGGTTGCAAAGGCCCGGACCTCTCCTTTTTTGACCCTGTGCTGCGGCACATCTTCCGGAGCGATCTTTCCCGGATAATTAGCAGGATCTTCTCTATTCCAATGGGGATGCACATGTTCCGCAAACCTGCCGGTAGGTGTGGTTCGTTCGTCCACTGCCGGGGCAAGGATTTTGAAATTTCCGAGTCCATCGGAGCTGACCGCATGGGTCGCCAGCGGGGAATCCCACGCGTGCGTACTCGCATCGATCGGCCCCCAGTCCTCGGCAATGACGTGAAAGTTTCCATCGAGGTCCCGAATAAACGTGCAGTCCGATCCGTGCGACGGGTCTTTGAACACCAGCCCCATATCCTTTCCCGGAATACCGTCAGTCAAGTCTTCATCGATAATGAGATGCGGATCCTGATCGTTCGGAAAGTCATAGTAGAAATAGGCCTTGCCATCGGCATATTCCGCTGTAGTCATCCACTTTCCCTTCACTGGAGTTACGCAACCATGGTGCACCCAGTTAACCATATCCTTGCTCTGCCAGGCGTGGTATCCACCCTGCCCCTTGATCAGCCCGCCGGGTGCATCATACTGGTTTTCAAACGGAGTTGTTTTGAGCGGAATGTCGAACCCTTCCAGCGTCGCAGCCTGCGCTGAAAATCCTTTTTTCTTATTCGCATTGTACCGGCCGAACATCCAGTAATTATCCGGACCGAGGCTCAGCATCACGGGCGCGTCGCCCAGGTTGGATGGTCCAATGTTTGAAACCGGCTCCCAATTCTCCCAAACCGGGGACTGTTCAATAATGATAGATTGAACCGAAGTCTTCTGATCAAAGCGCTTCATGATACTGGAAAAGGCGGCATTCTTTTCAGCAGGAGAAACCATTCCTTCTTCGATATTCAAGCCGCTCTTTGTCCCAAGGTTTTCCAGCCAGTCCGACTGGCTCTCTATCACCCACCCCGATTCGGCATGCCCCATCGCAGCGACCATAAGCCCCAACCATACACATTGCTTTTTCATATGAATTCATTTCCATGCTTTACTGAAATTAATGGATACCGCTATCCGGCTCCCCTCTGCAGAACTTACAGTGAAACCGTAAAGAGCAATCACCTGCTGATTACGCACCACTTTAAATTGAACCGCTCCTGACACCTTCTGAATCACCTGATTCAACTGTTTCACATTTTTAACCTGACGAACATTCACCGCTTGAACGAGATCTCCGTTCACAAAATCTGCACTCGCCAATATAGATTTCCGTTTTTAGACATCAGGCACCTAATCAGACCTTGAATAGCCTGATAATCGATGTGTAAACCATACACTCTATAGATTCAGAATGCCCTGACTAGGGTACGTATACACCCCCTCCCCAATATTCACGCTACAGCATTGATCATCCTGGCCGGAAACAAGGACAGGCAAGCTGATGATTATTTCATAATTTTTCATTAATTCTGATCCGCATTAATAACGCGATAGAAGCGGGTTGCTGCCTCGGCAGGCGAGCTCTCCGTGCCGGGCAACCCGGAGTCGACCCACTGCACCCGGTTGCTCGGGGCAACGATGCCGGGCTGAACTGTAGTCCACCCGTTGGTCAAACTATCGGTATACTGAATCAAATAGGTCTGCCCCGGGGTGGCGGCGAATCCCATCAGGAACGTGCCGTTGCCTGCCACATATTCAATCCCGTCAATTCTGATGATCTGATTCTCCACATAGGAAAAAGCATTCCTTTTGGTGGTCGTCCCACGGCTGATTGAGGTTACTACGACATCGCCGGTTCCGGCGGTTCCGGAAGCAGTCGTTGCAACAACTTGCGTTGAAGACTGGCTATCGATAGAGGCTGCCGCCACGCCGCGAAGTGTCACATTCGTGATGTCGGTTCCGTTCCCGAGGTTCGTGCCGGAAATCGTCACCACCGTCCCTCCAGCTGCCGGGCCGGAATCCGGGCTGACCCCGGCAATTAATCTCACCGGCTCGCCCAGTAGATCCAGCGCCATAGACTCAATCATTTTTCCGCCGCCATGGTCGTCTTGACCGTAAGCCACGACGCGATAACTCTTGCTCAGATCAAATCCGCCGGCAATCACGCCACTTGCTTCCACAACTCCATTGATGGAATACGTCCATGCCCCTCCAGGACGAATCTCAATCGTAACCGGCGTGAATGCATCAACACTAAACTGGGCATTGTCTCCGGATTGATCCAAATTCGTACATGTTGTTCCGTCAGTAAAGTTCAACCCTCTGAACGCATCATCTCCTGCAACATTGGCTCCAAGGCTGTAAACATCCTCCGTAGCCCAGCTGAAGGGGTTGAATCCTGTATACGTGGAGAGATCTGTATCCGTGCTGATTAGACCGAAGGAAAAATTATGACCGTAAACCGTATCGATTCGACCGGTCTGATAAACCACCGTCAGCTTAAATCCGTCGGTTGACTGATAAGCATTTGCTGAATAAAGAATCCCTCGGTTATTTTTAGCGGTACTGTTGTTATTATAAACAACGTAGTGCCTTTGCTCTTCCCATTCACCACCCACTATCGTTCTGTTCTCCAAGGGAAGCAGATCTTTAGGACTGGTAGTAAACGACCAGATATCGCCGTCAATCACGGTGCCATCGGTTAATATCGTATCCACACGCCAATAATAGGTGGTATTCGGCTTCAACCCATAACCATCTGTCGCTATGACATTTTCCTGAGTGTGCCCTGCCCCTCTTTCAGCCAATAGCGTCAGGTTGTCTGCACTCTCACCCATGTAAATTTTGGTTTGGGACGCCTTCAGCCCGTTCAGATACATGAGGTCCGTACTGAGAGGAACGCCAACTCCTCCGTCCCTAGGAATCGGCATAGTGGCATAGGCTTCTTGTCGACCGGGAATCCAGTAAGACTTCAAGTCAGGGTTATACTCATATGCACCCAAGTCAGGTGCCGCACCATAGAAGTCTTTTGTGACATCAACCAGTTCACCATTAACAGTACAATTTGTGACTTCCACTCCCTGATCAATCAACTCATAAGCATCTGCCTTCGGACGGAAATCATAGTTAGACGGATCGCGCAAGAGGTCATCCAACGATCTTGATTCTAATTGGCCAAGGAAGTTAATAGAGGTGTTCTCGTCATCAAGGTCATCCCCTGCAAGACCGAAATCGCCATCACCACGTTGGCCCCACCAAGTGCCGCTGTCAAAAAAGTTCGTCTCACTAGGGTCCAAGTACGTGGTCAGCGAATCTGCTGCGTTATTATAGACACGCGAATTCGGATTCCCGCCCTTATCTTCTGCTACATTGATTGCGGAATTATCATTAAAGCCGAGATTATTATAAATTTCATGCTCGTCTCCTTTCAATCGGAAGCTGGAAGCTCCTCCGCGCTTCTGGTTTGATGTTGTCACATTGCGATACAGGTTACCCCTCAGCGTTTTGATATTCCCGACAGGGTTAGCTCCATCCCATCTAAAGCATCGCTGTTTGTTTTCGATGAACCAGTTGAAACGAGCCACAGACTCGATAGCGTGCTCCTCCGGTATATACATCGAAGAGCCATCGGTTGTCATAATGCCGCAATCCGTATGAAAATTATACTCGCAAACGATAGGTCGAACCGGGGCCTCAGGGTCCGGGTCAATATATCTTCTCGCACGAATCCCCTGAGCAGCTCCGGAAGTGGCCATCGTATTGCGTCGATAGGTCAAATCTTTGACATTATCACAATCTACCGTGTTAGCTCCTCGCCCTTCACCATATTCATCCGAGCCACCGACAGACGCATAAACCGTCATATAGAACAGGTTATTTTCAAGCAACAGAGAATCAACATAGTTAGCCCGAAAACCCGTGTCAGGTGCATACTTGAATGCACAGTTGTAAACGGTTATATTTTTGCAAAAATCCACCTTTCGCCCGATAAACTCAGCGGTATCGCTCTGCTCTTGCCCTGCGAATGCCCGTTCCGAAGATGCGTAATAGCTCAGATCACAATTCTGAAGCGTAATGTTATCGGACGATTTAAAATGAAAGGTAGCAGCAAATAAATTAACTCCATCAATAGTAATATATTGGGTGTAAGGGTTTCCGATAAAACCATACGTCCGCGTTTGAGCGTAGATCCCTTCATCGATCCAGTCAGGATCGCCACCACCAGGTGCCCAGAGAGCCACGATTCCGGTATTTTCGTCATAGGCCCACTCCCCTTCCGAGTCCAACATGACCCGCTCGGCATACCCCAAGCCTCCTTCCATGAAATAGGTTCTACGTGCGTCGGCATACCCGCCTGAAGAAGAATAGGTGAACTGAGCATCACCAGGCTCATGTTCCGTAACATACTGGACTCCGGAAAAACTCGTTACTGCCACGCAATCTACATAGGAGACACCGGAGTTAGCCAGCGTGTGCGTCCCGACCGAATTATCTACCGCGTGGGTCCTGTCACTAATTTGCCCTTCCTCAACCTGCCCATCCCGAAACTTAAGGCGCTGGGCTTCACTTGTCCAAACCGTATCTGAGTAGGCCGGAGCATTGGGAAAGCGAGCTAAGGTCATGATCTTATCGCCAACAAACAACTGTTTAATAGGCCCGAAATCCTGAGGTAGTGTTGTCCGGTAAACGTTCCCGATGCCTGGCATATTGGTCAGGGAGGTACCATTATAAAATGTACCAGCCACGTCTCCCTCGAGCCACAAAGCTCTCTCTTTATTCCATTTCCCTGTGATCTCATCCGTACCGTCAATATATACGGCTTGATCCTGATAATTCATGAAGGTGATAGGGTTATTGGCCGTCCCGGCCAAATTCGACAGATCAACCGTCTCGCGGTAAACGCCACCAAGAATGTAACACGTATCCCCCGGCCCCATTTGATGGGCCGCATGTTGGATCGTGGCAAAGGCATTATCGATGCTCTTTCCATCACTAGTATCATCCCCATCGGTCTTCACATAAAATGTGTCCGCCGTGTCGACTCTGTCCGTAATGGTAAATGAAAAATCCACATTTCCAATTCCCCACGCCTCTGGCAGACGCGTCGTTCCATTCTTCTGATCTCCAGTCACATAAAGAATCGGCGTCGCTGAGCGAAGAACTTCGTCACCGATATCATTCCAAGCCCGGCCCAATAAGCCATCACCTATGCCGACAACATATCCATGACCATGTCCCGAATTTTCTAAGTATTCAAATCCAGTAAATCCATCAAATTGCAGGTTGCCTACACTCGACCGCAAACCATTCAGTGTATAGATCAACGTGCTTCCATCAGGCGTATTTCCATTGATCGAAAGAAACGAAGTAGCCCTCAGACTCGCATTTTCAGTTCCGATACTGGCCGTTGCAGAATCGGTACTGACAACATCAGTCAGGCCATGATCGGCCACTGAACCACTCACCGCCGCCACATTGATGGTAAACTCAATCGTATCCAGGGAACCATTGCCATCAAGATCGCTCTCATAGGTGACGTTATAGCTAATATCACCTAGATGACTCAGATCATCTCTGACAACTTCGATATTCGCTGACTCACCGTTTACGTTCAGCGTATTTTCAACACCATCACCCGGACTCAAATCAGAGAACTGGATCGTATGGGTTGTTATTCCTCCATGAGCCAGGTTCATGCCCAGCAAAGATACCGCCATTGCAAACAAACACTTTATTTGTTTCATTTGTCCCTCTTTTTTCTGATTAGTCCTGTAAGGGGGGATAAGCTCCTTTGAATATCCCTTTCCCAAGTTGACATATGAAACACTATGTAAAAATGATGGCTCGTAAAGGGTATGAATACACCCCCTCAAAAAGAGAGGAATTTGTTTTATTCCCCCCTGTATTAGAATAAATTGAGACCGATGACATTTAAGGTTTTATTCATTTTAATATTACTGACAGGCGTGCTCCCGGCCAGGGGCAGTATTAAGCAATCTCCCCCGACATTGAGTGAATTGTCCCTCTCGGAACTGGAACAGCGCCAAAGCGATATTAACTCCGAACTTGAGCGACTCGCCGTTTATTCACTGCGGGGCGGCACGGGTTCCGTGAGCTATCAATCCCAACTCCACCCAACCCCGGACGCAGAAGAGTTCATTCGAATCGAACTGGGCGAAGAAGTCCTCATTGACCAGATCGTTCTTGTTCCATCCCTCTGGCGCGAATCACGGACCGGTCATATAGCAGAAGGTTTTCCTCTCGCATTCCGTATTATTGTGGGTACAAGCCTCTCCGAACAGGTGATAGTGGCAAACCGCTCTCAAAAGGATGGTCTCCTACCTCGTATCGCTCCGCTTTCAGTAGACTTTCCCCCTGTAAGGGCATCCTGGGTCAGCATCGAAGCCACCACACTATCGCCGCGCATCATGAACAATAAATACCTGCTTCAATTATCCGAAATCATGGTTTTCAGTGGGATGGAGAATGTCGCGCTTGGAAAAAACGTTGCCGTATCGAGCCAAGGTCAGGGTCATTGGCCTCCTCAGTTTCTCACCGACGGGTTCACCCCCTACCTGATGGATGCCGCCCGGGGAGACCGGAGTCAGACACAGGTTATACGCATCCGCAACCAGCGCCAGGCTCCATCCCTAACGCTGGACCTAAAAGCCCCTTTCTCGGTCAATCAGATCAATCTGCATACAGCCGATGTGGCCCTCTCCATCCCGATGAAAAATATTAGCAACTGGTCCGTACCGAGTCACATCCGGGTCAGCGGGGCCAAGCATTCCGATTTTTCAGACGAAGTCCTCCTCTTTGAACACAAACAGGAAACCATCTACGATACCGGCCCCATTATTATGCGCCGCTTTCCGGAAACGATGTGCCGCTATATCCGCATTACCATCCTCAATCCCATGCCCGTCGACTCGCCGCAGAAAACAGCGTCCCAGTTCGCTTTTTCGGAAATCGAAGTGTTATCCAAGGGCAAAAACACCGCCCTGAATGCTCCGGTTACAGCCAGTTCAAATCTCATCTATAAAAGGGATACGTTACGCCGAATAACGGACGGTCTGAACTACTACGGAAACATTCTACCTATCCGGGAGTGGATGAACCAGCTGGCCCGACGCCATGACCTCGAACACGAACGCCCCCTCATTGCTACGGAACTGAACACCCGCTACGAGCATCAAAAAGCGAATCTGAACCTCCTGGCCTGGCTGGCGGCTCTACTCACAGCAGTCACGATCATCAGCATACTGGTTGAACGGCTGATTCATCAGCGGAAGATGGCCGGAATGTGCAATCGTTTCGCGGCCGATTTGCACGACGAACTGGGGGCCAACCTCCACGTCATCGGACTGCTGGGCGATCTGGCCCAAGCGGCAGCCCACTCCCCGGAAAAACTTCAGAACCTGCACAATCGAATTCGGACCATGACTGAACGTTCAGGCATTGCCGTACGCGAATTCACCAACATATTGGAAGCTGATGGACTCTACGGCGACTTGCTCGAAGATATGCAGCGCTCAACAGAGCGCATCATGGCGGATATTGAAGGCGAGTTGACCTTTGAGGGCGAACCATATCTACGCCACCTCAAACCACGCACCAGGGTAGACCTATTCCTCTTCTACAAAGAAGGCCTCGTGAATATAAGTCGTCACTCAGGAGCCACGAAATTCTCTGCACACTTGGCGGCATCACCTCGCAACATTACCCTGACCATCACGGATAACGGTCATGGAATGGTCGACAGCGTGCACCACAGCGAAGTTCCGCCCTCTCTTAAACGCCGGGCTCGTCTACTGCGAGCCAAAGTGTATGCTGAAAGCTCTCAAAACGGCGGTACTCAGATTTTGATGATCCTACGACTCCGCAACCGAAGGAAACACCATGAAACGAAAACTCCGAGTCATGTTGGTGGAAGACCACCCCGAATACCGAGAAGTCATTCAGCTTGCCATTGAAGAAGAATCGGACATCGAGCTGATCAATCAGTTCGGTTCAGCAGAACGCGCCCTACGCAGCCTGCAGGACCGCGCATTCCGCAAAGAACCCGACCTGATTCTGCTCGACCTGAATCTGCCGGGACTCTCCGGTCTCGAAGCGCTGCCCTATTTCCGAGCCTCCATTCCCGACACCAAAGTCATCATCCTGACTCAGTCGAATAAAGAAGCCGATGTGCTCAAAGGGATTCAGCACGGCGCATCCGGCTATCTGCTCAAATCCTCTACCGTAAAAGAAATCATTGCCGCCATCCGATCTGTCGCTGCAGGGGGGGCCACCATCGACCAGCATATTGCAAAGTATATTTTACAATCCATCCAGAAACATCTTCCTGTGACAACACTTGATAAGGAGCTGAGCAACCGGGAACTTGAAACTCTACATTTACTCAGTGAAGGCCTGTTGAAAAAAGAAATTGCAGACCAGCTCCAAATTAGTGCCAACACCGTTTCCAACTATGTTGTGAGCATCTACGAAAAACTCCATGTGCAAAACGCGGCCGCCGCCATCTCAAAAGCCTACAAGTTCGGCATCCTCCCGTTCAGCGATTAGATTACCCATGAGCTTGAAGCACATTCGCACTTTTCGGGGAAACAGCGAACTGCTTCGTTCGCATTCTCACCTTCTTTTCTTTTTCTTCGGTGCCGGGCGGTCCGGTATCACGATCGAAGCCATGGGATCGCTCAGTTCATCCATCTTTGATTCAAGCTCATCACTCAGCTCTTTCAACATCAAAGTATATTCCGGATGTGCTGCCAGGTCGTTCATTTCCAGCGGGTCCTTTGCGATATTAAACAGCCGCGTCAGACCGATGCCCGGATAGACAATCAACTTCCAGTTATCCTTCAGAACCATGCGCTGCGACTTCATGTAGGCACCGTAGATTGAATCATAGTGATTTCCTGTTTTACCCTGCAGCAACGGTTTCAATGTTTTGAAATCAATATCATCCGTACCGGCACCAGCCCATCCCAATGTAGTCGGCACAATATCCTGAAGATAAATCGGCGTGTCGTTTTTCGATCCGGCTTTCACACCCGGCCCCTTAACCAGAAACGGAACGCGCACACTGTGTTCATACATATTCTGCTTGCCCACCAGACCGTGGTGACCAACGGCCAGGCCGTGGTCCGCCGTAAAGACGATATAGGTATTGTCTGCTTTCCCGGTCTTTTCCAATGCCTGGAAAATTTTCCCGATCTGCTCATCCATATGCGTAATCAGCGCATAATATTCCTGCCGATTCACCTTGATGGAGTATTCCGTGCGTGGAAAAGGTGCAAGTTGCTCGTCACGGATTTTTCCGCAGATCGTCTCCAGATAGGGATATTCGGGCTGAAAATTTTCCGGCAGCTTAATGCGGTCGAGCGGATAGCGATCGATGTATTCCTTCGGCGCCTGCCGCGGATCGTGCGGTGCGTTGAACGCAAGATACATGAAGAAAGGCTGATCATCTTCAGCCGCCTGATTCAGAAATTCAATGCTGTCATCTGCCAATACTTCACTCCAATGCTTTCCTCCCTGCCAAAAGCCCCCATGCTTCGGATCCCATGGCTTCCAGCCCTTTTTATAATCCTCTTCATTTTTCGGCCGGTTGTACCCGGAAGGCACCTGTTCCGGCATTCCCTTACGGATATTTTTTGCATGGTCAAAAATCTGAGGAGCAGGGGTTGAAACATGCCACTTCCCTGTAAGGTAGGTCTGATAGCCGGCATCGCTCAACCGTTGCGACCACATTTTCCGGTCACTCACATATTGATTCAGATTCGCTTGCTGCGATCGCCAGACAAAGAGTCCGGTGTTAAGCATCTTACGACTCGCCACGCAAACCGCGCCGCCCCAAGCCCCCATATTATAGGCATGGGTAAAACTCATCCCGTTGCTTACCAGTTTATCCAGATTCGGTGTATCAATGTCCTCAAGGCCATACGCCCCGATGCTTTCGTAACACATGTCATCCGCGAAGATGAACAGGATATTCGGTTTGCCTGCATCTGCCAGCGAAGCACCTAAAATGCAGAAGAGAGTTAAAGCGGTCGCTACTGATTTAAGCTTCATATTCATTCCTTAAAAGGTGTTCGACCTATTCGAGGATCAGGCACAAAACAGTATTGAGGTCATCAAGAGGTTTAGAGGGAAGATTTACGGTAACCGAACCGCCCTTCTGGGTAAACTTAACGGGACTCATTGCCGGATCGGCCAGAAAATAGGAGCCGGTCACCATGTCTTTATCAAACCCATGCAATACAAAAGGCTCGGTCGGCCACTGGAAGAAATGCAGATAGAGTTTGCCTTCGCGCCCGGTGGCCAGCCAGGCGTAGTCCTTTTGCTCGTGGCCTTTCTTTCTTTTTCCGGCCCCCGTTTCCAAAGCCTCCTTATCCAGCGCCGCCTGTTCAGCTGCGGTGCGTGTAATAAATTGCCCTTCACCTTCGAAGATGGTACCGCACGCCCCATAAATGGACTCACCGTTCACTTTTAGCCATTCGCCTGCGACCTCCAGGTTTTTAACTGCCTGCTCAGGAATAAGCCCCTCTCCAGTTGGGCCCACGTTCAACAGAAAAGTTCCTCCCTTACTGACCACCTCGGTAAGCTGCATGATCACCTGTTTCGGCGTTTTCCAATTGTTATCTTTCGCATTATACCCCCATGCACCATTCAGAGTCATGCAAGTCTCCCAGTATTCCCATGGGCTCTTGGGAGGAATCGTACGATCGCGGTAGGAAAGAAAGTCAACACCCATACTCTTCAATTCCTCCAACTGCGCTGGCTTCAACCCTTCAACCTGATTGCCATGATACATCAGGCGACTGTTGATAATACAATCGGGATCAGCCTCACGAACAACAGCTACAAATTCACGGCCAAGTTCAGGCGTCATAGAATGGGGTGTATCAAACCAGATATGCGTAGGTTCATAGGCCATAATCTCCTTCAGCTGCGGGATCGCCTTGGAATCGATATACTTCCGGAAATCCCCTCGTTGTACCTTATGATCCCATTTACGGCCGGCCCCGCCCGGATACTCCCAATCCTGCGTCTGCGAGTAGTAAAACCCAAGTTTAATTCCCGCCTTATCACAGGCCACTTTAAGCTCTGCCAGCACATCGCGTTTGAAAGGGGTATAATCGACCACATTATAATCGCTGACTTGAGAATCAAAAATGGCAAAACCATCATGGTGCTTACTGGTAATGGTGATATATTTCATCCCAGCTTTTTTTGCGACCGCCACCCATTGATCTGCATCGAATTGTGTCGGATTAAATTTGGAAGCCATCTCTTTATATTCAGCAACAGGAATTTTGCTCCGACACATCACCCATTCGCCATTTGCCAACGCAGAATAGACTCCCCAATGAATAAACATTCCATACTTTGCTTCATCCATCCAGGCCGCACGTCCAGTGCTTTTATCTGCAGTTGGTACAGGTACAACCTGCGCTCTTGCAGCGGCCACACCAGCAAAGCATGACAGCGCTATGATCACGGATTTATGAGATCTCTTCATTTTACTGGCATTCCTTTTATTTACACATCTATCTTGCGTCATTTGTTTTTAAAAAATATATTATATATAATATAAAAAGCACTCTTTCTCAAAAAAGAGCACTTTTCTTCTATGTATATTCGGGAAAACGTTGCACTTCCCCGAATATACTTAAGAATCAGTCCGCTTATTCCTGGAAATATGTACGGAAGAACCGCTGATCTCCACTAATGTTATTGGTTATGCACATTTGGCCATCACCACCTTCAATATCTGTAATGAGGTTACTCCACGAGCCGTAAACCAGATCATCAGTCGTTTGCACACCGTAGGTTTTTCCGGCACGCCCTTCCCAACAGAGCTCCATTTGGGTTCCGCCCGAAATAATACCGGCAGTGACATCCGCAGGTGCAGTAGAACCCAGCACAATCATAATACCGAAGTCTATACCTTCAACCGCCCAGCGCTGCGTATTGGCGCCCGTGCCGTTTTGAGGGGCTGATGAAATATAGAGCGACTCAGACCCCGTACCCAAACCCGAGAGAGTATGCACCGTAGCGTCCCAACGCGATTCGAGCAGTCCGGTTCCGACTCCAATAACGGTCTGATGACCATAGCTGCCTCCGGTTTCCCTAAATGCTGCACTGGTAAAACCAATTTCCGCCTTGCTTCCTTCCAGCGAGTCACCGGTCAGGGCAAGGGAAAGGTTTTGCAGCGTGAAGACCAGTGTCTGCCCCGGATTCATCGTGGCGTCATCCACAGCCCATCCATATGCACCTAAAAGTACATCTGCATCGGTGGTTCCGATCGTCGCCGTACCATTGGTCGCCACAACAACGCCGTTACTGAGCGCTGCGGATGTGGTAATAGCACCGTCACTCCAACCTTCCACCAGCACATCAAATGTCAGGGTATCGCTCAAACCGTCCCCATCCATATCTGCATGGGTATACGTTACCGCATAGAGGTAATCATTGTTAGTGGCAACGCCGGAAACCGTCAGGTTGTCAGCAAGACCATCCACCGTCAGCGTATTGCCGGACAAAGCCGTTCCCAGATCCTCA
The DNA here is from genome assembly GCA_029432815.1 of Pontiellaceae bacterium B1224. GTDB lineage: Bacteria > Verrucomicrobiota > Kiritimatiellia > Kiritimatiellales > Pontiellaceae > Pontiella. Next base: position 17,324 of record JAROBA010000041.1, on the reverse strand, counting down.
AAGGAGAGATTAAAACCATCGTCCGACACCCTGATCGTTACCGTGGCCGGAGCACTGTCCTCCTCACCGTCATTTACGGTATAGGTAAAACTGTCCGTTCCAGTAAAACCGTTGATCGGTGTGTACGTCAGATTCGGCAGCACTCCGTTCGTCGCAAGCAGACCGCCGGCCGGCAGCGAAACCACATTGAACGTCAGATTACTTCCTTCCTGATCGCTACCTGTCAGAGTAATTTCAGCAGACGTATCAGGCTGGGTCCACACCACTTTTGAATCAGCAACCGGAGGATTATTGATCACCGTAATCGAAACGGTAACTACAGCACTTGTATCCATCCCGTCATAGGCCGAGAACGTGAAGCTGTCAAACCCGACATAATCAGCTACGGGTTCATACGTCAGATTGGGTACCGTGCCATTCAGTGAGCCATTCGTCGGGAATGATTCAACGAAGTAGGTCAGGTTACTAGGGCCGTCCAGGTCGCTGGCGGTCAGCGTAACATCCAATGTACCATTACGGAATACCTCCACACTTTGCGGATCAGCCGTGGGCGGCTGATTGTTTACCGTAATCGATACCACAGCCGGAGCACTCTCATCATATCCGTCATTGACCGTAAACGTGAAGCTGTCAGACCCGATATATCCGCTGGCCGGGATATAGGTGACATTCGGAACTGCTCCGGTCAAAGAGCCATAGGTCGGGAATGCAGTCACGGTATAGATCAGGTTACTGGGTCCACTATCAGCATCGCTGGCGGTCAAGGTGATGCCCACTCCGGTATCGGGTATCGTGGCTACACTTTGTGCATTGGCAACCGGAACCATATTCGTTACCGTAATCGATACCGTGGCCGGGAAGCTTTCGTCACCACCGCCACTGACATAATAGGTAAAACTGTCGGTTCCCTGGAAACCGGGATCCGGGCTATAGGTCCTGTCCGATCCCTCTCCGCTCAAGCTGCCGTTTGTCGGCGCATCCGTGATCGTGTAGTTCAGGAGACTGCCTTCGAGATCTCTGGTTTTCAGCGCGAAGTCCAGATCATGATCCGGGAATGCTGTTATGCTCAGAGAATGAGCTTCCGGCACCTGGTTGATGGCGGTTTCCCACACCAGAAGATCAAAATCAATATCCTGTACCTGCCAGCTCTGATGACTGTTATCCGGCAAACCGTTCAAGTTGGCTGATGAAATATAGAGAGGAGCCCACTCATCGAGAACTCCGGTCAAATCGCGGATCCCGCTATTCCAGCGCGTATCAAGCAGACCGGCACCTTCGCCAATTACCGTTAAGTGGCCATACGAAGTACCACTCTCATTAAAAAAAGTTCCTGTAAACCTATCCAGTGCGGCGGTGTAGTTGCCACCCCGTGTCGCTGTGACATTCAGGTACTGAAGGGAGTACTGCAGAGTCTCTCCGGAAAGCATATTTGCGGCATTCACGGCCCAACCTTCTGCGCCGATGGTTACCGGAACATCATTACCACCGATTTCCGCCGAGCCGTGATACGCGTTCACCTCTGCATCCGTGCTGGTAAATTCGGTATTAATTTCTCCCCCATCCCAGGCCTCAACCAGCACCTCGAAGGTCAGTGTATCATTGAGGGCATCGCCGTCAAAATCCGCACCGGTATAGGTTACCGAATAGATATAATTGTAGCCGTCCACAAAACTGGCAACCTCCAGATTGTTGGTGCTGCCGTCCACATTCAGCGTGTTGTTGGCTAACGCCGAGCTGAGATCAGCAAAGTGAAGGGATCTTCCCGGACGCACAACTGAAATCGATACCGTGGCCGAGATCCCGGTGGCAGAGCTGTCATTACAGGTGAATGTAAAATAATCCTCACCAAGATAGCCGGCATGCGGTGTATAGATTAAATTCGGCGCTGTTCCGCTCAACGTGCCGTAAGCCGGCTGCGTCTCAACCGTAAACTCCAAGCTGCCGGGCCCCGAATCCGGATCCCAGCCGCTCAAGGTAATGGCCTGCGATGTGCCTACAGTGGCGGTCACACTTTGCGCATCTGCAATGGGAGCCTGATTCCCCAGACCATACAGACTCACTGAATCAATTTGGAACGAACGGTTATCATCCTGGCCGTATGAAGCAAACCGGTAGCTTTTCGTGAAATCAAACACTGTAATATTACCTGAAGCCAGGTTTGTAGGACCCAGTGACAAACTCCAGTCCGCACCGCCTAACCCGTCATCCACAACGCTGAAACTAATGTTTGTCGCACCGGTGCCCGGTATATTCGGAAACGAGGAGGCATCTAAAACAGTAACACCCGCTCCATCCGTAAAGTTCAGGCCGGCGCCGCTGATGATCTGAATGCCAACACTGTAAACATTGGTTGCTTCAGCATCCGTGCCACCGAAAGGGCTGAATCCTGTGGCTGCGGAGGTATTCCCACCCAGTCCATATGTAGACAAATCCGTGTCGGCACTGATTAAACCCCAGGAAAGCTGGGCTCCGCCCACCGCCCCATTAGGAGTCGCATTTAGCTGGTAGGTAACATCAAGCTGAAACCCCCCATCCGATTGGAATGCATTCTCAGTATAAGCAATGGCCCGGTTTCTGAAGCTGCCATTACCATTATCGAGAAACGCCAAAGCCTCGTTATCAGTCCACGAATGTACACTGGCAGTCCGGTTCAGCATACCGCCGCCCGCATTGGTATTTACACCAAGACCGTCATTATCATAATTATCCTGATAAATCAGAATCTGTGCTTGTCCCGCACTTGCCAGCAACATAACCGCCAGCACCGCCAGACTTCCCAACCTTCTCATTTTCATGCTGTTTTCTCCATTTAGGTTTCATTCGACTTTTAACTGATTGCGCGTTGTTCTCTTATCCAACAACATTTTCAAACTAGGAATAGATTCCCCGAACTGGGAGCGGGCCGGGGAATATTTCATTACAGGTGTACCAATCGACGAAGAATGAGTACCCCCCCTCCAAAGCAGACAATCAATCCAAGCGTCGCCGGCTCAGGAACAGCTTCCACCCAAAAAGCTGAGTCTGAGTTGCTCTGAAATGAACTATTCCACATCCCCTGTCCGCCTGCATAAACATCTCCGCTACTTCGGTCGATTCTCAATGCGGTGTCGCCTGTGACGCGCAACGCAACCGTGTACAGCGCTCCGCTGGTCAAATCCCCGACAGTCGCCGATTCACCATCTGTCAACGCAAAGCGCATATAGTTATCCGGAGTAGCATCGAAGGTGTCGTTACTGAACGTAAATGTGCCTAGCAGATCCCCCGCGCCCACACTCTGTCCCGAATAGATATTGATGCTGAGACCAACCGTCGTTTCGTTCGTGGTGCCTGTAGCATCATTAGAACGGAACGTAATGGATCGCAACCGCCATGCTTCGCCACCGGCAGTGGTGTGGGTAAACGACTGCCCAACCGGATCTCTATCCGAACGGACAAGATACGAACTCCCCTCGCTCGCACTGAATGCATCACTCAAGTATTCAGTGGGTGCGTCAGTACCGGTTGAAATAATCGCACCCGAAACCATCATCGGAAACACCCCCATGGCAAGCAGACCAGTTATTAGTACAATCTTTTTTCTTTTCATGTTTTCCTTTTTTTTAATGGACAGGCTAACTCCTGACCAAAAATACGTTGATGCAGCAACCAACCACCTTAGTTCTGCTGAATTCTCAACTCTATAAATGTTCCGGGTTCGTCCGTTTCGTAGCGGTTGGTTACGGGCTCATACCCATCAACCGACGGACCGACGAGAATCTGATCCTGTGCATTGGTGTAGACGACCGATCCCAGTAGATTTGTTGAATCAATGAGCAGGTAAGACAGGCCCTGTTCCACATAGTCCGACCGCCGGTAATGGACGATTTCAAACCAGTTTGTTCCGTTCTCTGCCACGACGCCGACAGACTCACCAGAATCGGCATCCAAGTTGGTGGGATTCATACCCAACGCATATTCTGCCAGATTGTTGTAGCCGTCGCCGTCGCCCCCGTTTTCGGGATCTGCCGAGGGTGAGCGATCCTCCCCGCTCAAACCATATCCGGAGGCCCATAGCGTGTAGCTGCCGGAAGGAAGCACCCAGATTTCAATCCCGAAATCGACATGGGCCACTCCCCAGCTTGTGGAGCGTATACCGTCACCTGAATCGGAAGAGATATAGAGCGAACCGGTTCCGACGTCCAGCGGGCCGGATTCGGCGTTCGTATCAAAATCGATACCGAGCAGCCCGGTGCCTGAACCGAATACGGCCTGATGGGAATTCCCGGTACTCGAAGTCTGCTCCAGCCGTGCGGAAGTGAAGCGCAACGAGACCACAATGCCAGTCATTCCTGCATCGGTCAGGACCACGCCGATGTTTTCCAGCAGGAACTCCAGAATTTCCCCATTGTCCATGGCTGCACCGCCAACCGTAAAAGTTGAGTCTGCAAATGAGATGGTTGATGCCATGGTGCCGATGGCCGCCGAACCCGTGTACGCACTTCCCGGCTCATCAATTCCCGCATCGGTTGTGCCGCCGGACCAGCCCCTGACTCGCACATCGAATGTCAACGTGTCATTCGCCAGGTCTCCGTCAAGGTCGGTCCCGGTGTATACCACGGAATAGAGATAATCATCTCCATCCGCGAATCCTGCTACCGTCAGGTTGCTGGAACTTCCCCCTGCGGTCAGACTATTTGAATTGACGGAAATATTCAGGTCTTCAAAGTTCAGCGCTACGACTTCACCTTCCGTCACATTCACTTCCATTGTGGCGGTTGCATTCAACCCCGTCGGGTCAGTGACCTCAATTACCCAGCGATTCTGCCCGATATCTGCAAATTCGGGGATGCCGCTAATCGCTCCATCTTCTGCTATATGCAGCCACGACGGACCACTGAGTTTGGAAAAAGTCAGGACACCTTTGTCAGGATCCGTTGCAGATGCTGCAATGGAGCTCGTGTAGAAGAGTCCTTTGTTAACCGTCCTTAGATTGATCGGATCTTCGTAAAAATACGGAGCATCATCATCGACGCCCTCAACCGAAAACATTACGACGGCCGAATCACTGTCCAACGATCCGTCGCCCGCTTTAAACTGCAGGAAATCCGGGCCGAAATAATCCGGATCCGGCGTATAAGCCAGGTAGGGAGCCGTACCGCTCAGCGTTCCGTACAGCGGCTCGGTTATGACGGTAAAGCTCAGCGCATCCCCGTCGATATCCGAGCCGGTCAGTTCAAAATCCGTGGCCCCATCTTCGGTCAACACCTCATGAATCGAGTCAGCGCGGGGAGCATGATCGTTGATCGCAAAGGTCCACACATCACCCTCCACCACGGAGCTGTCGGCCAGTACACTGTCAATGCGCCAGAAATAGGTCTGGTCATTGGTCCATACGCCCGGGTTGAAAATGTTGTTCGTCTGGCTTGCGGCCAAAGCGAGACTGTTGGGAGCCGTACCCAGATAGATGTTGTAGGAAACGGCATTCAGTCCCCCCAGCCACATCAGATCGCAATCATGCATCGCATTCGTGCTTCCATCTAAAGGAATCGGCCGAGAGGCCTGTTTTTCCTGCCGTCCGGGAATCCAGTAATTCGCTTCACCATACTCATAGACCCCGATATCCGGAGCAGCCCCCAGATAACCGGCGGTGACATCAATCTCCACGCCATTCACCGTGCAGGTTACTGACACCCCCTGATCAACGAGTTCAACGGCATCCGCCCGGGGGCGGAAATCCCAGTTATCCGGATCACGCAGCAATTCGTGCATGCTTCTCTGTCCGCTATAATCGGGCACATAGTTATTTGCGTCGTCACCGGGTATATCCCAATCAAACCCGTCCCCTTCCAGAATGGCGCCAAAGAGATCGGCCGCGTTGTTGCGGGAAACGCTATTGGTATTCCCGCCGTTGCTCAGGGGCACATTCAGCTTCCAGCTATCGCCGATGGTAATGCTGTTGTAGATCTCGTGGAAATCGCCTTTGAGGTGGTAGCCGTGCTTAACTGGACTGGTGCCCTGCTTACCGACATTGCGGTAAAAATTACCATTGGCGGTTTTCACTTCATTAAAGTTTCCACCGTCCCAGCGGAAGTCCCGCCTGTTATTATCGACAAACCAGTTGAAGCGGGCCACCGACTCATGCACATCCTCCTCAGGAATATACATGGCAGACACGTCCGTTCCCAGATTGCAGCATCGGGTGGTAAAGTTATACTCAGCCACAATGGGATATTCCGGGCTCGACGTTCCATATCGGCTGAAAGCAATGGATTGATTCGACCCTGTCGTATCCACCGTATTGCGGCGGTAGAGGGTATTCTTTGTATTATAGGAATGATACGCGTGGGTGGCGCGCCGCTGGTTGTATTCGTCCCATTCACCGCAGACGTAATAAGCCGTCTTATAAAGGAGATTGTTTTCAAACGTCAGGCCGTCAACGTAGTTTGCGCTGAATCCTGTACCGTCGGCATACCGGAAGGCACAGTTATATACCGTAATATTTTCACAGAAATCGGTTTTACTCCCCGTAAAGTCCGCAATTTTTGCATTCTCCCGAGCCCCCAGAGCACGCTCTGATATTGCATAATACGTAAAGTCGCAGTTTTGGATCGTAATATGATCTGATGAGTCAAAATCAAATTTCGAAGCAAAGAAATCCAGCCCGTCAATCACAATGTGCTTTGTGCCGGCATCCCCCGAAAAAGCATCCATCATATTCCTGGCATACATACTCAGTCCGTTCGGATCTACGTCGTTCTCCGGCCAAAAAGTTAATTTGCCGGTCGATTCGTCATAGGCCCACTCCTGTTCAGAGTCCAACAGGACACGCTCGGCATTATCCAGCCCCCCCTCGAGAAAATACCACTTTGTTCCGGACTCCAATGTGGCCGGTTTATTATGAGAAAAATCAGCCTCTCCGGCATGGTGTGCTGTAACCCGCCGCACAGATCCGAATAGGCCCATACAGTCTTTAATAGAGACCCCCAAATCGACCAAAGAATACGGACTGGCCAGGTCGGTCGCTTCCCCATGCACAGCGGACGACTTAAGCGTTCGGCCTGCCCCGAAAAACACCTCATCCGAAAAGGCCAGTGTATTGGGCCAGCGGGCCAGCGTCATCGACTTCTCCTCCACGAACAGCTGGGTAATATCTCCAATACTTTCGTCCAGCGTGGTGACGTATACATTCCCAATCCCCGGAATATTATTGGTGGGTGTATTATTCCCCTCCGGCAGACTGACCGAAGCCCGCTCCTCCAGCATCCACGCCGTTTCGATTTTAACCCGACCGTCCAGCACCGCTATTTCATTTTCATAAGCGGCCAGCGTTATGGGAAATCCTTCGGCGCCGGCAACGCCGGACAGATCCACGCTTTCATGATAAGAACCGCCCCGTATGTAGCAGGTGTCGCCAGGAGACATCGTATCCACCGCATGCTGGATCGTGGCAAAAGGTTCCGCAAAAGTGCCGGAGTTCGTATCGTTGCCCGTCGTTGATACATAATAGGCTGAGTTAGAAACGGCAAGCGTCATCAGTGTAATGGACTGAACCGACTTGTAGGACTGATCATCCTGGCCGTACACGGCAACATGATAACTCTTCGTTAAATCGAAGCCACCTGCAATAACCCCCGAAGCTTCCTCGATTCCATCAATGGAATAGCTCCATGCTCCGTCGGGACCAATTAAAATAACCACCGGAGTCGAAACTTCTGCAACAAATTGAACATTATCCCCGGATGAATCCAGGTTTATCCGTGACGAGCCATCGGTAAAGTTTAATCCCTGCAGGTTCCCGTGTTCGACGGCTGCCACCACACTTGCCCCCAGACTATACACGTTGGTCGCGACTCCCTCATCGGAACCAAACGGGTTGTAACCGCTGTATGCGGAGAGGTCGGTATCGGTACTGATCAATCCGAAAGACAGCGTATGAGCTGCAGTGTCGACAACGGCCCCGGCCGTATAATAAACCGTCAAACTGAATCCTTCATCGGACTGAAACGCGTTGTCCGAATATAACAGCGCCCTTCTCGTGAACTGAGTTCCGTTTTCAGAAAAAGACGCATCGCCATCATCCGTCCAGGAGTGGCCGTATATCGTGTTATTGACCGCCCCGCCGCCGATACCGCCGGTATTCACCGCCAGCGTGTCATTATCAAAATGATCCAGATACAGGACCTCTGCCTGCGCAAAGCCTATTATCATCAAACCAATGCTTGTTATTAAGAATCGCATATCTCAGATCTCCCCTTATCGTAGGTATACATTTACAAGGATACGTAACAATGATTGCTTGTATAGGGTATGAATATACCCCCGCGAGTTGACTCAAATTAAATGACACCGAAGCCCGGTCTGCTATCATACGTTTACCGGTATGCTGGACGGGTCCGGCACTTCGTTCGGCATGTGATTGGATCTGAAACCTCTTGGTCCCACCCCGGCCCCTAGCGAGTCCCGGTTTGCACGGAGTGCAGTTTTGTAACCTTCAGCGACGAGATTCCTTCAGAGGCACTGAACCTGTGCCGGGAAATCATTGCAGTCGAAAAATCAGAACGAGCATCCAACTACCTTATGGGCTTTCTCTTCGAGGGAGTAGGCAAAGAGCCCGACACTGTTGCCCACACATTCCTGAAGGCATCCTGGCAGGAGGAAGAGGATCCGGCATTGCTGAAGGAGGATTTGGAACGAAGTCTGAGGCACTTCGATCTCTATCTGAGCAAGCAACAATCCGAAAGTAGCGACGGGAACACGACTGCTCAACTGCTCAAGGGGGAGCTGCTGAGACGCCTAGCCCAAGTTTCTCACTCGTCAGCGCAAGTCGTTGTGTTGCAACGATCGGACTTTCTGAGGCACTACAAAGTCGTTAAGGTGTCACCTCCGTTTTGCGCGGGGTGTAGGCGCGGTTGAAGTCGATTCCAAGAAGGGTGTAGATGCGTTGCTGTTCTTCGTCGGGTTCGCTGGGCTTGCGGATAGAGATTTCGCGCCCATCTTCAAGGGGGAGCCGGGTGGTGGCGACGATATGGGTGCCGAGCAGGCGGCGCAGGGTGCGCCATTCGCGTAGGTCGCCGGCGGTTTCGAGGCGGTAGCCGATCCAGCGCAGCAGGTGGTAGGCGAGTACGCTGATGAAGATGTGCCCGTCGACCCGGTGTTCGAGTGGGTGGAAGTTGGGGCGCAGCCCGAGGGTGCCTTTGAGCATCCGGAAGCCTTTTTCGGCTTCGAGCAGAGTCATGTAGAGTTCCCACAGTGTTTCGGCGGCCATGGTTTTGTCGGTTTTGAGGACGTAGTCGCCGCAGAGCGCGAGGGCTTCGTCAAGTTTGCTGTCGTTGCGAACCAGATGCAGGGTGCGGTCTTTATGCTCGGCTTTGTAGAAGCGGGCGACGCGCGGATGTTTTTTGAACAGGGCGCCGATTTTACGCTCGATGACTTCGGACTTTTTGAGCCGCCCGGCTTCGATGCGTTCGCGCAGGGATTCGCCATCGGCGAGGAAGCGCTCTTCGGCCTTGGAGATCATGGCGCGTTCCTTTTCGCGCCGCTGGGCGCTGCGGCAGAGTACAAGCCGTCGGTTTTCATTTTCGGGATCGTCGATCCGCTTGACCTCGACCTGTTTTTCCGGTTTGCGGCCGAGGAGCGGGACGAAGGTTTCGTTTTCGAAGTGTTCGGCGTAGCAGCTGCGGCTGCCGCGGGTGATGTTGATGATATAGGAGCACCCGAGCTCTTCGAGCAGGCGGATGTTTTCTTCGGAGGCGAATCCCGCGTCGAGGATAACAACGGGCCGGAGCTCCTCGTCACCGAGATTCAGCCGTTCGAGCATGGCCGCGAGCGTTTTCGAGTCGGCGATATTGCCCTCGAACACCTCGTGCGCCAGGGCGAAGCCGTGTTCGTCGAACGCCATGCCGACGGCAACCTGCCGGCAGTCGTTGCGCTTCTGTTTGTTCTTCCCATGTTTCGCCTTGGGGTTGTTCTGACAAAGTCCCTCGAAGTGCGTGTTGGTAACATCGTACAGTACGATGCTGCGACGCAGGCTGAAGAGTTCCTGTTCGCCTTCGCGCAAAGCCTGTTCGACTCCTTTGCGGTATCCAAGCAGCTCGTCACTCGTTCTATACAACCGATCCTTTGTGGTCCGGCTGACCTCCACGCCAAGCATCTCAGGCAACGCAGTACGGTTCACCCAATCGGCCAAGGCCCACTCGCTGAGCGGCTCCACCAGCCGGTTAATCACCATCATTTGAGAGAGCGCAATTCGCTCATCCGACATTCCGTGCCGCTTGAGAATGGACGACAGCCCCAGCGCGTCCCATGCGCCGAGGCCCACCAAATGCGGTCCGAACCCGGCAACATCATCCGTGCGGATCCGATCGACAACCACCCCGTCCAGATGGGTTGTGCCCGACTTCAGCGGAAGCGCCCGGGTCTGTTCTGCAATTCTCACAATGCGCACAACCCATGCAGCAGCCTCTGCGGAAAGCCCGACAGGCCACAGCGATTCCTCCCGGCGCAGGCGCAGTTCGACCGCCCGCGCAATCGGTTTGAGTTCACCCAGCGGCACATCGGCATCACCCAGCGAGGCCAACACCCTTTGGCGCGGCTTCCCCTCTGCATTACGGAACGACTCCACCAACTGGAGCACCCTCGAACCCCGGCTTACTTTTTTCCTGAAAAACATAAGGAAATCGTAGCAGGCAAATGATCTGCGTCAACCGGGCCAGGGAAAATACAGGCACTACATCCCGAAACCTGCGTTGGAAATACGCGACTTACGACAGAAACCACATCAATTAAGGGCAAAAAAGTCGATTTTCGCCGTTTTCAAATGCTCATTTAAGAAAGTCGGGCTAGGCCGGTTTGATGAAGCGGGTAAATATTTGAAGAATCTTCAGGGTAACAGTGAGTTTCAGGATGGATTTCTCAAGGATATCATCATGTATGAGATCCGGCTGTGTGATCAGAAGGATGCATCTCCGCATGACGTAGCGCCTGACTGCTTCAAGCAAGGCGAGAGGATTGGGGGCGTCCTCTTCCTGCGCAGACATGGCGAAGGCAAGAGGAACAGTTAACAGGATCATAAGATCCAGACTGTAGGTCGTTCCGACGGCCTCAGAGAGATCATAGCCGTCCGGCGGCTGGAGGGCTTCCAGCAAATGTCGTCTATCAAAGGGTTCAAGCATGGCTAAGCCCCTTGAGTATGTCGTTCAAGATACCTGCTGACACCTTCCAACGGAAATCCAGTCGCCCCGTACCGGCGGCTCCACTCCAGAGCTCACGGGCACGCGGATTTTCCAGTCGGGCCTGTCCGCGCTTAAGCAGACGTTCCCTGTCATGTATGAGGTTCCGCATGTTAGTATCATCAGCCAATGAGCGCAGGCCGGGTCGCTGTAGTGCCCCTTCCAACCATTGGGAGACAAATAGACGGGTAGCACCCGGAACCCTTGCTCCTGCCGTATCAAGTACCTTCCAGAACTGGACCTGATCCCAGCTGGAGAAAAGAGGCATGCGGTTCTCGATTAGTTCTGCCCAGTTCTGAAGCTCTTCACGGTAAAACCCACAGGAGTCTTCCATGCCCGAAAGTTCAGCGAGCATAAGGTTATAGAGCAAGGCTGCACCATGGATAGCCTCAGAGAAGCATCGTGCATGCTCTACCAATACCTTGATCTTCTCGGGTATAGCCCCGTAGCATTCAGATTCCCAGATGAACTCTGAATCCAAGGGGAGACTCTTCTGCTGCACCAGATGGCCCAGCAAGGAGGATTGGGTTCCCGGCGAGAGGATGCCTTCCTTCAGATAATTCGAATCTTCAGGTCGCATTTCAAGTGATGCTTCCCATGGAAACCCGGGGGGCTTGGGTGGCATACCCACAGTGTTCCAGTTCGATTCCGAAAATCCCGCCACAGGCTCCTTGTCATCACTAAGAAGGCTCTGCCCCTTGGTAAGATAGAATCGGTCGAGGAAACGATGATACTGTGCTTGCGACCCCGGAAACTTCCGAATGCCCCACGCGCTCAACCCCTGCCAGTATATGTTGCTGGGCAGTCTCTTGAGCTTATCACGCGCCTCACGCCCGATATTCCCTCGATATTCCCCGGCTTTCTCCAGTGCTCCAATCAATGCGGTCTCCCGCGATCTCGCCCACTTTGCGGCCTCGGCCGAAGACACTTCATTCTTCTCCAGTGCCAGATACATCCATGGAATAAAAAGAAAGTACCTTGCACGGGTTTGGATCGTGCTTGTACCGGGGAAAAACAGGTCGGCAAAACCATCGCGTATAGTCCCAATACCCAATTCGTCACGCGTCTCCTGCTCGCGAAAGGCGGAGATGGCATCCACCATCTTCTGGCGATCCCGCTCCGAATAATCCAACCATGTAAAAGATGATGCCATATGCGCGATTCTACTTCTGTCCTACGAAGTCCAACGTCCCGACAGGAAACCTGTTAGGTGCTCATCAAACCCCACCTCTTCCTCATGCCTGCACAAGTCGGCAACACAAGGAAACTCCACAACATCATCTTCATGTAAGACAATCGGCCAGCTGTGCGCTTTACGGTATCCCAGACCATATATGGCGCTAATCTCGATGCATTCTATGAAGATGGTGTCCGTATCCGGATCCACGTAAAAATCAACACCTTCAAACAGGGAAGAGAGCGATGCTAGCCCCTCTTCTGTATCGGGAGCCACCCGGCAGATCGTACGGACATGAATGATCCCCAGCAGTTCGGGAATACGTTCCCCCATTTCGGATAACTGCTGCATGACCTCTTCCGGATCTGTTTCAGCACCGGGGTTATAATGCTGGATTCCTTCACGGTGGAAGAAATAGAACTCGTTCGCGCCACGCCTCGTAGCCAGAAAGTCAGCCATAGCGTCCCCAGTCAGATGATCTATCCACTCTTCTATACCGGATACAAAGTTCTCTGCATCCCAAACCGGAACATCCTGCCCTTCACTCATAGATACCTCCATCATTGACCAATTCAATAAGGTTGAGCGGAGTCCGACTGACCCCGATCTCATTCTCGACCAGAAGAGCGACAAGCTGTTCGCCTGTCATAAGACCGACGGGAGTGGCGTCGGGGCGCTCGGCTTCCTTGCAGGCCCCTTTGCTGAAATCGCTTGTCGTGATGATCAGCCCCTGCTCGTGGGCACCGAGGCTGCCTCGTACCTGCTGAATGACCGGGGCCTGTATGTTATTTTTCCAGCGCTTTACCTGGACGGCCAGACGAGTGCGGATGACGTCACCGACAACCAGCGTACCCCGGACATCGATGCCGCCGTCCTTGGAACGGGATGTGACTTCCACCTCATCGAAACCGATGGAGGCCAGCAACTCGCCGATCAGTTCCTCGAAGTCGGCAGGCGGCATAGCCTTCACCTTGTTTAGAAGTGCGGTACGTGCCTTACGGTTGGACTGCTCCACCTGGTACGCGACGCTCTGCGCCTCCCAGCGGCTGAGTCCGACCATGCCCTTGCCAAGCATCACGAAGCGCGGTTGCTCGCCGCGGAGCTTACGGCGTTTGGTCTCTGTCAGCACCTGGGCGTACATCGTGGCTTCCGGGGTCTTTCCCTGGGTATTGAGCAGATTATGGTCGAGTGCGTGGCGGGTGATATCACGATAGTGCATAGGTTGGCCCCGTGCACCGTCGAGAATACGCTCCGCAGCATCGGTGAACGAACAGGCGCCTGACTTCGCGATGTAGAGGACTTCTTCCTCAGAACGGCATTCCATGGCCGTCGCGGTGTCAGCGCGATCCTGGTTAAGCCCGAACACACCGCGCCCATATCGAGCGAAGCGGGAGGCCTTGCCATTCCTTTTAATATCCACCGCTAACCGGGCATTGACGGTCGCCTCCGGCGTCTTCCCCGCTGTAGACCATAGCCCTGACTTCAAGGCCTGCTTTGTGATCTCCCGGTAATGCAGCGGCCTCCCCGCCTGCTCCAACACCCGTACCGCCGCATCCAATGCGCTCATCTCTATCTACCCCCAAACATAATAATGGCTTTCCCTTCCATGCCAACGCTAATGCACAGCCTCCAATGGGCTGTGCCGGTAATAAACTCCCAACTGAACGGCGACCTGGTTCGCCGGCATCGGCTCCTGATCCAGCTGGCTGCATAATGCCTTATCCTCCCCCCTCCGTGGTGATACCCAGGCCGAACTCCCAACGGTTGAGATAAGCCTCTCCCTTAACACCCTCCTGTCTATTTTTTCCTGTTCAACATCATGGCATCAACTTCATCATCAATCATCTGCTTCACCCATTTGGGGGACTTGACGGTGCAGTACTGTCCCCAGGCCATAATCCAGCGCTTGACCTCGACGTCGCCTTTGGCGGTGAATTCCATCTCCACACGGCCATCTTTGAGCGTCTTTGTTTTCTGCCCCGGATGCCACTCAAGTTCCATGACCTGATCGGCTATCGCTTTATCAAAAACCAGTTTGACGGTGAACGGCTCATTATCGCCTGCGAACCGGTACAGGGTGTTGGAGAGAAAGACGTTCGGATCGAAGCCGGTATCGTCAACCGCCTCCTTGAGCAGCTTGGCCGTCTCGATCCGTCCAATAGCAATCTGCCGGAAATTGTCGTAGTCGTAGAACCGGACAAACAGGTACCAGGCGCCCTGGAGATTGGCCATATGCAGCGGGCTGACCCGGGAGGTCTTCCCCTGATAGGTTATTTCCAGCTGTCGTTTTGAAAGCAACCCCTTCACCACCGTTTCCCAGATCTTTGGCCTGATCGGCATCGCGGGCGGCGATGAAAAGCTGAAGCGGGAGAACAGCTCCGCCGGATGGATCGTAATTTCATCCGGCAGGATTTCAGACAGCTTCTGAAGCACCGACTCCAGCTTGGCGGCAATCGGCGTACCTTTGTACTGCTCCAACGCGCGTGCACCGATAACCAATGCCATCAGCTCCCCCTCATTCATGGGCACGGAGGACATCATGTAGCTGGGCTCGGTATAGTAGAATCCGCGCTTTAGCGCGTCGTATTCAATGGGAGCATTGAGTTGATACTTCATGAACTCGATATCGCGCTGAATGGTCTTGGACGACACCTCCCACTTCTTACCAAAGGAAGAGCAGTTCGGGTACTTCCTCTGCTGCATTAAGGCGTCCAGCTCCATCAACCGCCGCATCTGGGTCTTAGATCTATTCATACGCTGCAATTTAGACATGCAGGAAAGATAAATCAACCGGTTGGACGGAGAATGTCCTACTGCCTTTGATATTTTCGCATCATGAATTTAACCCAATTCCAATTTCAGGATGCCGTGACACGCGGGAAAAACCTGCTCGCCGAGCTGAAAAAAGACTATCCCGAACTTCGGCTCTACCCTGTGTTTTGCCGCTTCGGCCCCGGATCGGGGCAATGCGGACTGACAACCGATCCCCTCGTTATTCTGGAGGAGTTTCCGGAAATGCTCCTTGTGTCACCCGAGGTCGAGCGGCTGGGCAGGCTTCTGCGCCAATATAGAAAAGCTCAGAAGCTCGCACTTCCTACCCTTTCGGAAATTGAAAAGGAACTCAACGAGGCGATGCGTCTATGCCACGCCCCGCATATTCCGGCTTTCTATTGCGGTGATGTAAACATCGAGTTCCGCACCGGCGTGTTGAAATACGAACCGCTCCGCCGGTTACAGCAGGATCATCGCCTGCCACCCGGGCTCAACACCGTTGGAAATATTCGTGTGATTGCGGGCCCATTGGAGTTTCTTTATAGGCATGCCTAAAGGTAATTAAGGTACTATTTACATACCTCACTCAAAAGCTTTGACCATCAGGTTTATTGCTGTCTCATGTTGCTCTAGGATGAATTGCACAAACTTATCGAGCTCATCCTTTGATT
The DNA here is from genome assembly GCA_029432815.1 of Pontiellaceae bacterium B1224. Classification (GTDB taxonomy): domain Bacteria; phylum Verrucomicrobiota; class Kiritimatiellia; order Kiritimatiellales; family Pontiellaceae; genus Pontiella. The sequence continues at coordinate 1,497 of JAROBA010000041.1, read as the reverse complement.
CATCACCTAATAATCGAGTAATTATCTCCGGTGGCAGGGTGTCAAACTTCTTGCCTTTTTCCAGCGGTTTTGGATTAAACCAACCCATCCAGTTTTTATTTGCATTCGTGTTTTCCAACTTATCTTTTATCGAGTCAAAAAGTTTTTTAGATAATTCGGATTCGTTAATTTCAGACTCTCCATCAAAGAGTTTGTAACCAACATAAAATTCCTCTCGATCCTCACCTATTTCGATCTTTATTTGTATGGTATCGCTTAGTTTTACAGGAGAATTCAACTTTTCATGTAGTTTTTCAATCACAGAAATCTTGGCGTTGTAGACCATTGAATTCCATACTTCTACAGTTGCCTTGGCAGAACTAACAAATTCAGGGTTTTTACAGAGCAACTCTTGGATTTCTTCTTTCATGGCATCCTTTGCAGTTTGATTGGTTAGGCGTCTAATAAGTTCGATGTACTGAGACAGTGCTTCGCGGACAACCGGTTTTTCGACCGCTTCTTTTCTGCAGTCGCACAGCCAGTTTAATATCTCATTGGCATAGGAGATGGGCTTATAATCTATTTCTTCTCCTCCAAGGCTTTCCGTAGAAGCATCGTGCCCATCAAGAGTCAGATATATGAGCTCTGCTGACGGATCAAACCTCTGATAGCGGAGAAGTTGATTCTTCTGATCTCCTGCATAGATTTTGTTTTCAATGATGATTCGTTTTTTGTCCTTGTCTTCAATCAACAGGTCGATGAATCCGCCTTCAGAATATTCACTGTCGATTCGTCCAACATAATACTCCGCGACGACTTTTGAACTTGTCGCGTTAAGTTTTCCTTCGATTTGCGGGATTTGCAGGAATAATTCGAGGAAATGGTCCCCCATGGCATGGGTTCCTTTTGGATCAAGTAGTTCCCGAAGAAATGCTGAGTGCGTTTTTACTTCCTGGCCTTCCATTCCAAGAATGCTGAAAACATTGAAGTTTTCGCCGTTTAGGTCGGATAGCTTTTTCTGGGTTTTATGCAGGTTTTGGACCTGATGAAGAAAAATGGAAAAGTTCGATGCTTCCGTGTTCATAAGTTGCTAATCCTCATCTGAATTATTTTGTTTTTATTGTGCTCTCTTGAGAATAGATCATCAAGGAGTGGTTACTTTTTAAATACGAACAGTTGCGTTCCGTTATGCTCGGATAGAGCCCCTAAATGGACAGGCAGGATGCACTGTCTTATGTTTGAAACCCGATGGGCGTTTTGTTGCCGCCTATCTTATATTGAATTTCTTTTTCGAGCTCCTCGATGATTTGCGTGTGGGTGATGCTGCCGGAGAGGAAGTTGGAGCGCTGCCAAACGGCTTTGATGTCGCCGGGGCAGAGGTTCCGGACATTGCAAATGCGATACATTAGTTCGGGGGTAAGAGCCGAATGGCGCTAGTTTAAGCGTCCTTTAGCCGTTCGTTTTCCCCGATGCGGCGTCTCTTTCATGACCTCGCGCGGAGCCGTCATATGCTGGAAC
>JAROBA010000040.1 GCA_029432815.1 Pontiellaceae bacterium B1224 | reverse complement strand
GTATTAAAGGAGACCATTTCACTTTATGGAAGCGGTTTGTGCCGATCCCTCAAAGGCTTACGAAAACCGGGGGGCGGAAAATGGGGAATGTCCTGTAGGGCGGAAACGGTTGACGCAGGTAATTGAGCGCGATTAGCAATCAATTTCTGCCCGCCGCTCGGCTGAAAGGCGTCGTGCCTCAGCCATTTCAGCCCTACAATTCAAACGCTGCAAGCAGCGGGGTATTAAACCCAATGCTTCGCAATTAAACAGCCAATTTTTCAATCCTTGGAAATAAAACCTGAAAAAAGAGTCTTTCAGAGTAACGCTATGGATTCTGCCTACGTATTCATGAATGAACCCAACAATTTAATCATCGGGCATCAGCGATAACCCAAGTGAACCCAAACTCATCGCGCCCGTTACTCCGAGAGCACCCCGCCTAACCCACGGGGTTCTTTTTTTGCCCACACGGCGACTTCCTGAAAAGGGAAAAGCCCCGGCTTTCACCGGGGCTTTTCAGGAGGTTCCAAACTCTGGAAATGGTGGGAGGATCCATTTCCCAGAGCCTGGAGGTGTTAGGGAGATTATTTTGCGATCTCCGCAAACTGTTTGAATCAAACCGGCCTTATTGCACCTCCGCCGGAGACATTATTGATTAGGCTTCCAGTTTAGCTTCGCGCTTCGCATCTTCCTTGGCTTCTTTTTCAAGTTGCTGTTTATTACGGGCTTCGCGCTCTTCTTCCTTAATTTTGATGACTCTGAGCATTTCGTCGAGTTTATCCTGCTGTTCAGCTTCAAAGTATTCACGTCCCTGATCACGAAGGATACGGTTGTTTTTGTCGATAATCATCTGACGACGGGCCAGCTCTGAATCGTTCGGCAGATCGATGCCTTGTTTAAGCTGTTCGGTGTTCGCAAGGCCAACCGTCACGAAGATGATCGTTTCGTCCTGTCCTTTCACCGTGCGCTTCCAGGAGAAGAGTCGACCAATGAAAGGAATGCTTCCAAGCACGGGAACTTTTTTCTCTTCTTCGCTTTCCGTAACCTCTGTCAACCCCCCGATAGCTGCAGTCTGACCACTGGACAGATTGAATACTGTGTTGATAATTTTTTCATCAATGATGGGGTATGTGGTTTCACCGGCATATTTTTCGCTGTATTTACGGGTCAAAGAAGGCTGGATGGCCACTGTGATATTACTGGATGTATTGATCGAAGGCGTTACATTCAGTTTGATGCCGTACTCAAACCACGGCATATCGGGATCCATTGTGTAGATAATCGTGGCAGGCTGATCGTTCAGCTGCTGTTCACGTTCCTGGTTCAGGTTCGGCTCTTTACGAATGATCGAAATGTTCGCAAGCTCTTCGTTTGCCACGATCACTTTCGGGTTGGAAACCACATTAACCCCTTTGTTATCTTCCATGGCACTGAGTACCACTCGGAACTCATCCGCATCAAGTACGCTGGCCAGAACCTGCGAGGTCATATCTGTCTTGGTAGGCGTAAGCCCTTCCAAAACCGGAGCTGTGCCACTGGGAGTGGTACCGGAATCTGCATAACCGGACGCTTCGTTATATTGATTTCCATTGGCATCGTAAAATTTCTCATTGATCGACTCTTCGTCATAGCTGTACGTTGGATTGCCCGACGTACCAAAACCGTAAGAAGTAAGCACAGACCAGTCGATTCCCAGATCTTTCTGCGCATCATCGGTCAATTCCATGAACTTGGATTCGATATACACCTGCTGGCGTACCTGGTCGATTGCCGCAAACACCGCCCGAACCTCACTCAGACTCGATTCGGTACTTTTAATGACGATCATATTGCGGGAGGCAAATTCAGAAATTTTTGCTTCCGGCGGCAGCAGTTTAGTAATCAGAGCCGCAGCATTCGGTACCGTTGCATATTGCAACTTGAAGGTTTCAACGACCTGAGGTTCAGGAGCCCCCGCAGGGCGACGGCGGACACTGTAGACATTGGAGCTGGATACGCGCTGATACAGTTCGTAATTATACGTATCCAAAATAGCCTGCAGCGCCGGACGCCATTCAACATCCTTAAGGTTTACTGAAATCATGGCGGCTTCGGTTAATTCAGGCACAATGATATTTGCACCGGACAGCTCGGCGAACAGATTGATGGCATCTTCGAGACCCACCCGGTTCAGACGAACTGAAATCAGATTACCCTCGGAAGAAACTTCGGCGTTATCTAAGACATCAACACTCAAATCATCCATCACGGCATTTGTGTCGGAGTTCATACCCTCATCGTCCACCGGCGTGATGACATCCACTACTTCAACAGAATCCGTGGTTTCTACAATCTCCATCGCCTGCGCTGAAGCCGTTTCGCCATTGACTGAGTCGAGCATGCTTAGCAGATCCTCGTCTGCTACCGTTTCCTGCTGAGCGTACGTGATTGAACCGACCATCATTGCTGCGGCCAACACACGTCCCATTCCACTTCCCTTATTATTTTTCATGTTCTTAACCTTCCTGTTTTAATTGATTACAACGCTGAAACCCGGCGAAGCTTTACCGATCCCGGAGGCTTGATACTTGCCACAGCCCAGGTGTAGGTCATACCGTCATGCGTTACACTGATGGTATCGTTAACACTTTTGACTTCCCCGTTGACCACGGCAAAAAATTCATTATCCGCTCGGCTGCTTACTCCATTGATCACGACTTTTTTCATGGCCCCATTCCAATCGTTGCTTTCGGTTGGTTTCTTTACTTCCTTTGCACTATTTTTCTGTAACTCTTTCGGGACATATCCAACCGGCCAGAAAGGATCACGTTTGCTAACAGCAGTTACAACTTGAGCATCATTCGTGCCACTGGATGTTTTTGTCTGAGAAAATGATTCCGTGCCAAGCAGCATTCCGATTCCAACCATTGGAAACAGGAGCGTTGCGGCCTTCCGACATTTGGATTTATTAATGTTTGTCATTGATGTCCTCCACCAATCCATCGAGGAAAGAACCCAACGATGCACTTGCTTTTGGTTTACCTTTAATCAACAGCTCTTCGATAATCTTCGCACTTTTGCTACTGGAAACGTAGCGTATCGCCCCGTCCGCATCAGGAACTTCGACGGGTGCGATCATCTCAACCGGTTCAGGTGCCGACTGTACGGGAGCGCTTTCAGCCAGCTCTTGAACGTAGGCTGCAAGGTCATCCTGAACCGCCGGAGGTTCTACAACAGGAACCGGCTCAAGTGTGTCTGATCCATGAGAACCCAGCGAGGCCAGCAATGCACTCATATCATTCTCTTCTTCCTGCACCTCCGGCTCTGGTGTTTCCGGTGCGGGGCTTTCCTGCACGGGATCGATTGAAGCCAGGATAGATTCCAGCTCATACGTTTCTTCCGGTGCCGAGACCGGGGTTGGTTCAGACTCAACCACAACAGGTGTGGGTGTTTCCGGTGCAGGACTTTTCTGCACAGGATCAATTGAAGCCAGGATGGATTCCAGCTCATGAGCCTCTTCCGGTTCCGTATCTGGGGCCGGTTCAGATTCAACCACAACCGGCGCGGGCTCTTCGACTACCGGGGCCGGCACAACCACGTCTGGTTTTGGAGTAGGCACCGGCTCGGCTTTAACCACCACCGGTTCCGGTTTGCTCTCTGGCGGAGTCGGCATGGGGGCTGGTTTGGATTCAACCACAACGGGCGCGGGCTTTTCGACCACCGGGGCCGGCACAACCACGGGCGGTTTTGGAGCCGGAACGGGCTCTGCCTTAACCACCACCGGTTCAGGTTTTCTTTCAGGAGGCGTCGGCCTGGAAGCTGGCTTGGCTTGAACCACAACTGGCGCAGGTTTTTCGGCCGCCGGCTCAACCACTACCCGCTTCGGAGCCGGTTCAGGCTCGGCTTTAACGACTACCGGTTCCGGTTTGCTCTCCGGAGGAGTCGGCAGGGGGGCTGATTTGGGTTCAACCACAGCAGGCGCAGGCTGCTCGACTTGCGGAACGGAAGCTGGTTCCGGTTTCGCGGCTGCCACCATTGCCTTTTTCCGTATGGGCTGGTCTTCCCATAATTTCGTAATGCGATTCAGTTTGAACGGCCATTGAATGATTATTTGTATATCGTGCAGTGCAAGGTCGTTACTTTTGCTGACCTCCAGCCCGGAAAACCGGACCAGAGGAAGATTCGTCTCAATATCCTTAAGAAATGCCTTCGTCTGGGCATATCCTCCCCGGGCAGTAATCCGTAAAGAATAGGTTTCGAAATATACCGGATCATCCGGAATGGACTTATTTCCACCAGACACGCGAATCTCATCAACTGATTCAATTTCGAGACCCGCTTTCCGACCTTTGGAATAAACAAGTTCTGTTGCCCAGGAATAGTAATTCTGTTCTGGCGGAATAAAATCCAGATAACCTTTCAATCTGCTGACCGCTTCTTCCAGGCCATCCATCGTCTTGCCGGTACCTGACAGAGTACGTTCTGCACGATTGATCTTCTCGGTCAGCTCGGCCAGTTCGGCCTTCGAAGCGGCCAGGGAAGAGAAGCTGAAATTCACCCCGAAGCCGATAGCCGCCAATATGGCGACTCCCCCGACGATCCCGAGAATAAGGTATTGTTTCTTTTCTTTTGTCAGCTCGGAAAGGTTCATTTCATTTCCCCCTTTCCTGCTTCGCCCACCAGGCGGAATTCTCTGACACTTTCTCCTTCACTTGCGGAACGTTTTTTCATGGAATCCAATTTCAGAGTTTCGAACGTGTTTCCAATCTGTTCGCAGGCAAGCAGATCTTTCTGCAGCGAAATCACTTCATTCTCCGCCTGTCCGCCCTCTGCAACACCTTCAATGATTAAACTATAATCGAGCTGCAGCTCGGCCGGCGTTTTATAGATCGACTGAGAATCACCTGTACGGACCGAAAGCCGGGTAAACTGCACCAGTTCGGGCACAGCATCCTGTACTTCGTCCAGTAATTTATAAAAGGAAGCCTGAGATGTTTCCCAGCCGGTAAACAGGTCGAGTACTTTCTGATTGGTCGCCAACCCTTTGGTCCCCTGCGCATGGGATTTTAAACGAGGTTCGAGGGAATCCCAAAACACCTGATTTGCCTCAATATCGGATTTGATATTGGAATTATATGAAAATATAAGTATTCCAGTAAGGAGTATAAGCAGGGTCGGAATACCAACCCCGCACAACAGAATAAAGCCTCGACTCACAATGCCCTGATAGCGCTGTTCATCTTTTTCCAACAGATTTACACGTGGATATGTCATTATGCTTCAATCCCCCCGATAGCCGCTCCAATGGCAGCAGAAAAGCGCGTGGCTTGCTTAATCATGTCTGAGGGAATCGATGCGGAATCATATTCAATGTTTTCCAGCGGGCTCCAATAAGCCACCTGAGTCCCCAGTAATTTACCAACCTCAATCCCCCAACTCGGCAATAGACTTAAGCCGCCTGACAGATAGATTCGGGAAATTTTTTGCCCCTGATGTCGCTCGATAAAATCCTTCGAGATCGAGATCTGTTTTATGAATGGAGCCAACACTCCTACCACCGTTGAGGAAACATTAATGGATGCATCGCTTAAGATGCTCTCGGCAAGTTCATTATCCAGTCCCAGGTCCTCTGCCACTTTTTCACGTAATATGTTCGCACCAACGGATAATTTTCCAACCAGCGTAACGAGTCCATTCGTCAAAAATGCAAAATGACTCATATTTTCTCCGGTCTCCATAATGCAGACCGTAGAGTCCGCACACTCGGCCCCGCGGGCATGAAGAAATGCGCTCACAAATGAAAGACCGGATACTTCCAGCGAGGCGGGCGCCGGCGGCCCGGACGGGAACAGTTTCAAGAGATATGCGGCATCCTCGTCGGGTATGGCAGCGGCAAGAAAACTCGAATCCTGACGACCGGAATTTCGCTTGATTAATTTGGCGGAAACGCGGAACTCGTCGGTCACATTCAAAAGTTCCTGGATTCTTTCTTTTGGCAGACCGCCCGTTCCTTCAGCGAGCTGAGTATTGATCATTCGGACAACGGCGCGTTTCCCGGTGTAGGCAAGACATCCGTAGTTCGGGGATAGATTACGGGGGAGCTGAAGCTTCTCAGGTTCTGCACTGAAATCCACCGCCGGCAGCAGATCAAGACCGGATAGAGTCATCGTCCCTTTATTCTGCTTTAACCGAACAACTTTTGTTGCGGTGGATGCGAAATCAACTCCGATTAAATCGGAACACCGCGATTGCGCACGGCCTTTACTGGGTATTTTTTTTAACATTTAACTGGTTCCTTCCCGTTCACACCTACCACATGAATATATGCCTACCCCGAGGCTCCCTTGTGAGGTGCGGATGTTCTAAAGCAGTATCCATACCAGTATGAAGATCCAATTTCCCTCTTGCTAAAAACATGGGCAGTATCAATGATATACAGCGAAGATTTAAAAATGATTTAACAGCTGAGGATCTCACGGTGAGTAATTTAAGCAACGAAGTGCCTTTTCCTAAAGACCCCGTCAACAATGAGAATCCAACCTCTTTCCGGGTCATGCTCTTCACAATACTCCTGCTCATTGCCGGACTGGTCATGTCCGGCACAATGCTGCTCTATTACGCCAACACGCAACGCACCGACCCGGCACAAACAACAGCCGATGCCGGTACGTCCGCTCAAAGAGATTTATCGGTACGTTCCTTTTTCAATAAACTGAGTTCGAAAACCCAGGATGCCGATTCCGGCACCTCAAATACCAATGGTAACAGCGGAGTCTTAGATCAGCTATTTGGCGGACTCAACAGCTCGGCAGTAAACTGGCCGAAACTTAAGCTTACGGGATTTGGTAGTGCAGTCGATGGGGTCGGTGGATTTGCGATTATCAATGAGCATCAATACCGGCAAGGCGACCTCATCAACGGAAAAGTAAAGCTTCTTGAAATCAGAAAGCACAATGTACTGATGGAATATATGGGCGAGACGAATACGCTCTCCATGTACATTACCGACTAAGACCTTACGCAGCTTTCGAAACAAGCGCCCGAAGTTTTGCGAGTGCCGCATCATAATCATCCGGTTCAACAAGGAACACATGACACCGATGACCGGATTCCTTTTCCGCTTTTTCTATGAGATCCGTATTGAAAGGATTCAGAACAGCCACCAGAAGATCATTTCCCAGATAACCGAATGGCAGTAATCCTTCATGCATGGAATACGATGGCGGCAGTGCGTTAGCAGCACGCTCATCCAACTCAAAATTGAAAAGAGAAATATATGGCAGGCCAGAGCGATTCGCAACAAAAGCCATAATCCTCGTCAGATTCGAAAAACCTCGATCATTCAAAACATGGAGCACACTGACCGGCACATCGAGTTCTTTGGACGAAACTTCAGTCAGATCATGCAGCACACTTGAATACTCATCCTGCGAGATCTGATTCTCCTGATAAAGACGCCAGGCAAGAGCCAGCTCCTCGCTGATGTCGACTTCGGATGACGGATCCGGTTTCTCTGATGGCGCCTTGGCGGGTTCTAAAACCTTCTTATTAATTTTATGTACACCGAAAAGAGTTCTTATTCGCACCTGATGAGCGGCAACCTCTGCAGAATGCGTTTCTTCAAATCGCGGCAATTCATTCTGGAGATATTCGAATAAGTCCGGGTCGCCGAGATTGGCCGCAACATCAATGATCCGATTCAGATACTCAAAGGAGCGCGCGGGGTTTCCACTTTGCAAGTTCGCATTATATAAAGCCTTAAGGGCATCAATATCCTGAGGCATAACCTCCAGGATCTGCTCAAGCATGGAAATACTGTCCGCCAACCCATCGTTTAGTTCTGACATAATAAACTCCTGTTAAATCGGTGTGTAATAAGCACATTGCAGGCCAGAAGCCATTTGATCCATCCAACCGCACCCATCCTTATTGGCGGCGGGAACGATAGCTGCCTGACTGTGTCGATTCCTAAATACAGCCCTTTAAAGAATGGGAGGCATGTCATCGGCAGCGCCGATATCCGTTCTTCTCATGCTAGTTTTCAAAACGGTTGCGCTTCTGTTTATACAGCAATCCATTTTTCAGCCCTTGGAAATTCCGGCCGAAAAGAAACCCCGCAACAGATCGCCCACCTTTCAGCAGGTAGGCACGCAGAATGCTTATAATGTACCATTCAAGATAAAACCGATCAGAATGGAACTATGATGAACAGCTCAAAAAGCCTGATAGACTGCCTGAAGCAAATCCGCCCGATTGAAGCGGCGGTTTTTGCCGAAGTAGAACTTAAATCAGAACAGACCAGGATTCCTTTGGAACAGCTTCTGATAACGGAAGGTATTGTATCTGATGAAGACATGATGTTGGCCACAGCTGATTACCTCGATATCCGGCCGATTTCACTGCAAGGCTTCTCACCAACGCCGGCTTTACTTGATTTACTCGATAAAGAGCATTGGCAGGAACACAAGGCTATTCCGATTGCAAAGCTCGGCAGCATACTGACGATTGCCATGGCCGATCCATTTAACCTTGCCGCACGCGACACGTTGGCATCCGCCACCCAGCTGGAGCTCGCTCCCGTCATTGCTCAGGAAAGTGAAATTCTTCAAGCAATCAACGATGCCACCCAACAACCGGAACGGGGTCTGGAAGACATTCTGAAAGACATGGCGGGTGAGAGTGATGTCGAGCTTGGAAAAGAAGGCCTAGAGGAAGGAAACCTGGACGACATGATGGAAGATGCCGGCGAAGCGCCGGTGATCCGAATCGTAAACTCTATTTTAATTGAAGCATTGCGCAAAGGGGCATCCGATATCCACATCGAGCCCATGGAAAAATCGCTTCGTCTGAGAAACCGTGTGGACGGGATATTATTTGAAAACCCCAGCCCGCCGAAAAACCTGCAGAATGCAATCATCTCGCGTTTAAAAATCATGTCGCAACTCGACATTGCGGAGCGGCGAATTCCGCAAGACGGCCGTTTCAAGATCAAGGCACTGGGCAAAGAAGTCGATGTTCGTATGAGCATTCTGCCCACCGTGCATGGTGAAAAGATTGTAATGCGTATTCTCGACAAAAGCGCCTTGGTTCCCAATCTGAAAGCCCTGAACCTCGACCAGCTTTCATTGGATAACTTTGAATATGCACTGGCGCAACCCTACGGCATGATTCTGGTAACCGGCCCGACCGGCAGCGGCAAAACAACCACGCTCTATTCAGCGCTTTCAGAACTCAACGAAGTCGGAACTAATATCATTACGACGGAAAATCCGGTGGAATATCAGCTGGAAGGTGTGAATCAGGTCCAGATTAATCCGGCCGTCGGACTGACTTTCGCGGCAGCACTGCGTTCCATTCTTCGTCAGGACCCGGATGTGGTGATGGTCGGGGAAATTCGAGATAAGGAAACGGCCACAATTGCCGTGGAAGCCGCACTGACGGGGCACATGGTATTGAGCACCTTGCACACCAACGATGCCTCCGGCGCGATTGCCCGCCTCATTGATATGGGCATCGAACCCTTTATGCTATCCTCCTCATTGCTGCTGACGCAGGCCCAGCGTCTGTACCGGAAACTGTGCCCTGTCTGCAGAAAGGAAGCCGCCTTTCCCAGCGAAATGCTGAAGAAAAATCGTATCGACCCTGACCGCATGCAGGGCGTCCAGTTCTATGAAACAAGCGGTTGTCCGAAATGCAACGGCATTGGCTATAAAGGCCGCGGCGGCATCATGGAGATTCTGTTGGTGGACGATGTGATTCGGCGCACCATTCTCGAAAACTCGGAGGCCGATGCGATCAAAAAAATAGCCATTGAAAACGGGATGCGTACCCTGCGCGAAGCAGGCCTCGACCGAATCAGGGAAGGTCTTACCTCCATTGAAGAAATCATGCGTGTAACGAGCGAACACTAAGGAACAACAAAATGCCTAAAAATAAACATAGAGCCAAAGGAAGTCTCCCCGTCGTACGGGGTGCGCGTAAAATTCGTCTCAAGGAACTCTCCATCTTCACCCGGCAGGTTTCCGCCATGCTGGCTGCCGGCATGCCGCTGGTCCAAACCTTATCCGCCATGGAGTCCCAGACCACCGATAAAAATTTCAAGCCGGTCATTCAGGGCATCCGTGCCCGCGTCGAAGGCGGCGCCATGTATTCGGAATCGCTCGCGTTTTATCCCACCATTTTTGACGAACTCTATGTCAGCATGATGCGCGCTGGAGAAGTGGGCGGTATTTTGCCGGAAACCTGTGCCCGTGTTGCCATGTTCCTGGAATCCAGCAATAAACTGCGCGCCAAGGTTAAATCCTCCATGATGTATCCATCCGTAGTCATGATTGTTGCCGTTTCCCTTGCCACGGCACTGATCATGTTTGTGGTGCCGGTTTTTGCCACCATGTTTTCCGACTTTGGAGCCGATTTGCCCGGCCTCACCCAGGCCTTATTGGACTTCAGTAATATACTGACCTCGTATTGGTATATTGCCACCGCACTCATCATTGCGCTGATCTATGGATTCAAACACATCAACAGTACCGACAAAGGCCAATATAAAATCGATGAGATACGCCTACGGTTTCCAATCCTTGGAGAACTCGCCACCAAAGTGGCCGTCAGCCGGTTCGCCTCCACTTTTGCGCAGCTGCTTCACAGCGGGGTTCAGATTATTGAATCGCTGGAAATTGTCGGGCTTGCCACCGGGAACCGCGTCATCGGCGATTCTCTGCTTCACGCAAAAAAAACGATCGAAGAGGGGCAGCCGCTTTCCGTCGCACTTGAGCCGAATAAATACTATCCCCGGATGCTGATTCACATGCTGGCTGCCGGCGAAAAAACCGGCCAGGTTGATGAGATGATGGAAAAAGTCGCAGAATTCTACGAAAGCGAAGTGGAAACCATGGTGAATGGTCTGACCTCCATGATTGAGCCGCTGTTGATGGTCTTTATCGGCGGCATCATCGGAACCATTGTGGTCGCCATGTTCCTGCCGATCTTCAAAATGAGCGAAATCGTCATGTAAATCCGGAACCTGAAATGGAACAACCGCAAATAAACGCGATTGGCCAATGAAGATCGCGCTTGCTGCTCTTCGGCAATACGCCCATTGAGAGTAATAAGTCAATGTTCACAACCTTTTTATGAATCGCGTTCATTGGTATTTATTAGCAGTTTCATTTGCGGGTTTAAGACAAATCCCTCGCCAGGGAAACAGGAAGAATGTTTAAAAACGATGCAAACACAACCATACCTGAACTGACGGCCATCCTTTTGGCGCGTCTCGGGTTCCTATGGTTGATCGTGCTCGTTTCCCTCCTGTTCCCCACCGGCGATCCCTCGTTTTACGCCTTCATGGGCGTTGCGTTCGTCATCACCATCCCCTACTCCCTCTGGCTCAGGAACCGGCTGCGCGCCACCCAGTTTGCGCCGTTGCAGTTTGTGGTGGACCTCATTCTAGTTAACGGACTCGTTTACTTTACGGGAGGCGTGCACAGCGTGCTGACCCTCCTCTATCCGCTTGTAATTCTTTCGGCCGGCGTGGTCGGAACCCCCAAACAGGCCTCACAGATCACGGCGCTCGCCATTATTACCTATATCCTGATGGCCACCCTGTTATCCAATAAGTGGATTGTTGAATACATGCCGGTCGATGCAGTTGTAACCGACGAAACATCCGCCGGCTCTATTTTTATCCGCTCATTAACCTTTGCCCTCTTCGGTGCCGCCAGCATTTATATTTCCAAACGCTGCGGCTACACGGAAACCTACCGTAGAGATTTAACCGACACTGCCGAAGCGATTCTGCAGAACATACCTACTCCTTCCGTACTTCTGGATTGGGAAGGATATGTTTTCTATGCCAACGAAGCGGCCTTAAATCTCACAGGAACCGATGCAGTAACCTTCACCGGAACCCTCTTCAGCGACTGGATCTGCGATGATGCCGAAGAAATTAATGAATCCTTTGGAAATGCCTTCTATCTGAAACGTCCGAATAACAGCCCCATACCGGTTGTCCGCACCTCCCGCGACTTCCAACTATTGGAATACGCCCTGCTCGGTTCCAATGGTCGGAAATATGAAGCAATGAACGTCAGCCTGGTAATGCTCAGCGATATTTCCCAGGCATTGGAAACCGATCGACAACTCAAAAAAGTGGAGCGAATCACGGCTGCCACCCGGATTGCCGGAGAAATGGCCCATGAAATCCGCACCCCGCTCACCGCCATATCGGCATCGGTCCAGCTCTTGCGGCACTATGAAGACCGCACCACCTCTGCCGACTGGCTACCCAACAGCCCCCGACGCAACGACCGCAAGGAACTTTTTAATCATATTGAGAACGCTTCGAAACAAATGGACACGGTTGTTAAAAATTTCGTCGACTTTGCCGAGTTCTCTCCCGCCGCCCTTCTATCAATCATTAAGCTTGACTCAAACCCCGTAAATAAGGGTTATATAGACCATCTGAATACTGTAGGGAGAGGTTACCACGATGGCCAAAATACTGATTGCGGATGATGATCCGACGATTCTAAGCTTGCTCAATAAAATTCTTATTTCAAAGGGATACGAAGTTAAACTTGCCGAACACGGCGGCGTTGCGGAAAAACTGCTCAAGACCGAGCAATTCGACCTCCTGATTTCCGATATTAAGATGGAACCGGTGGATGGCATGCAGCTGCTTAAAAAAACGCGGCAGCTGCGCCCGCATGTCGGAGCCATCATGCTCACGGCGTATGCCACGGTCGCGACCGCCGTTGAAGCGATGAAAGAAGGCGCGTTCGATTATATTCCAAAACCCTTTAAAATTGACGAACTGCTCGCCACCGTCAAACGGGCACTGGACTACCAGAAATCGCTTTCCGAACAGATCAGCGGCACCGGACATATCGAAGCCAAAAAATATTTTGGTAACATTGTCGCCGAGAGCGACCAGATGGTCAACGTTTGCGAAATGATCAAACGCGTGGCCCCCACCAAAACCACCATCATGATCACCGGCGAAAGCGGAACCGGCAAAGAGCTGGTCGCCGAAGCGGTTCACAGTTTCAGCGCCCGCTCCGACGGCCCGTTCATTCCGGTCAACTGTGCAGCACTGCCCGAAACCCTCATTGAATCCGAACTCTTCGGCCATGTCAAAGGTGCCTTCACCGGCGCAAATGCCGAAAAAGAAGGCCTGTTCGAAGCCTCGAAAAACGGAACGCTTTTCCTCGATGAAATCAACTCGATCCCGCACAACCTGCAATCCAAGCTGTTGCGGGCCATTCAGAACAAAAAAATCCGTAAAGTGGGCGGTACCGAAGAGTTTGATGTGGATGTACGCATACTCGCGGCCTCCAACCGGAATCTGGAAACCATGGTCAAAGAAGGTTCCTTCCGCGAAGACCTGTTCTATCGACTCAGCGTCATCACCATCGATATTCCCCCGCTGAAAACGCGCCCGGAAGATATTCTGCCCCTCGCCCAGCACTTTATTGCGCTGGAAATGGAAGGCGGAGAATTCCCGAGTATGGATAATGCCGTACTTTCCATTTTGCAAAACTACACCTGGCCGGGCAACGTCCGCGAACTTCAGAACGTTATCCAGCACTGCCTGACTTTCCTGAGCGACGGTAAAATCACCAAAGAAACCCTGCCCTCTAAATTGATTGTCTCCTACGAGGAAAATCCCGGTGCCCAGAATGCCGCTCTTACCGGTGAATTTGAAAAAGGGAAATCGCTCAAAGCCTTCCTGCGGGCCAAGGAGAAAGAATACCTTAAAACAGTCATCGACACCATGGGAGGCGACAAAGCCGCCGCAGCCAAAGAGCTAGACATCAGCCTGGCCACGCTCTACCGAAAACTCCCCGAGGAAGCCCAGAACGAATGAGGCATCAACTCGGAACACAAATCATGTAAGCGACAAAACGCGTTCTCCACAACGGAGAGCGCGTTTTTTGTTCCTGCCCCGACAGACCCTGAACCGAATCATTTTACGGTAAAAAAATATAAACTGCCCTTCTCATATATTTTCTACCCCTAATTTTTTACCTGCCTTATCTACCCGATCCACAGAGCAAATATTTCTGCCAATAATTTTTCTGCCCATATAATAACCTGACTCAGGCTCCATCAAATCTGCTATCAAAACTTCTCATTCCGGGTCTTTGTGCTTCTGGCACCCAACCCGGCAGAGCTGGAACCAAAATGATTTTAGGGTAAAAAATGGTTGGTAAAAAATATTAACTACCCTTCTCATATATTTTCACCCTTAATTTTTTACCTACCCTATTTGACCGATCCGCTGTGCAGAGACATCAGTCCCGAACATTACGGAATATTTCTGCCAACCATTTTTCTGCCCATAGAACACCGTGATTCCGGTTGAGTCCGGTCTTTACCTTTAGCGTCTCCGCGCCTTTGCGGTCAATGCCCCCGTCTCAAATCTGTTTTTTCCAAACTTTGGAACCGGAATCTTCTCAGAACTGGAAAAAATCAGACTTCTTAAAAACGGTCGCCGACCGGTGTAAAAATATTTTTCAAATCTCAAAAATAGATAAACACCCCTTTTTCATTGGGGATAAATGCAATTTTCACCGGTTCGATCCCCCATCTGCTTATACTGCCAAATCGCCTCCCCAAAAAAGTTGGCACGCCAAACGCTATATAGCTATCCGTCTGAACGATAGATCGAGGCGAGCTCGGAGCAGGCACCACTAAAAATTGAAGTACAAATTAAATTAATGGAGAAAAATTACATGAAAAAAGCAATGAAGAAAAAAGGTTTTACCCTCGTCGAAATCATGATCGTAGTAGCCATCATCGGTCTGCTGGCCGCCATCGGCATCCCGTCCTTCCAGAAGGCTCGCTCCAGAACCATGGCTAAAACCGCGGTGAACAATGCTCGTCTTGTTAACGCAGCTGTTGACCAGATCGCCATGGATACTGGCCTTACCGACGGCTCTCCTGTTACAGCTGCCGAATACGTGGAGTATATTAAAGGGAAAGCTGACGGCCTCATGGTTGGCGCTGTATCCGCCACAGCCGCTGGTGCAACAGTAGGTACTGAACTTACAGAAGCAGATCTTTATCCGGGAGCTTCATTCCTGAGCGACATCTAATCGTCCATTTCAGGATTGTGAAAAAAACCCGGCAGTGCCGGGTTTTTTTTATTCCTAACAAGAAATATAGAAGATTCCGAAAGGAACAGTGTCATAACTTTTGTATATCCAAAGCAAGGGACTATTTTTTAAACATCCTCCATCATCATTTTCAATTGTCTTGCATTTAAGAAAAAATGTAATGTTCATGGATGTTATCGCAAAAGAACCTATTAACACTCGCCTGTTGTCTTGCCCTCGCAATCACTAGCCTGTTCTACCTCCTTTATTGTACAGCAGGAAACGGCTCCCTTGCTTTTACTGAGCCTGATCAAGCTCAATACCTCCAATACGCGCAAAGCATAGCCCAAGGACACCCCTACAAGTATTCAGCGGGCGATGGTCCATCCACGGGATGCACGTCGCACCTCTACCCCTTTGTTCTGGCCACTCTCTACAAACTCGGTGCACGAGGTGATAACTTCTTAACAGCCAGCTTTATACTGAATTCTCTCTTCTATTTCGGCATTGCCATTCTCAGCTGGCTCGTTGCCAAAAACGTTTATCCACGCGCGGCACCACTTGCGTTGTTTATTAGCTTGATCAGCGGCCATACTCTGTCGGCCGTTTTCAGCCAGACCGACATCGGGTTTTTCACCCTTCTTGCTCTAGCAACCATCTTTGCAACAGTCTCTGATCGGAAATGGTTTATGCTCGTGCTGATCATACTTTGCGGCATTACCCGACCGGAAGGTGCAATCTTTTCCGTCGCGTTTCTGATTGCGGGCTCGACCGGACTCACTCTCTCCCGGAAATTTAAAGATGCGCCGGGAACCGCATTCCAATCAAAATGGTTTCTTATTTGCGGAGGTGCTGGTTTCATGGCCTTTGGAAGTTCCCTTTTGCTCAACTACCTGCTGACAGGCTATACGCAGTTTATGTCGGTAAGCAACAAGGGCTATTTCAACCTCTATCCGTTTTTTGGAGCCGTGGAACAGACACTTTATGACCTATTATCGCTGATCAAGGCTTTTTGCTTCGGCCTGCCAGAGACGGCACGCCAGTTTTATCATTTCCCATTGCTTGCAGGCTTACTGGCGATTACCGGAATCCTGCTCTACCCTCGCACAGAAAAGAAGATCAGACTTTACGAATGCTGGTTACTGCTATGTGTGGCGGGCGTTCTGGCCACCGTGGCATCGAGCCAGTTTCAAGGCCTCTCCAATGACCGCTATTTGGCTTGGATTTTCCCGATTTGGACCCTTTACATCCTGATCGGCGTATTCGAACTCAACGATCGCCTCAAAGCACGACTCTTTCTACCTATCTGTTGCACCTTGTTGATTGGTTTCCAACTGGTCTCTTTCATTTATGTCGCCTCTTCTAAATATTCTATTGCCGTCTACCTGCAGAAACAAAAGAACTTCATCCAACAAATCGACGAAACCCTGCCCCAAAAGGGTCGATTAGGTTCAACTCTCGGTGGTGGCCCTACTTATCATCTATCAGGGCGCAAACTCTACAACCTCAGTGGCATTAACTCACCTGACTTTTTCGATGCCCATTACGACGCTCAGCCCCTTCGCCTCATCGACCGGCTGAAACACCGCCCCGATCTCCGTTTTGAATATTGGCTCGCAGATAGTACCTTTGGCAAAACCACTTGGGCTCAACCCTTTCTCAAAGACCCCATACTTACCGACACCGATTCGGCCATGAGCGATCCGAACGCTCTTGCAGTCTACCCGGCAAACTGGTCTTCGATAACGAACGGCGACACCCCCCAGTTATTAGATGAAGAATTGAGCGGACTTCGACTTATCGACTCGCTGGATATTGGTTATTGCCCTGATGAGCGGTCGCACAACCATTCCGTTGATCTTCGCCTTAAGAATACAACCATACCACTCTGCTCCAAGCATGCTCTTTTAGGCGAACACGACTATTCCGAAGTAGGGCGTATCGTGATGGGAAGCGAATCGTTTACCATTCGAAATGTAACCCCGGTGATCCCGCTGCGCATGGTATTAAGAACATCAAGTACAGCAACAGGAAGTTGCTATACCGGTCGGCAGCAATCGTCTATTGAGCATTTGGAGATGAACGAGAACCTTACTTTACTTATTTTTATGAACGGCAAGGGTGTCGCCAGTTGTGAGGTGGAGGTTGCCAATGATGGATTTAAGGAGGTTATTCTGGATATTCCTGCCGAAAGCGTCACCAGCACTAATCTAAACGTGACCATCGCCGGCGATCATATTTCATACGCCTATTGGTTCTATCAATGACCGAAAATATTGAACAAACATCTTTGACCAATTGGCTGGTCCGGCTTCCCTATCTGGCTTTTATCGTCATAGCTCTTTGGTTTGCGGCAGATCCGTTCAGCCTGCTCGACTTCCCGCTGGACGATGCATGGATTCACCGGGTCTATTCGCAATCGTTCGCATTCGGCCACGGCTTCGAATACAATCCCGGTCAACAGGAAGCCGGCTCCACAAGTCCGCTATGGAGCATCATCACTGCTCCCGCTCACTGGATCGAAAGACTCGGAACTGATGCCGTAACCATCGCAGTTAAGCTTGCCGGAGTGATATTGGCATTGCTATCGGTCGATGCGGTCCGAAGAATCGGTCAAACCGTTTCAAAGTCAGCGACTGCCGGAATCATTGCCGCAACCGTTCTGGCACTCGACCCCCGGCTGGCCTATTCGGCATTGTCGGGCATGGAAACCACCCTGCTGCTCGCACTCTGGCTTGGAGCGACTGCCTGCCTTATCGAACGGCGGCTCCTTTTGGCCACCCTGCTCATCAGCCTTACCCCGACCGCCCGGCCCGAAGGGCTGGTTGTACTCCCCTTCTTCGGGTTGGCCCTGTTACTGGCCTCCCCTCGTAAATTTGGGTTGCTGGGTATCATTCCGATCCCGATGTTCCTCTGGAGTCTCTTTTGCAAAGCGGCCAATGGACATTGGCTGCCAACGACCTTCTACGTCAAATCAACGTCGGTTGAAATAGGTCTTGGGCAGTTTTCCAATGCATGGAAACTGCTCGGATTCAATGGACCGCTTCCTTCGTTAGTCATCGCCGCCCTAGTCGGATTTACCGCCTTCCTGTTTCTTCGTCGTAATCGCAATTTCCAAGCGCTCTTACTTTTGATCGGAGCTCCGTTGGCTTTTCTTTTCGGCGTACTGTTCTCCCGCGACTTTGAGTTGGTCGGCTATTATTGGCTTCGCTGGACCGACCCTGCCGTAATGATTCTCACAGCAACTGCCACTATTGGACTGGGAATCATATGGACCACGTCGAATGGTTGGAAATCAAAGGTAGCCGCTGGCCTCTGCCTGTTGGCCTCGTTGCCACATTTCACCAATTCCTTAGTTTCGTGGAGAAACCGCCTCATCACCGATTCGCGGAGCATCAACCTAATCACCATCCAAGCCGGCAAATGGATTGATCAAAATACAGAAGCTGATGCTATTATTGCCGTGAACGATGCCGGCGCAACACGTTATTTCGGAAAGCGCAAAACAATCGATCTCATAGGTCTCAACTGTGCCGACATAGCCTTTCACCGCGTTAGTGAGGACGTCGAACCAGCTGACTATCTAGCTATTACACCGGTCTGGTTCCAGGGCTCCGGCATCTATGAAAACCTTCCCGTCTGCACCAACTTTTCGCTACCGGCTGAGGAATACACCATTACCTGCAACAAACTCCAAGGCGAAATCGTCATCTTCAAATGCCGCTGAACTGCTTACTGGAAGAATCCTTGCGGTAGTTTAAGAAAAGTTGTCAGTCCTTCTATGGGGGCCGTCACCAAGTGATGAGAATCAGACGTGGAGCAAATCGACCGGCGTTGCCCATGTTCGGGGTTATACAGGAGAATGTTCGACGAAATAATTTTCAATCAACCGGTTTGTAATTTGCATCAGGCCAGATTTCATTAATTTCATCCGCTTGATTTTGTGCATTGAACCTTTCCCATGCGATCCCGTTCACATCGGCGAAAAGGTGTCTGCGAAAAGGTGCGAAAAGGTGTCGGAAAAGGTGTCAGTCCTATTTTTTCGTTATTTTTATTGTTTGACTCTTCCGGTACGCGTATAGCTTGAAGGCATGGGAAGAGTTCCACGCATAGAGTTTGAAGGCGCGCTGTATCATGTGATGAGCCGAGGGAACCGTCAGGAAGATATCTTTCTAACGGATGATGACTACCCCCTTTTCATGAAAGTACTCGAAGAAGCCTGCGCTCGCACCGGATGGCGGATTCATGCTTTTGTGCTCATGCGCAATCATTACCACTTTCTGCTGGAGACTCCGGAGCCTAATTTGGTCGATGGCATGCGGTGGCTGCAAGGTACGTATACCAAACGCTTTAATATGCGCCACAAACTCTGGGGCCATCTGTTTCAGGGTCGTTATAAAGCCTTGGTTATTGATCCACAACAGGATTATTTTAAGACGGTCGGGAACTATATTCACCTGAATCCAGCCCGCGCTCACAGCATCGACCCGAAGCATCAATTGCTTCAGAATTTCGAGCAGAGCAGCTATCCGCTCTATCTATCACCGGAAACCCGACCGGCCTGGCTGGATGTGGATCGTCTTCTAGGTGCACACGGACTGGAAGACTCACCCGCCGGATTATCCCGTTTTGAGGAATTGACTCAGGCTCGGTCTACCTTGATTTCCTGCTCTCCTAATCCCTCCGAATTTGACGAAGAATGGAGCAAAATTCGCCGAGGATGGGCTTTCGGTGATAATGATTTCAGGCAATCGCTGAAGGAACGAATTGGTGATCGCCTCACGGGACATAATAGAAGTTCCTATTCAGGAGAAGCGATTCAGACGCATGATGTTCATGAGGCGGAACGTTTATTGGAAATAAGCCTTAAGAAATTGAACCTATCTCGATCAGCGCTCCCGCCCCTGAAAAAAAGTGATCCGGCTAAAAAGGTGATTGCGTGGTACATTCGATCCAAGGTAAGCATCCGAAATCAATGGATTAGCGAACAGTTGCACATGGGCAACCCCTCAAACTTATCTCGATTTTACAAAGAAGTTGCTGAATCCAAAGCAGGCACTCTGTTTTCATTGAGAAACAATATAACGAAAAAACAGGACTGACACTTAAGCGATGATGAATACAAGAAGAACTGCTGCCACCGCTCTGCTGAGCCTGCCGATGATTTCGGGGGCTGCGAAGGTTATTGAATTTGAATCGCAAACGCAGGAAGTGGATGAGGTCAGAAAGGCCCCCGTTTCTTTCAATTCCGGTCAGATCAGCGAGGATGCTGTTCGCATTATCAGCTACACGATTTATGCGGAAGCCCGCGGCGAACCGTTCTCTGGAAAAAAGGCGGTTGCGGCCGTCATTCACACCCGGTCGCAGCTGCACAAAATTTCGATGCCGGAAGTGTGTCTTCAGGAAAAGCAGTTTTCGTGCTGGAACAGCATTTCGTCGGTCCCAGCCTATTATGCCGCAGGGACAGGCCTTCGCCAGGCGGATGTAAAAGCCCGCAGCGACTGCTATGGACTGGCCTGGCTGCTTGTGGCCGGATTTGTTAAGTGGGATTATCTCACCCATTTCTACAATCCCGACAAAGCCTCACCAAGTTGGAGAAGCAATATGCGGGGCGTCCAGAGCATCGGCAAACATGTCTTCGGCTACATCAACTGAGCAAACAAACTAATACCATTTTCTAAAGCTTATCGCCTTAAACTATTGGCAACGAATGAATAGAAAGCAGCGAATCCAGACAGACGGAATCATTCGTTGCTTTCCCTTCATTCGCTGCAACTCTGCCTTCGTTTATACCGGAATGTTTTAGTTGGTAGTATAACATTCGCAAGTACCTTCAGCTGAAGCGGTATTTTAGTTTTCCTTGCTAAATGTGATTCCGAAGCTGACGGGGGGGCTGAAGACCTCCATGCCATCGGCATAAATTCCCACAACCTGCACCTGGTTCGGCCCTTCGCCCACCATCAGTTCATCGAGCACCAGTTCGACTTCCGGATCGTACACCTTTTCATCCAGCAGCAATTCGCCGGAAATCAGGCGAACTTTCTTCGGCATTTCAAGGCCGCCAACCTCCACCTTCAGCCCGTGCTCATGTTTGGCCAGTCGGCTGATATTCGGGAGAATTGAAATCGAACGCCCGCTTCGGGTGATCGTAATCGGCTTTTCCACCGACATACTGAACTCGATCATATGCTTGATGCTGGCCACGACCCGGAGTTCGTGATAACCATCGTCCATTTTATGCACACGAAGATAAACGGTTCCATCGTCGGAGAACGGTTGAATCAACATGCCATCAACAAAGAATGCATACTGAAACTGCACATTTTTAAATTTGCTCTCTGCATTCGCCAAATACGTAAAATCGCTTTTAATCGAATCGGCCCCCAGGATCTTCACATTGAACGGAACCGCATAGGGTTTAGCCAACGGATCGCCAATCATGAGCAGTTGCAGAGGGCAGGCAATGGATTGATAGAAACTTTCCAGCATGGTGCAGCCAGCCGCGTAATGAACAAAAAAGCGGGCGGAAGGAAATTTGTTGGGATTTGAATACGGCTCCACTACGGCACCGGCCGATCCCGTTGCCCCGGCTTTAATCCATTCTGTAACCTTGCTCTGTCGCTTCTGGAATTCCGCACTCCAGCTGGTTAGATGCTCGGCCATCGCTCCGGGAGCAAAGGATTTGATCTGGGACGGGTCCACATTTTCCGCACCCATCAGAATACCCATCACATTGCTCTGACCGCTCGGGAAGTTGGTTGTGACCTCGGCAGAGATCCTGCGGGTTTTCAGCTCATTTACTGCCGGATAAAACTGCCACTCTCTACAGGTGGAGCGGACATCTTCGCTCTGAACAAAATAGATTCCTGCTCGACGGCCGCGGAAATCCGACTTCAGTCCCTGGCCCATACAATCGATGACCGTCTGAACATCGTTTCCCTTTTCGCCGGTGTAACCAAGCATCATGCTGGGCAGCGGCATCTGCTCGCCAAGGCCACTCTCAAGCCAGGCCGCTTCCGGCGGAACGTTTGCATTAGGCCCCAGCCCCTTTTTCTGCATCCCGAGCGACATCGAGTTCAGGTTCAGTTCAAAATTCTGGCTGGGTCCGCCAAAAATTCTGGAAAGATACGTCCCCTCCTCCACCAGCTTCAGGTCTGGAATTTTATTTCGTAGAAACGTCAAACCGCTCACAGACATCTGCTTCCGGTCGCTGGAATCGGTTTTTACGCGGATTGGGAAATCAACAGAATAGACCCATGCAAGAATCTGCTGATCCAGCCCGCGCTCCTGAACCACTGCATTCGCCGGCTCCCAGATCAGCTGAGTGAATTGCTCCGGTGTAATTGTGGCCGTTCCGCCATATGCCGTTTCAGGAATATCCAGATAAACCACATTATAACGCGGTATCTGCCGGGCTGCGATATAGGTATTGGCAACCTTGAGCGAATCCTGCGATTTCCGGTTCACCAGCAACAGCACTTCATGTGGCATCTGCGCCAGCGCGTTCACTGCAACCAAAACCCCGACCAAAACTTTCCAATGTATGGACATATACTTATCCCCGTTGTTTACGTTTAATTCAATATGAAGATCGTATACCTTGATTGCAACCCAACAACCAACGTTGAATGAAAGGAGCCTGTTCATGAAACTGATTCTGATCTGCACTTTGCTTCTCGGCCTGACCATTTCAGCAAATGCAGGGTTAGACTCGCTGTTCTACCAGCCAACCTCCAGCACCTATACCACTCCGGAACAGGATGGACTTGCGTTTGAAGAGATCACGTTTATGAGCAAAGACCAGACCCGCCTGTCCGGCTGGTTCATTCCCGCCGAAGGCAAAGCGCTCGGCACCGTGATTCATTTCCACGGCAACGCGCAGAACATGTCGGCACACTATTCATTCGTTTCGTGGCTGCCGAAAAACGGCTTCAACCTCTTTGTTTTCGACTACCGCGGCTACGGCACATCGGCCGGCGAACCCTCGCGCGAGGGAATTTACCAGGACTGCGTTGCAGCCATCGAATACATCAAAACCCGCCAGGATATCGACCAGAACAAACTCATCATTTTCGGCCAGAGCATCGGCGGGGCCAACGCAATCACCGTAGTTGGAAACAATGACTTTTCCGGCATCCGCGGGATCGCAACCGACTCCGCATTCTCCAGCTACAAACGCGTGGCCTGCGAGCACACCGGACTGCTGAAACCGTTCGCATATCTTCTCATCAGCAATGAACTAAGCCCGGAAAAATATGTCGGCAACATTGCCCCCACGCCCCTTCTCATCATCCACGGGACCCACGATCGGGTTGCTTCCTACAGGAATGCCGAAGAACTGTTCGCGGCAGCAAGCGAGCCGAAACAACTCTGGACCGTCGATCAGGGCACACACACGTCCGCTCTGGGCCCTTCCCGGAAAACGTACGTCCCCAGACTGCACCGACAGTTTGTGCAGTGGGTCAGCGACTAATCCAGCTCGCCGAAGACCACGGCTTCAAAAACATGGAACTGGCAGTCGGATTTCCAATCATTGGAAGACAGACCGGCTTTGACGGCAAGGTGCGAAAGCGTGGTTTCCAGATCCCACCCCTGCTCCACGGCCACCTGCGGCAGGAAAACGGCTGAGTGGCCGAGCTTGCTGAGCACCATGCCGTGTTGGCCGATCACGATCTCTTCATAAGAGCCGACAGGATACGGCGGGGTCAGCGCCGAGATTTCCAGATCGATCTCCGGCAGTTCAGCTTCCCGCAGCTCGGGGAAACGCGGATCGTGAAACGCCGCATTAACCGCATGCTCGGAAACCGCCTCGATCAGCGGACGCCGGGGAAAGATTTCGCCAATGCATCCACGGAGCTGCCCCTGTTTATGAATCGTCACAAAGGCCCCCATGGTTGCCTTCATGGCCGCCGAAACTTCAAGCTCCGGCTCTGCTGCCCGCCCGGCAAAGCGGGATGCAATTTTATACCGCGCCCACTGAAGCAGCTGACACTTGTCCTCGGCGGAAAGTTCCAGAGATTGGAACTCCGGTTCCGGTGCCGCATCATTCCCGGTTTTCCAATGTCCGGAAACCGCGGCGGAAAGATAGCTGACGCACTGCGACCAGTCGCCGGTCAGATTACCCGAGGTGTCATAGTTGAGCAGTTTAATGTGCGCGTCCTCCGCCAGCATGGAGAGCAGCACCGCAATCGGGCTTCGCCCGCAAATCGTGGCCCCCGTGTTCTGGATATAGGTCAGAAAATCGCTGAGCTTCTTCTGCTCAATCAATCGGAATGCGCCCATATCGAGGCTTTCAATATTCTCTTTAATATGGTCCTCGAAAGGTACGTAGTCGAAGCTCCGGCCATAGTGCGTGAAATCCGAACTGACCACCAGCAGCGTTTCAGTATCCAGCAATGGCACGAGTTGATTTCCGATCGAACGTGCACTTTTGGCCGTCAATTGACCGCACACGATCGGTATCAGCTTAAAATCGTTCCCCAGCGCTTCCTGCAGAAACGGCAATTCAATCTGAACACTGTGTTCACTTTCATGGGCATAGGGATGCGCTCCGAAGCCCTCATTTTTCCAAAGGTTGGAAATCGCTTGGGTATCCAGCGCAATCAGCCCCAGAGGTGTTTCAATGTGGCTCACATCCGGAATACTGACACAATCAAGCAAGGCCACCTGGTGGCTCGGCCCGATGACAATCACCCGAGGATACGTTCGGCCTTCGAGCAGCTTGATTCCATGTGCGGCAACGCGGCCGGAATACCGGTAGCCCGCATGCGGTAGCAACAGTGCAATCAGCTCCTTCACCGGTTCCGGATGGACCGAATCCAGATAAGCCCGTATCTCCCGACTCAGCTGCTGCGGATGATCCGTATACCAACGGCCCGCCAACTCAGATTTCAAAACGTTTGTTCCCATAGAAATCCCTCCGGGTTAATGAAGAGAGAATACTACGCGATTCACCATCCGGCAATGTTCCAATGTCTGGAACTTTCCGTTGCGATCTGCAACGACCGGGCTTATGCTTTTTTCATGCTTGAAAACCCACTTATCCTTTCCGCGGTCTATGGAGCAGGATTCTATCTCTTCCTGAACCTGTTTGCCCTCGTCATCTCCGACCGGCTGATTTTCCGCCCCCGGAAATCCGCCTATGAACATCTGCCGAGCGAGGTCCGCATTCCAACCTCCGACGGAGAAACACTCAACGCGGTCTATCTCGAAAACCCGGCTGCAGACTATACCCTGCTGTTCAGCCACGGAAATGCCGAAGATCTGAGCAACGTACTTCCCTTCATGCAGGAATATTTCGGCAACCGCTTTTCCATTCTGATGTATGACTACCGCGGCTATGGCACCAGCGATGGCACCCCCTCGACCCGCAAAGTCAAAACCGATGCCTCGGCCGCCTATCGCTGGCTGACCGAAGAAAAGAAAGTTGTGCCGAAAACAATCATTGCCCACGGTCGTTCTCTCGGTGGCGCACTGGCCGTCTGGACCGCCGCCCATCACAACGTGGGCGGGCTGATTGTAGAAAGTTCGTTTGCCTCCGCTCTGCGCGTAAAGACCGGGGTTCATCTGCTGCCATGGGACAAATTCAACAGCGAAAAACTGATCCCGAATGTTGGCTGTCCGGTGCTGATCATGCACGGAACAAAAGACCAGGTAATTCCATTCCGGCACGCAAAGCTGCTCTATGCCGCCGCGCCGGAACCGAAGACGCACTTCTGGATTGCCGGAGCCCGACACATGGACTATGCCTACGTGGCCGAAGAGCACTACTTCAATACAATCTCCGAATTCGTAGACGGCATTTCGGAATACCAAGGCGCCAGCCCCGAATCAGCACGATCTGGAAACGCATTCTAAGTACCTCCGGAACTCAGCCGCAACGCGGCGTGGGTCCGGCATCCGCGCACCGTAGCCAGGCCTACGGGCTGCGCCCTAAGTCCAGGCTGTACCAACTCCGTACCGCTTCCGGCGCATCAATCCGTCAAGACACCAAAGTATGAAACGACGAGGTCGGAGCTGCCGGAGTTGATGATCTCATGCACTTCTCCTGCTTCCACCATCACCGTGGTGCCGGGAGCAAAAACATAGCCCACATCGTTGATGCGGATTTCACCACAACCGGATTCGCAGGTAAAAACTTCGGCCATGTCTTCGTGTAAATGGGCGGCCGCTTTTTCGCCCGGAGGAAAGGTGGCGCGCGAATAATTGGTAATCCCCTTCAGCTCGCCGTTCCCTACCAGCACCTTTTTCCGGATTCTGGAATTATGCGAAACGCCGGTATCCGGCAATTCATTGACCTTTATCAGTTTCATAGATGCAAAGAGTATAGTCAGCCGATTCTATTTCTCAACACCGAATGCTCTTCCAAGAAAACGGCGAACCGTTTAGCTTATTGAAAAGCCTCGATCGAATCCGGCAAAAGCGGACTGTTTAAAAATGAATCACTTTGATACCACGTTTCTACATGTTGATATGGATGCATTCTTTGCTTCCGTTGAACAGCGCGATCATCCCGAGCTGCGCGGCAAGCCGGTGGTGGTCGGTTCGCCCCCGGACCAGCGCGGCGTGGTGGCCGCGGCATCGTACGAGGCCCGCAAATTCGGCATTCATTCCGCCATGCCCTCGCGACTCGCTAAACAGAAGTGCCCGGATGCAGTTTTTGTTTCTCATAATTTGGCAAACTATAAAGCGGTTTCCCGGCAGATCATGCGGATTTTCGAATCGTACACCCCGCATGTGCAACCGCTCTCGATCGACGAAGCTTTTCTCGATGTCACCGGCGCCCGCCGCCTCTTCGGCGACGGCAGAACCATCGCTGAAAAAATCCGATCCGACATTTTTAGACAGACGCAGCTGACCGCCTCGGTCGGCGTGGCGCCGAATATGTTCCTGGCCAAAATCGCGTCCGATCAGAATAAACCGGACGGCCTAACCCTCGTCCCTTTCAATCAGGCCGGGATCGAAGCCTTTCTGGCTCCCCTGCCCATCGGCCGCATGTGGGGCGTCGGCAAGGTCACCCAGAAAAAACTGCTGTCGCTCGGCATTCCAACCATTGGAAAACTGCAGACGTTCGACTTCCAACGTTTGGAAGAAGCCATTGGCTCGCGTTCCGCCCATCTCTTTCGCCGACTCGCCCACGGAATCGACGAACGAGGCATCGGCGGCGAGGTCGACGAAAAAAGCATTTCCAATGAAACGACCTTTAAAGAGGATGTCACCGACCGCGAACACATTGAAGCCACCTACAAAAAGCTGATCGACAAAGTGGCCGGTCGTCTGCGGAAAGCCGGCTTTTTCGCCACCACCCTGCATCTTAAAATCCGCTGGAACGACTTTTCCACCATCACCCGCCAGACCCGCCTCGCCATTCCGGCCAGCGATGACATCACCCTGCGGGAAGTCGGCATGGAGCTGCTGGAAGAACATTTGCGGCATCGGCCCGTACGCCTGATCGGATTCGGAACCAGCGGTTTAACAGAAACCGACAGCATCGACGCCTTCCAGCTGAACCTGTTCGATCCACCGGATACCGTTCAACGCGACAAACGGAATCGACTGAGCCGTACGGCGGATTCGATCAAGGAAAAATATGGGAATCAGAGTCTTCGACGCGGTTCAGACCTTGATTAAAACCTTTTCCCGAAATTTTTGTCCACAATCCCTTCAGCCGTTCCCGTTCTCCAACACAGCGCGTCTACCGCACGGCCTGATACAGTTCTTCGGTGCGCTTGCGCAATTTTTTCAATTGCTCCGCGTATTCCGGATTGTTCACCAGGTTGTTCTGTTCGAGCGGATCTTTGTCCAGATCGTAGAGCTCTTCGATCGGCGGATTATGCTCGTAATAGATGAAATATTTGTAGCGGTCGGTGCGCACACCGCGCGTCCGATACGACTTGTTTGCTGCAACCATTTTTTCATTTCGCTCAATCGCATCCGGCTTGTTTCGCGCTCCGTGCATCGATGCAATAAAAAGATTCTCCATTAAGACCGCATCCCGCCACTGAGACCGATCCTGCGTCTGGTTCAGGATTCCGCACAAATCGAGCCCCTGCATACTCTCCGGCGCCTTTACACCGGCCATCGAAAGAATCGTCGGTGCAATATCAACCGATGAAACCAGTGCATCTTCACGACGCCCACGACGGTCTTCCGGAACACGGCCGTCATAAACAATCAACGGCTGTTTAATAGAGTCCTCATAGAGAATACACTTGTCGTACAGACCATGTGATCCCTGAAAGCGCCCATTGTCGCTGGTATAAATTATAATCGTGTTATCCAACATGCCCATCTGCTTGAGTTTATCCATCATCAGGCCCACTTGCTGATCAACGGTATACCCCTGTGTTGCAAAACGACGCACCTGCCGCAGGAAGAGTTCACGAGTGGATGTACGCTGCAGATGAAGCCGGAATCCACGGGCATGATCTTTCACCACCTGAGGCAGCCCCTCGTTTGCACCCTCCACCCAGTTATCCGGAGCCTCGAACTCAACGTCTTTAAAAAGCTCGTAATGCGGCATGTAGACATGCGAATCACTATCATGTTTCGTTGCAAGAAAACTAACCGAAAGGCAGAAGGGCCGGTCCTTAGGCTGTGTATCAAGAAAACGCAGGATGGCTTCACCGTTTCGGAGGGTCCGGGTGGTGTTCTTACGGTCTTTCCGATAGATCTCACTCAAGCCCGGATCATCCGCAGGCCACATTTTTGACGCCCCACCCGTATGCGTACCGTCACCCACAAAAAAGTCGAAGGTGGTTTTGAAGTATTTTTCGAGGTCATAGTTCTTGGTCTCCCCCGGGCGTATGGCCTCTTCGGTAACCGTAAAACCTACTTTTCCAATAAAGCCGGTGCGGTAACCTACCTCCTTGAGCTGAGCGGGATAACTGTCGGCCAGTCCCGCCTGAGAAAGGGAGTAGTCAAACGGCGGCGAGAATCCCACACGATGATTCGCAAAGTAACGTCCCGTCAGCATCGTCACCCGGCTGGGCTTACAGATGGCCACCGCATAATAGGCCTTATCGAAGATCACCCCCTGCTCCGCCAACCGGTCGATGTTATGCGTCTTAAATTCAGGATTCCCGTAGCAACCGAAATTATTCCACCGCTGATCATCCGTCATCAGGAAGATAATGTTGGGTCTGGCCCGTTCCGCAATCGCAGAACCTGCAGAAAGCAATAATCCCGCGATCAACATAAAAAAGAAGTTCTTCATCACTTTACCTATCAACTTTAATTAAACGTTACAGAAACCGCATCGATGATCGGTTTGGCTTCGTTATCAGTGGCATCGCTCAGCCTAATCTCAAACTGAAAACCATATCCTTCAGGCAGCCCCGAAAGATCCATCTGCGCCGGTATTTTAGCAATCTGCTTGGAGAAACCCTCGATGTAGTCATATTGCTCAGAAACTGTCTTCCAATCAGACCACTGATCCACTTTCCCATCATTGGATGTGTCCACTCCAACGCGCACCTCAACGCCATCCACCCATGGGCCGGGACTGATATAGTCGCTCTTCGTCTGAGTCAGCAGATAGAACTGCCCCTCGGCAAAAAGAATTTCAGGATCGGGGTGTCCTTTGCCAATGCTGCCGCAGAACGTAAAGGGTGCGTTGATGTCGTCGGACGTAAACCAGGCCACACTCATTGCACCGTGATCGTTATTGGATCCCGCACGATCGAAGTCGCCGAAAAGATAATACTGCCCGCCAATGCAGATCGCCGCCCAGTCGCCATAGGCATTCTGCTCAGGCTCATGAATTTCATATCGACCGACCGCACGAATATCTCCTTTTTTAATGCGGTTCTTCGGAATATCAAACGGAACCGGTACTCCCGGATACTTCTCGGGATCAGCCGCATGCCAGTGCGGATGATAATATTCCGCAAATTTCCCCGTCGGCGTCGTCCGCTCATCCACCGGCGGCTGCTCCAGAATCTTAAAATCATTAATGCCGTCCGGACTGACCGCATGAATCGCCAGCGGAGAATCCCAGGCATGGGTCTGCGCATTAATCGGACTCCAATCTTCCGCAATCACGTGAAAGTTCCCGTCTAGGTCTCGGATAAAAACGCAGTCGGATCCATGCGTTGGATCGTTAAAAGCCATTCCCATATCCTTCCCGGGAACGCCGTCGGTCAGATCTTCATCAATGAAGAGATGCGGGTCCTGATCATTCGGAAAATCATAATAGATGTAGAATTTTCCATCGGCCACCTCCGCGGTCGTCACCCAGGCGGAGGCCCCTTTAGTAACCGATCCATGGTGCACCCAGTTCACCATATCTTTACTCTGCCAGACATGATAGCCGCCGGCACTTTTCTTTAATCCACCCGGCGCATTATAGACATTGGGAAACGGAGTCGTTTTCAGCGGAATATCAAACCCGTCCAGCGTTACAGCGTTGCCTGCAAATTCGCGCACCTCCTTCGTCTTTGCTGCCTTAAAGCGCCCAAACATCCAGTAGTCACCGTCGCCCAGTTGCAGGGCCACCGGAGCATCCCCCAGCCCTGCAGGACCGACGTTCGGCACGGGCTTCCAGTTCAGCCAGTCCGGCGACTGGGAAATCGTAAAAGACGCCATGGAACGTTTCTCCGGAAAGCGTTTCATGATGCTGGAGACTGAGGCCTCGGCACCTGTCGGAGAAGCTTTGCCCTCTTTGATTTCAAGATGGGTCTGTTTCGCGGAGTTCGCCGTCCACTCCTCCTGCGTTCCAATCGTCCAGCTTTCATTCGCCGAGGCGGATCCGTTTGCCGACATCAGCCCAGCCATTCCGACTGCCACCATAACCTGTTTCATATTCACATTCCTTTTTTTCAATAATAACTACATCCCGCCAACCACGACCGTATGCACCAAACGCATTCCATTACGGCAACCAAAGCACCCGAAAAAATGCCGCTCCATTCGTTGCGGGGACGCTCAACAAAAACGGCGAGTTTTCCAAGGGCTGGAAATTTGTGACGGTCATCCAACCATTGGAACTCATAAGACTCTCTTTCCATTCCGCCCGGTAATCCGCACCAACGATGGCGGAAAATTGCGCATTAAGGTAACCATTGGAAAAGCTGAGGTTGCCCCTGGAAAACGCTGCGATATAATCTTCAGCATTCAGCGTCGGTGTGCCGAAAACGTCGAATTCACGGGCAATCAAAACACCACTTGCATTGGCATCCTGTGTGATGTCCCATGTCACTGCCTTGATGCCCGATGCCAGCAGACGCCCCGGCGCATTGGTGAACGTTACCGTCGTCCAGTACGACGCCGGGCTGTTGGGCTCCCAGTGCGCCGGCCCGGCCAGCGTTGCCGTCGAACCGTCCATATAAGTCAGGATCAGTTCATACCCCTGATTGGAACGACCTCCACTTGCCGGATTCCACCCGAAACAGGTTGTGATGCCGGTCAAATCGTATCCGTTGGTATGGACTGATGTGTCAAAGGTCACGGATACGGTGTTGTCGCTGTTCATCCGTACCACTCCTGAATCACCGGTTCCGCTGTCATTGTCGCCAATCACACCATTGAATAACTCCGCATGACGCGTGGCGACGGCTTCACCGCCGGTGGCTGAACTGCTGAAATATTGGGTCTGTGCCAGATCGCTATCACTCATTTCCGGAGCCGTATCGCTTTTTGTTGTTGAAACCACGTACGGCAAAAAAGGGCCTTCGATGGAAATGGAGCTGAGCTCAAATACATCCGGCATACCGGAGAAGCTGACTTTCATTTGCTGCACCCCGCCGGAGAGTGCAACGCCTTCGGCTATGACAACATCCTGCCAACCGTTTCCGACCGGGACGGTCACCGCACCGGTTCGATCCACCCCGTCAAAACTAAACTGGATACTGCCGCCTGCGCTGGAAGCATTGCAACGAATGGAAATATCATACGGCCCGTTGGTCGGAACCGACACCGTGTAGGTGAGCCATTCACCGTCTTCCAAACCGGTCAGTGCATACTCCCCCTCGGAAGAGGCTGTGATATCCACGCCTTCTCCCCGGCGGTACTCGCCAGCGGAATTTCCGATTGAAAGATCGTGGTAGGTACGCCCTTCTCCACCAAGGGCAAAGTAATCATAGTTCTCGGCCCCGATAGTCGCCGGCAACACGTTCATTTCAAACATCGGAACGCCATTGGTGAAACCTTCAACGGGATCACCGGGGCTGACGCGATGGAAGGTCAGTCCGCCCCACGAGGGGTGGTCCCAGGGCGTTCCCTCTCCTTCAAAACCGAGTTCGCTGACCAGCAGGTTGTGGCCGCGCTGCAGCCATTTGGTGTCTTCCGATAACACACCCATCCGATCGCGGTAATGAGCCAGATTCATTTCATACATGGGAGCCTGAATGAGGCTGGTTCTTCCCCGGTGCCAGTCTTCCGGATCCGTATTCTGAGCCAGATAGGGATTGGCCTTGAGCGAGAACCAACGCCCGGACTGATCGAGCCGCTGAATGAATTCTCCGTTTTCCACCGTCGGCTCCCATGAGGTCGTTTGATCCGGGAAGGAGCGTTCGTAACTCAGGTTGTACCGGTAGTAGTATTCGAGCCCCAGGAGCGGACGGTTGTTCAGGTGTCCATAGAGGTCATCCCCCTGACTCCAGGCCATTTCAGACATGGTGGCAATAATGCCGATTCCCGCCAACCCATGCGCCATGTCCCGGGAAAATTCCTGCGACTGGCCATTAGGGTAAATATAGTTATGGATCACTTCGTTGTAGCCATAGTCCGCAATCGTACTCTCCTGCCCGGTGCGGCTGAATTCAAGGAAGTGCTCATAGGTTCCGATCTGTGTTTCAGCAACGGAGGGTCCGCTTACATAGGGAATATCATCGCGTCGGGCGGGCGCTCCCTGCAGGTAGCGAAGGGCGCGATCATAGATGATTTCGTTGTCGAGAAAGACACCGATGGCCATCACGCAGCGCATAGCAAAAAGGCCCTGATTTCCGTGCCGGGCCGGGTCTCCCTGATAAGCTCTCCAATAAATACTCCGGTTTCCGCCGGGCTCGCTGGCATTTGAGTACCCCGGATACACCAGCATATCCTTAAAGGCCTGCAGGTCGGATGGTTCCCAACCGTCGTAGGTGCTCTTGATAATTTCCGCCGCTTCGATCAAACGCCAGTGACGACCGGCGTTCAGAGGAATGCCGCTAATATTGGTTACGCCAGACCACACCGTGAAGATACGGATGGCGGCCTCGGCATGCCGCTCATCTCCGGTGATATACCACATCAGGGCGTTATAATAGGCCGCAACACCATCGTTCCGCAGGGCATTATTATTGGCGGTTCCGCCGTCCGCTTCCAGCTCTTCTGCCGTCGTACTTGGCTGGTAGGTGTGCTGAGACTTTCCATTTGATGCAAAGGCGGCAAATGTACTGGCATAGGGTTCAACGCCGGCCGCAACCATGTCGCGCATCCGGTCAAGGTCGGACCGCTTATGCGAAAGGCCCGGATGAACGAACGCCCGGCTGGCCGGACTGCCGACGGCAGTAACAGTGAGCCGCTTATTGGCCACATCAACCTTGAAACTCCAGATATGGGTATCGACCGAAGACGCGAACCGGAGCCCTTTATCGGTCACATCACCTTCCCACTCCATCACCGTGAAGGTGCCGCCATTCAGGAACGCGGCGGTAAAATCAACGTCAAGGAGAGCGCCGTTTTCGAAGACGACGTCGCCCCCGCCATCGCCCCCGGTTTCGTCGATAAAGATCGGGGTGATGCCCTGCGCGGTTTTGTCGATGCGCACGCTGAGGGTGGACCCGGCATATTGTATCCAGCGCCCGTCGAGCGTGCCGGTTGAACCAATTCCGATGGCGCCCGGGTGCGACCCGATCACCTCGAAACGTCCCATGCCGCCCGAAGCTGAGCCAAGCTGGACCCCCGCCCGGGCAACAAAGCTGCCGCTGCTGATGCGGAACGTCCCCTCGCCGGATCCGCTGGTGGCGAGGAAGAGCGAGTTGCCTCCGCTCTCGCGAGTGATCGACAAGGTGCCGCTGTGAATGTGATAGATCCCCGAACCGGAATTGCTGCCGATGGTGAGCCGGTTGATTTCGACAGTGCCGCCCTCCTGCAGGACGGATCCTGTATGCCCGCTTCCATCCCCGATGATGCTCGTCACCGTAGAACTCGTATTCGCAGTCAGCGAAGCCTGACTGCCGATCTGAAGCCGGCCATCAGCGCTCGTTCCAACACGAATACCCTGAATATTGTTCGGCGACTTCACGCTGAGGTTGGCGGTGGTGTCGAGATAAGCAATATCGGTGATCGCGGGATACGTCCCGCTGCTCCAGTTTGCGCCGGTCACCCACTCTCCTCCGGACACACCGGTATAATGGATATCATCGGCGCAGACCAGGCCGCCCAGCAGTAGAGCCGCTCCCATAACTCCGGCTCTCAGGTGTTTCAGTTTCTGCATCTTTCCACGCTTTCTTTTCCCATTACAACGAAACCCAGCCCTGCCTCATTAAAGATAAAAAACACTGCGCCAAACCAGCAGCGCAGTGTTTTCAACACATCATATCATATGAATTACATCATGAACCGACGGCGGATGAACAGAATACCTCCGCCAAACATTGCAATCAGCCCCAACGTGGCCGGTTCCGGAATCGCGGAAAACTGAAGGCGCGTATTACTGATACGAATTCCTCCACCGGTGCCGATAAACTCAACCTCCAAGGGGCTCACATAGCCCTCACCAAGCGCTATATTTGCAGTGGAATCCGAAGTAAACGTATTTGCGCCCGATGTGAACCGGGTGATATCAGTCCCTCCATTGCCACCAATTGTAAAGCTATGGAAATAATCAAATTGGACATCGGCATCACTGATATTGGATACCGTATACCTGATTCCCATACCACCAGCATTCATCAGCCCTGAACCAGTGCTCGGAAAGTCACTGGTAGCGTTTGAGCTGTAATTCAGGTTATCAGAAGTCAGACTCTCAAGAGTGAGGTCGAACGAGAATGCAGGAGTTCCCCCAGGGGCGTCTGCAGCAACATTGACCGTCGCCGTTGCGGCAGTCGAGCTGTTGTCCAGCGTAAAGAGGCTGGAGTACGTAATGTCGCCCGAGTTGTTTGGATCAATAAAGACAATGGTTTCTGCGTTTGACGCAGCGACCATAAGCCCAAGCAAAACGGAAGTTAAGATATACTTTTTCATTGTATTATTTCCTTTTTTTTATTTCCGAAACGCCGAATAGCGCACCAACAAATGCAGTATCTGCATATTCTTCATCTTACTATTACCCATTTTAGAATTTTCTAAAACAAACCCCCCTCGCTGCACAGGAGCATCGGCAGGGAGGGAGACCCGGAGCAGCGGTGAACTACTCAACAATCACACGAATAAACTGCTGATTTTCGGTTTTCGCCGGAAGAACCACTCTTGTTTCCGGAGGTGTTCCTTCCACGGTCATGAAGGTTCCCCAGGTGCCGAAGCCCAGATTCAGGTTACTCTGGATGCTGTATTCATAGAATGAGCTGTCTGTTGCCCACGAAAGCTCTGCCAGATCGTCGTTGTACTCAATCACGATTTCCGAGGGTGCCCCGGCAGTCGGCGTGCCCAGAACGTCGAATTCGCGGTAGATCACGACACCGCCTGCGGTTGCGGCATTTTCCGAGATGGTGAACGTAATGGATTTCACATTCTTCGCCAGGGCCAGGCCGTTGGTTTCAACGAGCGTCGCCTTGGTCCAGTAACTGGAGGGATCATTTGGTGCCCAATGGGTCGGATCCGCCAGCACTGCGGTGGTATCATCCACATAGGTTACTTCGATGCCATAGCCCTGGTTGGCCCGACCGCCGCCAGCTGGATTCCATCCCGCAATCGATGAGATCTCAGTGATGTCATAACCATTCACATTCACTGAAGTGTCGAAGATGACCGTGAACGTGCTGCCGATGAGCGCCCTGACACCGTCGGTATCGCCTGTTCCGGTGTTTTCGTCGCCAATGGTGCCGTTGAACATCTCCACATGACGCGCGGTACCCATCGCTTCGGGGCCGGAAGCTGAGCTGGACAGGAACTCTGTCTGAAGCAGATCGTTGGTGTAGAATGACGGATAGTTTGTGGAGTCAAACTTTTCCTCCGTCGCGACGATCTCTGTGCCAACATAGTTCTGCACAGTGATCACCACCGCATTGGTATCCAACAGCCCGTGGGAATCAGCCACAACAACAGCAGCCGTATACACCCCCACGTCTGTATAGATATTGGTAACCATCATTCCGCTGTCCAGGTTGCCATCTCCGAAATCCCAGTTGTAGGAAACAATGGAGGTGCTCGACGTGCTGGAGGATGCATCAAACGCGACCTCCAGCGGGGGGGATCCAACCATCGGTGTTGCGGAGACGGCGGCCGTCAGGTAATGATCGACGGAAACGTCTACCGTGTTGGTCGCGAACCTTCCGGTATCGTCCTCAATAATAAGCGTAGCCGTGTATTCGCCGGAAGAGGCATATGTGTTGGTAACCATCAAACCTGTGTCGCTGCTTCCATCGCCGAAATCCCAGCTGTATGAAATGATAGCCGCACTGGCATCACTGCCGGAACCATCGAAGGCAACTTCGAGCGGCGGGGCACCGTTATCCGGCGTTGCGGTCGCCACGGCCGTGATAAAATCCACCTCGACACGGGCATACAGGTTCGAGACTTCCGTCGCGGAAAGTTCATGGTCATACAGCTGGAACTCGTCAATCTTCCCATAATAGTGAGTGGCGCCGCTGAGATTATTCGCCCCGATGGCAAAAGCGGTTATACCGGAAATCGGGGCAAAAGAACCGCTCCATGTTGGACTGTCCTGCACCCCGTTGATGTACACCTTTTTTTCGCCGGTTGTTGCGTTAATAACAAAGACCATATGGTTCCATTTACCTTTGTACTTCGATGAATCCCCTATGTTGTAGCTACTCCGGACCGTGCCGGCGTCCCAATACATATTTCCATTGTGCCACGGCGTATGCGAATGCAGCATATTTCGGTTATTTGAACCGAAAGCACTATTTGGGGTTGAACCATCACCGAGTATATCCGCATCACCGAAGGTCCACATTGCAATAGTCATTTCATTCGAAATGCCGGAAAATGCCTCCATCGGAATGCTCACCCAGCCGGATGTTGCACCAAACTCCAGCGCGGATGTGTCGGCTTCGACCCCACTAACACTTTCAACCGATCCCACAATGGTTCCGTTATAGCCGTTGCCACTGGTATCATCCGCGGACCCGCCCTCAAACCTCCATTCACCGACCAGCGCGGCCTGCGATGCACCGGCGAGGAATACACCGGCTATAAATGACGTAACAGTTCTGCTCTTTCTCATCTTCTATCTCCTGCTTTCGCTCTTGTTTACAAGCCAGACCCCAACCGTTCAGGATCGAATGACTGCAACGGGCTGTCTGCCTTTCCGACCGATTACCCATTAACACGAAATAAGTTACGCCCCGTACAGAAATCTGTCATGTCCACTAAACGGTCGACAGGCAAGTCAGGCCGCTGACTTGGCGTTTTGTTTTTTTCCTGATACATATGTTTTTATGAATCGCTTTTACATTCCGTCCATCATACTCGCAGGACTGCTTCCGCTGATCAGCGCAGCGCAAAATGATCCTGTAAATCTGACAGAACTGAAGCTGTCCGAACTGGAACAAAAGCTGAATGACATCGACCGCGAACTTAAAACCCTCGCCAGCCTGACCCTGCGCCGGGATGTGGGCTCCCTCGGCTACCGATCCAGCATACACAAGTCTCCCGACAAAAAGGAATGGATCCGCATCGAGCTGGGGGAAGAGACGGTTATTGATGCAGTGGTCCTGGCACCGGTGCTGTATCGTGAACCGCATGCGGGCGTAGAGGCAGAGGGTTTCCCCCAGGAATTTCGCATTTTCGCGGGGACCGGCCTAAACACGAATGAAGTGGCCGTGGTCTCGGCAAATGAAGATCAAACGGCCCGAGTGGCACCATTAACGGTATCCTTCCCTCCCCTCCGCGCATCGTGGATCAGGATCGAAGCCACCGCGCTCACTCCGCGGCTACGGGGCAAACAATATTTCCTGCAGCTTTCTGAGATCATGGTGTTCAGCGGAACGGAGAATGTGGCCCTGCACAAACCTGTGACCGTACCGACCAACACGCCGGCGCGCGACGGTTCGCTTGAGCCCAGGTTCCTGGTGGACGGGTTCACGCCCTACATATTGGATGCCGCCCATGGAGCCCCCAGTAAAAGCCTGCTGCTGCACGTCACCGACAATGACCCGCTGCCGAAGTTAACCCTTGATCTCAAATCGCCCTATCCAATCAGTCAGATTAATTTTCATTCGGCGGATCTTTCCTACGCAATACCGAAACAAAGCCCAAGCAGCTGGGCCGTACCCCGTTATGTGCGTGTTACCGGAGCCAACCGTCCGGACTTTTCTGATACAAGGGACTTGTGTGAATACCGGCTTAAAACCGTTCATGACACCGGCCCGATCATCATGCGAAACTTCCCGGAAATACGGTGTCGTTACATCGGAATTGAAATCGTTGACCACACCTCAGTTCTCCCCTTTGCAATCGACCGGCCCGTAATCTCTTTTTCTGAAATCGAAGTGATATCCGACGGCAGGAATGTTGCACGCCATGCGCCGATCTCCGTCAGCCCAAGCCTGAAACATCAACAGGGTTGCCTGATCCGCATAACCGACGGCGTAAATTATTATGGAGAAATCCTCCCGCAGCGGGAGTGGATGAATCAGCTGTCGCGCCGGCACGATCTGAAAGCCTTACGCCCATTTGTTGAGACAGAATTGAACCTCCGTTACGCAAAACAGAAAGTCACTCTGAGACTTTTGATCTGGCTGGCCGCTGCCCTGGGTGTTGGCATTGTGATCTCCATGCTGGTGGGACGCATGGTTCGCATGCGCCAGAAATCCAATATGCAGGAGCGCTTCGCCGCCGACCTCCACGATGAGCTCGGAGCCGATCTGCACACCATCGGGCTTTTGAGTGATCTTGCCGGCGAGACCGGCAACGATCCAAAGGAATTGTCCCGACTCCTGAGCCAGATACGCACCACCACCGAAGAAACCGGAGAGGCGGTACGGGAATGCGCCCACCTGCATACCAACGCACTTAAACTCGATCTGGGCAAGACCATGCAGCAGGCGGCCGAGCGCATTGTGGTTCAGCTGGAGCACGATTTTTCAATCGAGGGCGTGGAACATCTTGCCAAGCTGAAACCCCTGGTCCGTTCGGACCTATTCCTTTTCTATAAAGAAGCACTCATCAATATCTGCCGCCATGCCGAAGCTTCAAAACTCAGCACGACCCTGCATGCCTCAGCAAAACGAATCCAGTTAACGCTCATTGATAATGGCCACGGACTGCCGGACATTGCCTCGCAAGCGGTTCCTAAATCACTGCAACGCCGGGCTCGGCTCATGGGGGCAAAAGTGGCAGTAGAAAATGTAAGCGCAGGCGGAACGTGTATTGTGCTGACGCTGGCAACCGGAAACAGAATATTTTCAACCAGGAAAAAAACATGAACGCCAAGACACGGATCATGCTGATCGAGGATCACCCGAAATATCGCAAGGTCATTGAAATGGCCCTGGAAAAAGAGGAAGACATGTTTCTCGGCTCGCTGTTCGGCGCAGCTGAAGTGGCACTTCGAAACATCAAAGAAGGCAAAAACAATCCGGACCTCATTCTGCTCGACCTCAACCTTCCCGGGATCAGCGGTCTTGAGGCCCTGCCGCTGATCACAGAGCTTCTTCCGGAAGCAAAGATTATTATCCTGACACAATCGAATCATGAAACCGATGTCCTGACCGCCATACAACGCGGAGCAGCGGGCTACCTTTTAAAAAAATCCACCATCACCCAGATCAAGGAAGCCATTCGAACCGTGATGCAGGGAGGGGCGTCACTCGACGGGAGCGTTGCTCAGTTCATCCTGCAGAAACTCCAGCAAAAAGCCCTGCCTGTTCAGGCGGACCATCCGCTCTCCGACCGGGAACTCGAAATACTCAAACTTCTCGGAGAAGGTTTTCTTAAAAAAGAAATTGCGGATCAGCTGAACATCAGTTTCGGATCGGTTGCCACCTATATTCGCCGCATCTACGAAAAGCTTCAGGTGGAGAATGCGCCCGCCGCTGTTGCCAAAGCATACAAAATCGGTCTTTTCCGGCCAAACCGGTGATCTTTTCCAACCTTTGGAAATTGCAGATTGATCGGGAACACCTGCATTTCCGTTTATAGGTGAACAGAAACCGACTGGGCCGGACCGCCGATTCGTTTAAGGAATAATATGGAAATCAGAGTCTTCGACGCAGTTCAGACCTTGATTAAAATCTTTTCTTACTCTTTTTGTCCACAATCCCTTCCTCATCTCGTTTGATGTGCAAGAGACTTTATTGGTTTCTTCTTCCTAAAGCGGCGCAGGATTTATACCCCTTTAATCCTGCGCCGCTTCCTTTTTCCAATCCCCTGTGGTGAGTTCATCGAACCACTGGAATCCGAATTAAGCTTTCACCTCGCCCAAAAACCATTAAAACACTCAGCAAAACAATGCAGAACGTTTTATATTGCAATATCCGGATAAACGGATATACACCCTTCCAGTCATTGGAAATGTGAGGATGTCATGAATCAGAAAGAATTGAACTATACCGAACCCGGCGGCCGCAATTTTGCCGCCCTGTTGAAATCCAACGCCCTGATGCTTGATGGCGCCATGGGCACTATGATCCAGAAGCATAAACTGGAGGAAGCCGATTTCCGCGGCGAACGCTTTGCCGCCCATCCTTCCGACCTCAAAGGAAACAACGATCTGCTGATCCTCACCAAGCCGGATATCATTGAAGACATTCATGTCGAATTTCTCGAAGCCGGCGCAGACATCATTGAAACCAACACCTTCAGTTCCACCACGATTTCGCAGGCCGACTACAGCCTGGAACCGCTCGTCCGTGAACTGAACATCGAAGGTGCCAAACTGGCCCGCCAGGCCGTTAATCGCGTTCTGGAAAAAGATCCTTCGCGCACCCTGTTTGTGGCCGGTTCCATCGGCCCGACCAACCGCACCGCCTCCATTTCACCTGACGTGAACGATCCGGGCTATCGAGCCGTGACCTACGACGATTTGGTGGCTGCTTATTCGGAGCAAACCGAAGCGCTGATTGAAGGCGGCGTGGATGTGCTGCTCGTCGAAACCATTTTCGACACCCTGAATGCGAAAGCCGCAATATATGCCATTGAAGAGGTCTTCGAAAAAACCGGAAAACGCCTGCCGGTCATGATCTCCGTAACCATCACCGACCGCTCCGGCCGTACCCTTTCCGGCCAGACGCCGACCGCTTTCTGGTACAGTGTTGAACATGCCAAGCCGATCTCCGTCGGCCTCAACTGTGCCCTCGGTGCCGCCGACATGCGCCCCTATCTGGAAGAGCTGTCTGAAGTGGCTCCGTGCTACATCTCCATCTACGCCAACGCCGGTCTGCCGAATGCGTTTGGCGGCTACGACGATACCCCCGAAGACATGAGCAAAATCTACAACGATTTTGCCGAGCACCAGCTCGCCAATATCTGGGGCGGCTGCTGCGGCACCACGCCGGCGCATATTCAGGCAATGGCCGATGTGGTTAGAAAGTATTCCCCGCGCGTCCCCCCTGAGCCCGACAACGCGCCGCGCTTCAGCGGACTTGAACCGCTGCGCATCACTCTGGAAATGAATCTGGTGATGGTCGGCGAGCGCTCGAACATTACCGGCTCACCGAAATTCGCCCGCCTGATCCGCGAAGGCGATCTGGAAGCTGCGCTGCAGATTGCCCGCCAGCAGGTGGATAATGGCGCCAACATTATCGACATCAACATGGATGAAGGGCTGATCGACTCCGAAGCCATGATGGTGAAGTTTCTGAACCTCGTTGCATCCGAGCCGGACATTTCCAAAGTGCCGATCATGATCGACTCCTCTAAATGGGAAGTCATCGAAGCCGGACTCAAATGCGTGCAGGGCAAAGCGATTGTCAATTCGATCAGCATGAAAGAAGGTGAAGACGCTTTCCGTGCCCACGCCCGCAAAATCCAGCGCTACGGTGCGGGCATGGTCGTGATGGCGTTCGACGAAAAAGGACAGGCCGATACCACCGAGCGACGCATCGATATCTGCACTCGTGCCTACAATATTCTAGTCGGTGAATTGGGCATCGATCCAACTGATATCATTTTCGACCCGAATGTATTCCCGATCGGAACCGGCATGGAGGAGCACCGAATTAATGCAACCTCCTTCTTCGAAGCCACCAAAGTAATCCGCGACACCCTGCCCGGCTGCTCCGTCAGCGGCGGCATCAGTAATGTGTCATTCTCATTTCGCGGCAATAACCGCGTTCGCGAAGCCATTCACGCGGCCTTCCTCTATCACGGCATGGAAGTCGGCCTGAATA
This sequence comes from Pontiellaceae bacterium B1224, assembly GCA_029432815.1. Taxonomy (GTDB): domain Bacteria; phylum Verrucomicrobiota; class Kiritimatiellia; order Kiritimatiellales; family Pontiellaceae; genus Pontiella. The sequence goes on along the minus strand of JAROBA010000040.1, from coordinate 6,926 downwards.
TGGCCATCGTGAATGCCGGTATGCTGGAAGTGTACGACGAAGTTCCGCCGGATCTCATGAAAGCAGTCGAAGACGTGATGCTGAATCGCGATGAAGATGCCACAGAACGCCTGATTGAATTTGCCGAGCGCGTGAAAGCCGAAGGCGGCACCGCCAAGAAGGAAGTCGAAACCCAGGCGTGGCGCGAAGAGTCGGTTGAAGAGCGGCTCAAGCACGCATTGGTTAAAGGAATTGTCGATTACATCGATGAAGATACCGAGGAAGCTCGCCAGAAATATGACCGCCCGCTGCATGTGATTGAAGGGCCGCTGATGGACGGCATGGGCGTGGTCGGCGATCTGTTCGGCTCCGGAAGAATGTTCCTGCCGCAGGTGGTGAAAAGTGCGCGTGTCATGAAAAAGGCCGTGGCCTATCTCCTTCCCTACATGGATGCAGAGAAAGAAGAGGGTGCAAGCTCCAGCGCGGGGAAAATACTGATGGCCACGGTGAAAGGCGATGTGCATGACATCGGCAAAAACATTGTCGGCGTGGTGCTCGCCTGTAATAACTTTGAGGTCAAAGACATCGGCGTCATGGTTCCCTGGGACACGATTCTCAAAGAAGCCAGGGAATGGGGCGCGGACATCATTGGCCTCTCCGGCCTGATTACGCCGTCGCTCGACGAAATGGTGCATGTGGCCAAAGAGATGGAGCGCGAAGGCCTCGACATTCCGCTGCTGGTCGGAGGAGCCACCACCAGTAAAAAACATACGGCCGTAAAGATTGCGCCTGAATATTCCGGTCTTGCGATGCACTCGCTCGATGCGTCCCGCGCCGTAACCGTGGTGCAGCAGATTCTCAGTGGCGATGAAAAATTCAGAGCCGCCGTGAAATTTGAATATAACGCGGTTCGGGAGCAGCACGAAGCGTCTCAGGAAGTCCGCGAGTTCCAACCGTTGGAAAAAGCGCGCGCGAACAGCGCCCTTTCCAATGATTGGAAAGGCTACATTCCGCCGACTCCTGACGCCCTCGGCATCCAGACTCTGGAACTCCCGGTGAAGGAACTTGTGCCCTACATCGACTGGACCCCGTTCTTCTGGACGTGGGAGCTGGAAGGTAAATATCCCTCCATTCTTGAAAAACCGGGCGAGCCCGGCAAACACGCCCGCGAGCTGTTCGACGATGCACAGGCGATGCTGAAAAAGATTGTCGACGAAAACTGGTTTGAGCCGAAAGGGGTGCACGCCTTCTTCCCGGCCGCCCGCGTGGGCGACAGCGTTGAGGTCTATACCGATGAATCCCGCACTGAAAAGCTCAACACGCTGCACTTCCTGCGTCAGCAGATGATCAAGAAAGACGACACCCCGAACCGCAGCCTGGCGGACTTTATTGCACCGAAGGAAGAAAGCTGCGCCGACTACATCGGAGCATTCGCCGTAACCGCAGGTCCGCAGGTGGTGGAGATTGCGAATAAATATAAAGCCGAACTGGATGACTATAACGCCATCATGGTGCAGTCGCTCGGCGACCGCCTGGCGGAAGCTTTTGCGGAATATATGCACAAACAGGTGCGCGATGAATGGGGCTTCGGCAAAGATGAAAACCTGACACCGGACGAAATGGTCAACGAAAAATATCAGGGCATCCGCCCGGCGGCTGGCTATCCCGCCTGCCCTGACCACACCGAAAAACGGACGATTTTCCAACTGTTGGAAGCCACGAAGCACACCGGCATTCAACTGACTGAAGGCATGGCAATGACCCCGCCGAGTTCCGTCTCCGGTCTCTACTTCTCGCACCCGGAATCGCGCTACTTCCCGCTCGGCCGCATCAACAAAGACCAGCTCGCAGATTATGCGGAACGCAAAGGGTGGTCCGTTGAAGAGGCAGAAAAATGGCTCTCCCCGAACCTTGGGTATAATACTTGAGACGTGACGTTTGAGGCGTGATTGGAGGAAGCCCGATGAAATATGCAGAATGGGAAATGAGTGTTCCGAACGTTATCCGGATGGATTCGCTTTGGACGGTTGAAGCCTTTCGGCCTTCATTATTCCTGGCTGACATCAGTTGGCACGATGCGAAAAAACTCTGCAAAGATCATTGCACTCGCTCGCTTTCAGATCAGCTCTACAGATCTGTCGGCTCCATGAGCGCTAACATTGAAGAGGGTTATTCGAAACTAAGCTCAAAGGACCGCGCCCGATTTTATGAATATGCCCTTGGCTCAGCCCGGGAAAGTCGTGGCTGGTTTTACAAAGGCCGTCATGTGCTCGGTGAAAAAGTTGCAGAACACCGAATGGAATTCACCACCCAGATAATTCGCCTGCTTATTAAAATGGTCCCCGATCAACGCGGATATAAGATAAATGAAGATAGCCCCGAATACGGAACAGACGGTATTCTGCATGTAGAGATCCCCTTTTAATCACGCCTCACGGCTCAATCGTCACGCAAACACTGAATCACAAATTGAGATATGCCCATGAACAACATCTTAGATTTAATAAAAGAGCGCCCGTTGATTTTCGACGGGGCGATGGGAACGATGATCTATTCCAAGGGCGTGTTCATCAATACGTGCTATGAACATCTCTGCGTCACCAATCCGAAATTGATCAGCGGCATTCATCAGGAATATGTCGATGCCGGTGCGGACGTCATTGAAACCAATTCCTATGGCGCGAACCGTATCAAACTGGAAGGCTATGGCCTGGCGGAACAGCTCGAAGACATTAACCGGGCGGCGGTCCGGTTGGCGCGTGAAGCCGCAGGAGAAGATGTGCTCGTGGCCGGGTCGGTCGGGCCCTGCCTGAAATCGGATCAGCTCTTTGGAGATCGGCATGCGGATGAACTCGAAGCCACATTTCGCGAACAGATGGCGGTTCTGGCCGACGAAGGCATCGACCTTTTCCTGATCGAAACCTTCACCCATATACAGGAAGCCCAGCTCGCCGCCAAAATTGCCAAGGAGTTTGAGGTGCCGGTATTTGTCTCCATGACCGTCGGCAAGGATGGCGAGACCCGGCGCGGCGAAAAAATCGAGCAGCTGGTTCAGACACTGGATTCCGACCCGAATGTTGACGGCGTCGGAGTCAACTGCGGCGTCGGCCCGGCGGCCGCATTCAGCCTGGCGGAACGTGCTCTGCCGCTGACCAAAAAACCATTCACCGCAATGGCCAATGCCGGCGTTCCCCAGCTGGTTGAAGGCCGCATGATCTACATGTCCACACCGGAATATTTCACCGAATACTGCAAGCGCATGATTCAGCTCGGCGTTCGGGCCGTCGGCGGATGCTGCGGCACCACTCCGGAACACATTGCCGAAATGGCCCGGAACATTAAATCGCTCTCCGGCGTGAAAAAACACGTGATCATCACCAGCCACACCTCACAGGAAAAGCCCGAGGTGGACGTGATTCCAATGGCTGAAAAATGCAGATTCGGAGCCAAACTGGCGCGCGGCGAAAAAGTGACGAGCGTGGAAATCACCCCGCCCCGCTCCATCGATCTCAAGCCGATGCTGGCCCAGTGCCAAACCTGCAAAGATTCGGGCATTGATGCCATCAACATTCCCGACGGACCGCGGGCCAGTGCCCGCATTTCCCCGATGGTGGCGGCGCTGGCTGTTGAACGGGAAGTCGGTATCGAAACTGTGCTGCATTATTGCTGCCGCGACCGCAACCTGATCGGTATGCAGTCCGACCTGCTGGGCGGTTATGCGGGCGGGCTTCGAAACTATCTCATCATCACGGGCGATCCGCCCAAGCTCGGCGACTATCCGGACTCAACGGCCGTCTTTGATGTTGATGCGGTCGGCCTGACACAGGTCGTCACGAATTTGAACCACGGGGTGGATGTGGGCGGAAACCCGATCAATCCGCCCACCGGCATTCTGATCGGCGTGGGCGCGAACCCCTGCGCTATTGAGCCGGAGCGTGAGTTGCAGCACTATATCAACAAAATCAATGCTGGCGCGGAATATGCCATCACCCAGCCGATCTTTGATCCGGAAGCGTTGTTGCGCTTTATGGATGCTGCCGATGCCAAAGGCGGCAGCATTCCGGTGGTGGCCGGAGTCTGGCCGCTCGTCTCTCTGCGTAATGCCGAGTTCCTGGCCAACGAGGTGCCGGGGGTTGAAATTCCGGATGCGATTCTTGAGCGTATGAGCCACGCAAAAACCAAAGAAGACGGACGGGCACTGGGCATCGAAATTGCCCGCGAAATCTGCGAAGCAATTTCCGACCGCGTAGCCGGTTATCAGGTCAGCGCCCCGTTCGGCATTGTTGATCTCGCACTGCGTGTGCTGGAATAATAAAACTAAACGGCGCAGTGCACCGTTCGACAGGCTTATTTTGAGAGCGGTGTGATCCAGACGGTCCCTTTTCGGACCGCTGCTTCTGCGTCAATCTGAAAACAGATTTGCTCGAGCACACTCATGATCGAGTCTTCCTGACTATTGACGCTGACCTTGAGATCTTTTTCAACCCCGCGCGCACAAACAATGGTTACACCGGAAAGATGCGTCAACATGGTAAAAGCTTCTTTAGCCGGGAGCTCCTCCATGCGAACAGGTACGCCCTTCCGGTTTAAGATCTCCTGTATATCAGTATTGTCGGTCGTATCAATTTCCAGCCGATAGGTATCGGCTCCCATTTTAAAAACGGCTCCATTCGTGAGCACGGTCGAGGCGGAAGACTCCCCCGTTTCGACCTGAACTAATTTTCCAGATAACGACTGGGCTGAGCCTGCTGATAGTATGCTGAAAAGAATGGCGACTGCTAATAAATGCTTACTCATGGGGTTCTCCTGATTGTACATAGAAATGAACGAGCAATGTATCTCCTACGCCGAGCGTTTTACAAGAACCACCGGTGTGATTATTTAAGCTCCCGCATATTTACTGCTGATTATCTAGCCAAGATCAAAAACGAACTGTATATAGTACCGTTTTAGTGAGGTTTTAAATGACACAAGATATTGAAGAACTCTATGAAAAATACCGAGAAGGCGATAACCAGTACCGGATCGCCGGCGGTGAAGCAGGCTGCTATAAGCTGGCGAACGATTTTTATGATGTGATGGAAGAGCTCGCCGAAGCTCGTAAAATCCTGTTTATGCATCCGGGCGATTTAACGGAATCGCGCGAAAAGCTGGCGCGCTTTCTGGCGGGCTATATGAACGGGCCGGAACTGTATGAAATGAAGTACGGCCCGCTGGCGCTGGGCCCGGCGCACAGTCACCTGGCCATCGGCACTGCGGAAAAAGACGCCTGGATGCTTTGCATGAAAAAGGCAGTGGCCATGCAGGACTGGCCGGAGGAGTTCAAAACCTTTATGCTTTCACGCCTCCAGACCCCTGCCGACCGCATCCAGAACCGGCCGTAAGTTCATTAAAGTAGAACAAGCGTCCCGCTTGCTTTCCTGTACACCGGAAACAAGCGGGACGCTTGTTCTACTTTCAAACGACCCCGACTCGACTCTTTTTCAGACCGAGAATAAGCAGCACGGCTCCCACCCAACCGAACAAACCGGCGATGATCACCGACACAAATATGTTCCGAAATCGATTGGGGCCGAATGGCTGGAGGTTCGGTTCGGCAAGATCGATGATCTTAACCGGATTGCGCGGCAAGTCCCCAATGAGCTGCCGACGGTGCTTTTCCCTAAGCTGGTTGTAAATGAAACGTTCATTTTCTAAATCATTCTGTGCCGCACGAAATGGACGATACTTTTCACTTAGGGCCACCAGCCGGTTTGTGCGGATTGTAGCCAGTACGTGATCCAAACTTTCGAAATTATTTTTCGAAATTAAATACTCTGTCTGAAGTCCTTTTCGCAGCACCTCCAACCGTTCATCAAGCACTTCTTCGAGCTTCTGCTTCTGCAAGATGCAGCGTTTCACTTCCGGATGGTTTGCATCAAATGTTTCATCCAATGCGCTTAACCGCACCTCAACATCCTGAATTTGCTGAATCGTACTTATGGAAATTTTATCAAATATAATGTACTTAGTAAATGCATCGCGGGTTCGATTTCCCAGCTCCTCTAAAGTTTCTGGGAAAACGTTTAGGATAGCCTCTTTTTCGAGCATCTCTTTCTGAGCAAAAAGTCGATCGCCTTCCATCTGCTGAAGCTGCTCCTCAGAAACATCGAAACTGCCTTCGTTACTGATAATAGAAATATCGAGTTCAGCACGAAGTTGCTCAACTTTTTCTTCTGCGGCTTCCATGCATACCTGCTGCTCGTTTAAAGCTTCAAAGATCATATCAGTTTTATCCCTCTCAATTTTCATGGCCGAATCAAATCGGTAATCCCGATAGGTCTCGGCCAGCGCATTCGCGATGTCGGCGGCTTCGGCGGGGTTATCGCGCGTCACTTGGATGTACATTAAATCGATATTACGTCCTGGAAAAACCCGAATGGATTTTCGAAGGATTTTAAGCGCATCCTTTCGCGGCAGCTCTTCTCCATTGCGCCCCCACTCCTGTTGCAGGTTTACGCGATTGATCACTTCGTTGAGGATCGTCCGGTTCGACTGAACTACTTCATACTGGGCTTTAATAAAATCTAACGTATAGACCGGGGGCTGCTCCTTGTCCGAAAATGGATTTATTACCCGCTCGTCCTCCGCAATAGCAATCCGCACTGATGAACGGTAGAGATCGGGCAACATCAGGGTATATACCGTACTGCAAATAACAATGAACAGAGCCAGAGCAATAGGAACGCCCCCCAGAACAGCTAATCCTTTTTTCACAGTTCCCCCTGTCGGATATGCACCGGAAACAAGCGGGACGCTTGTTCTACTTTCAAACGGTCCCGGCGTCAGTCTTTTTCAGGCCGAGAATAAGCAGTAGGGTGCAGTTGAGATCTATGGATACTTTATGCGGCGACCTTCAATGCTTGAGCCTGACGGGCTTTCCTCCATTCCCAATAATCGTCATAGGT
>JAROBA010000003.1 GCA_029432815.1 Pontiellaceae bacterium B1224 | reverse complement strand
TCTTCTGAACGAACTTTCAAATCAACCGAGCAGTCTTTAGATCAGCAAAATGGAAAAGATTATAGGCCAACGCGATTGACAGTCCCCATAGAAGGTCCGATGAATGATTCTATAACGTTTCATAATTATCCTGAGTGGTAGGCCATTCAAACCACAAGTTCACGCCACGCAATATAGTAAAATCGGGGTTGCTTCAAAACGCCCCCTTCGATTCATCCTCCACGCAACTATGCCCGATCCCAATCCTCGGAAAAAGAAAAAGCCGCGTTCCAATGATTGGAACCCGGCTCCTTCCAGAGGTTGGAACTTGTTATTTGGTCACTTTGCCGATCACTTCCTTGGCGGTGGCAATCACGCCGGCGACATCGGAGAGGTTCGAAGGAATGATCATTGTGTTGTTGGTTTTCGCCAGGTTTCCGAATTCGGTGATGTATTGCTCTGCAATGCGGAGGTTAACCGCATCGGTTCCACCTTCGGCATTGATGGAGCGGGCAATTTCGGTGATGCCTTCGGCCGTGGCGGTGGCAACGGCGCGGATTTCCGCCGCACGCCCATCGGCTTCGTTGATGCGTTTCAGTTTTTCACCCTCGGACTGGGCAATGGCCGCCTGCTTGTCTCCGTCGGCCTGATTGATCTTGGCCTGGCGTTCGCCTTCCGACTCCGCAATCACCGCGCGCTTTTCACGCTCGGCCTTCATCTGCTTTTCCATCGCTTCTTTAATGCTTTGGGGCGGCGTGATGTTTTTGACTTCGTAACGCGTCACTTTCACGCCCCACGGATCGGAGGCGGCATCGACGGCCTGAACAATGGCACCGTTAATGGAGTCGCGTTCTTCAAACGTTTTATCGAGGTCGAGCTTGCCGATGACGGAACGCATGGTCGTCTGCGCCAGCTGGGTGGAGGCAAAGCTATAGTTACCGATTCCGTACGATGCATTCTTCGGATCAATCACCTGCATATAGAGAATACCGTCGACCTCCACCGAAATATTGTCTTTGGTAATGCACATCTGCGGCGGCACATCTACTGCCTGCTCTTTCAACGTGTGCTTGTAGGCCACTTTATCGAAAAACGGAATCAGGATATGCAATCCGGCCTCCAGCGTTTTTCTGTATTTCCCCAACCGCTCAACAATGAAGGCATGCCGTTGCGGTACGATCTTCGCAGTCTTTGCGATAGCAACAATTATGAAAACAACAATGATACCCGCAATAATTAACCCCTGCATAATGCACCTCCTGTATACTTTCTCTTTAATACCTCTGATTTACTCACAGAATTGCTCCGTCATATTTCCCGTCAACCTTACCGTCTGCGCCATCGATCTCATCGACCATTTTGGTGAGTTCTTCGGCGGAAATGGCGCCCTTTGAAAGCAGCAACCGAATGAGCGAGGTTATATAAAGCTTCATTTCAGCATTCTCGCTTTCGAGTTTACGAATCTTCTGATCCTGACTCTGATCAATACTCGCTGCTGTTCTGAGAGATCGCTTCAATCTGGCAATTTCATTTTCGGTATCTTCAATATCCAACCGGTTTCCAATGTCTCCCAGAATCAGTGTTCTTCCCCAACCCATAATCTTTCTCCTATTTGCCTTTAACGATTAACGTCAAACTCTTCTGGCCCTGGACCACAACAGCCTGCCCCACATTCAGAACCTCGTCCGACTCCGCCTTCCAGCCCGTCCCATTCAGGACAACCCGGCCAGCCGCACCCGGCGCGATGGCTTCGGTCACCTGGGCTTCCTGTCCCGCCATACCCTCTGAATAATCCGTTTCATTCACATCGATTGAGCGGCCCGTGAATACAGGCTTCAACAGACGGCGCAGACCGAACAGCGCCACCAGCGAGGCGATGGCAAACACGGCCAGCTGCACGGTTAACGACATGGGAATGATCCAAACCAGCAACGCCGTAAACAACGCTCCAAGCCCGAAGAAGAAAAGGATCAGGCCGGGAACAACAAATTCACACAGCATTAAACCGATTCCAACGATGGCCCACCAAAATGCAGGACTGAACATAGCTACCTCCTTGCGATGCGTTTAAAGTAAGTTTCCATAGTAGAGATATCTATTACAAAACACCAATCCCTTTGTAACCATTTAATAAACGTAGATGCGGCTTCCCGCTGCATTGCACCCGAGCGGAAGATGCCGAGCGCGCGCCATCTCAAGCTTTTTGCCACTTTTTAAGTATCAACACCTTTGTCATTGTTTTTATCCATACAATATACTAACCTATTTCATCGTGCGGTATTGCATTGGCTCATAGGATCCAGTCATCCGTACCATATTGGAAGCAGCGCCCAATGAGGATATAAGCATGATGATTCGAAAGCTCATAGGTACCACCACATTCATCGCATCGATGTTATTGCAGGCCAACACAAGGGCTGCAGATTTCTATGTGGATCTCAACAGCCCCAACCCCACCGCCCCCTACTCCACGTGGGCGACCGCCGCAACGAACATACAGACCGCGGTCGACGCAACCGCAGATGGCGACACGGTGTGGGTGACGAATGGCACCTATATTCTAACCGCCGAAATCACCGTGACCAACGACATCACGCTCCAAAGCGTGAATGGGCCTGAAGTAACCATCGTGGATGGAGGCGGTAGCAACCGTTGCTTCCAGCTAAAAAGCGGTTCCTGTCTCCTGGAGGGATTCACCATTCAGAATGGATACAACGGGAATGGATACAGCTACAACTCGGACGACGATTTAGGCGGAGGAGTTTTGTGCCAAGACAACATATCCAGCATCTCCAACTGCACCTTTCGAAACAACCAGGCCTATGCTGGTGGAGGTCTCGTAAGAGGCAAGGCCGAGCATTGCCGGTTCATCGGCAACTCAGCCCGTGGTGGCGGCGGTGGTGGCGGCGGCGGGATGCTTGGAGGCAAGGCGAACTACTGTTCCTTTATAGAAAATGAGTCCGGCGGCAGTGGCGGAGGAATGCTTGAAGGAAGTGCGAGTTACTGCACGTTTCAAGGAAATGAGGCGAGGGACGCCGGTGGTGGAATGTATGGAGGCACTGCCGCTCATTGCACATTTGAAACCAACGGGGTGGTTGACGGCTACTTCGGGGAATCTGCGCTTTACGGGGGCGGGGGAATGTCCGCTGGCACAGCGACAAACTGCGTCTTTACTGGAAACACGGCCGACCAAACCTACGGCGGGGGCGCGTCCTGCTCTACCGTCATCAATTGCGTCTTTACTGGCAACACAGCGAAAAACGGCGGCGGCATAGGATCTTTCGTCTCGCACTATGGACCGGATGGGCCCAGCAAAGCCGTCAACTGCACCTTCTCCGGAAACAGCGCGGGAGAGAATGGCGGCGGAATCTATTGGACCGAGATAATCAACGGCATTGTATGGGATAACACAGCGGATGGTGATGGCGATAATATATGGCGCCCTCATAAATATGATTACGATTACGCTGTTCACAGCTCCGAAGTAAGACACACCTGCTCGCCGGATACCGTCCACGGGGTAGACGGCAATATCACCAACGCGCCGATGCTCATCTCCAGCTCGCACCTCGCGCCCGACTCGCCCTGCATTGGAGCAGGAACCAACCTCTTTTATGGTTCGGATATCGATGACGAGCCGTGGAACAATCCGCCCTCCATGGGGTGTGATGAGCCGGAAGCATCCGCGGACAGACCGATCTTATTGTATATCACAGGTTTGTCCGAGCGGGTCCTCGCGGAATATGAAATGGATTTCAGCCTGACCATTCTGGGACCTTGTTCTGGATTCAGCATCGATTTCGGGGACTGCTCGACCCATACCAACAGCGAGGCATCCAACTATACGGTCCGAAGCCACCGCTGGGACCAACTCGGCCCGCATGAGGTGGTGCTGACCGGCCATTACTCCGACTCGTCCGATAGCGTTTCGATTACACAACACGTCGAGGTCGTGAACGCAGAAGACGCTGCGATCTATGTCGCGCCCAACGGAAACGACTCAAACTCGGGGATGAACTGGAGCACCGCCAAGGCCACGATCCAGTCGGGCGTTGACGCGCAGATGGTTTCCGGCGGCACCGTTTGGGTCACCAACGGGACCTACCACCTGACCGAGGAAATCAGAGTCTGGAAACCCATCAACGTTCAAAGCGCCCACAGTGCCGAATTCACAATTGTTGATGGAGGGCAAAGCAACCGGTGCTTTCACCTAGCTGACTCAATGTGCGTTCTGCGCGACCTCACCATCGCGAATGGTTTTGTGAAGAATGCCGAAGGAGGAGGGATCTATTGCGACAACCCAACCCCGGTGGTAGAAAGTTGCCTCATCCAAAGCAACGTTTCGTCCAGAGGCGGCGGCATGTATCAGGGTACAGCGAACGATTGCATCTTTAAAAATAACAGGGCGTCTGATGGGGGCGGAATGTACGAAGGAACGGCGACCGATTGCCTATTTGAGGGAAACGCGTCCACCTTGATTTGGATTGGTGGAGGTGGAGGAATGGCTTCTAGCACAGCGAGCAATTGCGTGTTTATAGGCAACTCGGCTGTTAACGACGGAGGAGGAGCATGTGAGAGCACTGCGGTTAACTGTGTTTTCATAAGAAACTCAGCGGAAGTGGGTGGGGGCATGGCCTCGGGCTATTATACCGCGTCTGCCATCCATTGTACCTTCCTCGAAAACAACGCCACGTCATCTGGAGGAGGACTCTTTGCAACCTCAGCGACCAATTGTATTGTCTGGAACAACACGGCCACCAAGAGCGGAGGTAACCTGCAAGTTTTCGACAATGTTGCTTTCTCCTGCTCCCCCGACCTGTCTCACGGGGAATATGGCAACATCACCAACGCCCCGCTCTTTGCGGACGCCGCAGCCGGGGATTATCGACTGCAATCAATCTCCCCCTGTATCAACTGGGGCGATGATGAGTACGTAACGGGTAGCACCGATCTGGACGGCAACCCGCGGATTGTAGGCACGCACGTCGACATGGGCGCCTATGAGTTCCAGACGGATCTGGGTGACGACGCGGACGGCGACGGCATGCCGGACGAATGGGAACGGACCTACTTCGGATACAATGCCCTGCCGTCAGAAAATAACGACAACGACGCGGCCCCTAACGGCGATGAATATATCGCGGGGACCAACCCCACCAACGCAGCCTCCTTCTTCGCCGTAACGAACGCCGTACCTTCGGCGGAAGGTTTCGTCGTGCAATGGGACGCGGTGGAAGGACGAAGTTACAGCGTGTGGTGGAGCGACGCGCTCACCAACGATTTCCAACGTCTGGAAACCGACCTCCCCTACCCGATCAACAGTTTCACCGACACCGTTCACAACACAGAAGACGCGAGCTTCTATCAACTCGAAGTCGAGCTGGAGGATTAGGGAAGAACGGTCGAAAGTCGGAAGGTTGAAGGTCCGTGGTTAAAAGGTTAAAAGGTCGCAACCGACCTTCGACTTTTGACCTTGGGACCTTCGACTTCTTCTCATCAAACACCCGTGAAGGCGGAGAAGGCACCATCGACGGGGACGACGATTCCACTTACAAATGAAGCGGCATCTGAAATCAGATAGTGAATCGTGCCGAACACTTCTTCCTGCTCACCAAACCGGCGGAACGGGGTTTTGGTGATGACTTGCTGCCCACGTTCGGTGTAGGAACCGTCTTCGTTGGTCAGCAGCGCCCGATTCTGGTTGCTGATAAAGAAGCCCGGTGCAATGGCATTCACGCGGATCTTGTTGCCGTATTTCAGCGCCATCTCGGTGGCCATCCAGCGGGTAAAATTATCAATCGCCGCCTTGGCATTGGAATAGCCCAGTACACGGGTCAGCGCCTGCGGAGATGACATGGAGGAAAAGTTAACCACGACACCGTGGCCCTGCTCCTTAAAGATTCTCGCAAACGTCATGGTCGGCAGAACCGATCCCTTAAGGTTGAGGTCGAGCACCTTGGAATAGTCGTCCAGTTTCAGGTCGAACACATCCTGATCCGGACCGATGGTTGCGCCGGGCATATTTCCACCGGCGCCATTGATCAACACATCCACCCGACCGCAGGTTTCCATGATCTGCGCACTGACGTTATCGAGTGCGTCCTGATCGAGCACATTGCAGGCGAAGCCACAGCATTTGTCGGAAATCTTTTTGGCTTCGGCAACGGTTTCATCGACTTTGTCCTGAAAGAGGTCGAGATAGACCACATAGGCTCCCTGCTCCTGCAGATATTTGGCAGTTCCGCCGCAGAGAACTCCGGCGGCGCCCGTTACGGCAATTACTTTATCTTCAATATTAAACAGCTGGTTCATCATAGGCTCCATTTTGCTCCTCAAAGGTTTGAGATATAATCGATTCGTGTGACTGATTGCAAGTTAGGATTTATTAGAATAAGGCGGAACAGCGTACTATTTCGGCAGACCATACGGTCTTTCAGCTTCACGCGGAAAAAGAAATAACCGAATGCCTCTACAGCGCAATGTCAGCTTCCTGCGGTCGAACGTATTCCATCCGGCGCATTTGCCTTTACTCCATTCCGCACATCCAGCACCTTTTTCCAATGATTGGAAAAAGCAAAGGTCTTTATTTAACGGCCGGGGTTCTGTTCACTGCACTGGCGGCGGTCGGTGTGATTGTCCCATTGCTGCCGACCACGCCCCTGCTCCTGCTGGCGGCCGGGTGCTTTGCACGGTCATCCGAAAAATGCCATCGCTGGCTGACCGAACACAAAGTGTTCGGCCCGATTATCCGCAACTGGCACGAGAACCAATGCATTCCGAAGAAGGCCAAAATCATTGCGGTTGGCTCGATTCTTCTTTTCGGAACCTACGCCATGGCCTTTGCCATTGAAAACAACCTTGTCCGCATCATAGGAAGTATCTTTCTACTGATCGGCCTGATCGTCGTGTTGCGGATTCCCGTCTGCAGGAATCACTGACCCAGCTTTTGCTCAACGCTGTTCACTTTGTCTTCCATCGACTGGGATTTATCCGTTCGCGTTCCCAGCTTAATGTTGGTGTGAATACGCGGAGCGCCCAAGGCATGCACCTTTTCGTGGCAGGCTTTCACCGCCGCAAAAACGTCGTCCCATTCGCCTTCAATATTGGTACCGTTGGCATGCAGCGCCGTCTTCAGCCCGGTGCCGCTCAAAACCTCTTCGCAGGCCGCCACGTAGGGCGACAGTGAAACGCCGACACCGATGGGAACAATCATTAAATCAACGATAACTTTCATGCATACTTCTCCAGTTACTTAATGACAGCCTTTTGCCACTTTCTGACCGAATTGACCAGAAAAACCTCATCCGCACTCAGTAGATCATCCTTGAAAACAAGCCCCTCTTCAATCTCACCCGCTTTCAGCAAATGCTCCCTAAAGGTGCCGGCCAACAGGCCGCATTCGACGGGAGGGGTTATCAATCGGCCGCCTTTACGAATCACCACATTGGCAATGCAGCTTTCCGTCACCTCGCCCTTTTCATTCCAAAGGATGACATCATCACAATCCGAAAAATCCGCCATGGCTGAATCATAGACCGTTCGATGCGTCGTTTTGTGATAGAGAAAAAAGTTCTGCGAATCGACCGGTTCCTTTGCAAACGCAACGCGCAAGGCAGGGACGGATTGACAATCCGTCCGCCCGTCGAGCGGAAAAGTCTGAACCTCCGAGTTGCCATCTCGCGCAACCAACAAACGCACCTTCAACTGCTGTTCCCCCAAATCATCCAGGCATTGGAAAACCGCGTGCATATCCAGCGGCACATCAAAATAAGCAGTCGATTTTGCCAGCCGTTGCATATGCTCGTTCTTTAGAAAAATCCCGTTGCCGGGCTCCCACAACATGGTTTCCAATAGTTGGAAGTCGGGACGCGGCTGCGTTAAGACCCGCGCCTTCGTCAGCGTTTCCTCAAACTCAGATTCGGCATCGGAATCCCAAACAATGCCGCCGCCCACGCCGAATTCAAGACTGCCGTTCTGAATCAGCGCCGTGCGGATCGCCACATTAAAACACGCTTCGCCGGCGGGTGTGATGAACCCCATCGAGCCTGTATAAATTTTGCGCGGCGACGTTTCCAACCCCTGGATAATTTCCATCGTCTTCGCCTTCGGCGCACCCGTAATCGATGCGCACGGAAACAGCGCCCTGAACGTAGAAACGACGCCCTCGTCGCTTTTCCCTCGCACGGTCGAGGTCATCTGCCAAACGGTCGGGTACTTTTCAACATCGTAGGTACTGACCGTTTCAACACTGCCGGGTTGGGCAATGCGGCCGATATCGTTGCGGATCATATCCACGATCATGATATTTTCCGCACGGTCTTTTTCTGATTCGCGTAACGCTTCCGCCTGTTTCCAATCTTCGGAAAGCGTGCGCCCACGCTTGGCCGTGCCCTTCATCGGGCGGGCGGTAATCGATCCATTGCTCAGGTTAAAGAATAGCTCCGGCGAGGCCGAACAGATCGTGAAATCATCAGTTTCAATGAACGCGGCATATTCCGTATTCTGGCCCTTCACCAATTCATAAAAAAACGCCCAGGCATCGCCCTTGAAGTCGGCATGCAGACGATAGGTATAGTTCACCTGATAGGTTGCACCTTCGGCGATCCGCTCCTTAATCTGCCCGATCGCATCCACGAATTCCGATTTCGAAACCGAGGGCTTCAGCTCCCCGATCTCAAAATCAGAAGCGGGTGGTTCTTCGATTTCCTTCAGCACATTCGGTGCGGAAAACAAGCCAAGATAAAGCAGCGGAAATCCATAGGCAGGTTTCGTTATCAGAGCGGAATCAAACGCCGGGGCCGCTTCATAGGAAATAAAGCCCGCCGCAAACAGGCCCGAGTTCTCCGCCTCCTGCAGCATCGGAAGCACCTGCTCCGCCCGCTCGGCCACCAGCACCTTTTCCGGACATTGGAAATGCAGCCAACGCCCCGCATGTTTCAGAACCACTTTCATAAGGACACGTTTCTACCGTTCCGAAAGAATTATTAAAAGCACGCCGATCATGATTCCTGCCAGTACCCAGGCTTTTTTGCGTTTGTTGACTTCGCGAAAAAGGAAGGCGCCGACAAAAAAGGAAATCAGCACACTGCAGCGCCGCAGAACAGACAGCACCACAATCAGCGCTTCCGGCTCTGCCACCGCCATAAAATAGGCAAAGTCGGCACACACCAGAAATGTTCCAATCATTGGAATCGTCCAGCGCCACTTAAACGGGGTGGTCTTTTTGCGGTTCGGCCACCAGAGAAACGCGTTCACGAGTGTGAAAAAGATTGCGAGATAAAGGAAATACCACGCCAGCACCTGCATCGGAGCCATGCCCTGCCCGTGGATCAGCCATTTATCAAACAGCGTACTGCAGGTGCCGATCAGCGTGGCAATAAAGACCAGCCCCACCCACTTGCTGCGATGGAAGTGAATGCCCTCCGCCTTTCCGAGCACTGAAAACAACAGGTAGCAGAAAAAGATCAACCCCATCCCGGCCCACTGCATCGGCGAAGGCTGTTCGTGAAAAATTAAAATCGCCCCGATCAGCGTCCATACCGGGCCGGAAGCGCGGATCGGCGAGACGATGGAAATCGGCAGATGCTTCAGCGCAAAATAAGCGCAAATCCAGGAAGACCCCACAATCAGGGCTTTCATCAGCATATAACCGTGCCACTGCAGATCCATCGGCGCGGCATACAGACCGATGCGCCCCATCAGCTCCGGCGCAAACCGAGATCCCAACAACACCGGCACCATTAAACAAACGCTGGCCAGGTTGGAGAAAAACAGGGTGGGCAGTACGGCATTATCCGTCAGGGCATGTTTTTTACAGAGATCGTACACCCCCAGAAACGCCATCGAAACCAATCCCAGCCATATCCACATATCAAAGCCCTTTCCAAGGTTTGGAACTCCGCTTTTTGCGGACAAGAAGCGGGGACACTAGCGGCTTGCGTTTGGAATTCAAATTAAATACTGTGCCCACCCTTTGAACGGAACCTGGAGAACAACTTATGAAAACCGGACTTATTGGATGGCGCGGCATGGTCGGCTCCGTGCTGATGGACCGCATGCGCGCGGAAAACGATTTTGAGTATATTGATCCCGTCTTCTTTACCACCTCACAGGCTGGGCAGCCTGCACCGAACGTCGGCAAAGGCGAATCAGTATTGCTCGATGCCTTCGACCTCGATGCACTCAGCGAAATGAACGTGATCATCACCTGCCAGGGCGGCGACTACACGAATAAAGTACACCCCGAACTGCGTTCCAAAGGTTGGAACGGCTACTGGATTGATGCGGCGTCCACGCTACGCATGGCTGAACAGGCCACTATTGTCCTCGATCCGGTAAACAGCCCGGTCATCGATCAAGCGCTGGCCGACGGCAAAAAAGATTTCATCGGCGGCAACTGCACGGTTTCTCTGATGCTGATGGCCATCGGCGGCCTCTTTAAAGCCGGACTGGTGGAATGGGTTTCCGCCATGACCTATCAGGCGGCCTCCGGTGCCGGTGCGCAGAATATGCGCGAACTGCTGGCTCAGAAAGGCCACCTGTTCGAAGCCGCAGCGGAAGAGCTGAAAAACCCGGCCTCCGCCATTCTGGACATCGACCGCAAGGTTAACGAAGCCCTGCGTAGCGATGCCATGCCGACGGCCAACTTCGGCGCCCCGCTGGCCGGTTCGCTGATTCCGTGGATCGACAAAGCCGTTGATGACGGCCAGACCAAGGAAGAGTGGAAAGGGTTTGTGGAAACCAACAAGATTCTCGGCAACGATCCGTTGGTGCCGATCGATGGCATCTGCGTGCGTATCGGCGCGATGCGCAGCCACAGTCAGGCACTGACTATTAAGCTGACCAAAGATGTGTCGATTGAGGAGATCACCGAAATCCTTCGCAACGACAACGAATGGGTCGACGTGGTGAACAACAATAAGGAAGAAACGCTGGCCCGTCTGACCCCCGCCGCCATTTCCGGTACGCTGACCGTGCCGATCGGCCGCCTGCGTAAAATGAAGATGGGCCCGGAATATCTCGCCGCCTTCACCGTCGGCGATCAGCTCCTCTGGGGCGCGGCCGAGCCGCTACGCCGGATGCTCCGCATCCTGCTGAAGAAAGCCTCATAGAGGCGTTTTATATCTTCCAACCATTGGAAAAAGAAGAGCCCTGTTTCGACGGGGCTTTTTTCGTGTAGCTCAAAGAACTGCCGTCCTCAAAACTAATTCTTAAGGTGTTCATTGTTTCGTTTTTTTATCCAGTTGCTCTAATCGCAACTGATTGCGCTCACGCACAATGTCTTCATGCGTTTTCTTCGGCTCGGGGAAGCGGGCCTTTACCGTTGATTGGCATTTCTTTGACAGCCCGTTCATGTTGATCGTAAAGCTAGAACCATCGGCGCGTTTCATCGTCAGCACATCGCCTTTACGGGCGATCATTTTTGCTTCTACTGAATGTCCGGCGGCATTCGTCCACGACTCTGCTGAAACCGACATCGCCGTGGCAATCGCAAAAAAAAGGATGATCCATCGCATAAGAAATTACTCCGCAATTAGGCGCATGAATTGTTGCTGATCGGGGATTTCAATATACATCGCCTTATAGTAGCCGTCGCCCAGGAGCTTTGAAATGACCGCCGGATCATCAAGCGTTGTGGAAAAAGTTCCCGCCTCCCAGCCATCCGTATCCGGAAGACTATCCTTGAGTTCCAGACCGTAGCTTTTACCCGGAACACTTAAGAACCGGAAAATAAGACGCCCGTCTTCGGTCTGCTCTAAATCCTCAACAGCAAAATAATCATAATCCAGGAAAGCAAAGGTACCGGCCAGATATTCATGCCAGTTCGATGCGCCATCCTGATCAAAATCATCGGACGGCTTGATTTGATTAATGTTGGTAACGGACCCGCCCGAGGCGGCCAACATCTGTTGTTCCCATTCATCCGGAAGTCCATCCCCGTCGACATCCGTGCCGGTTGTAATGAAAAGCGCCACATCCGACCCCGGAGCCGGAACCGTCAGCGTGGATGCCTCCAGAATCGTTTGCCGGACGCCATCGACCTCAACCACGAATTCTACCGCCTCACCTTCCCGCATGGCATAGGGGGCATAGCGTTCTCCGAACCCATCATCCATTTCCAGATCGACCATGAAATTAATTCCGTGGCCCTGCAATCCCGAAATATCCTGCTTCACCACCTCAATGTTCCGGGCTTGGAATGAAATGCGCGCACCTTCCAAATACGGCTGGCCATAGGCATCTTTGACCAGACCGAAATAGGTACTGGCCGGTCGGGGAACCGAAGCCGATACAATGATCGGCAGGCTCAGCAGGATTAAGACACTTCTCTTCATCATAAAAATACCCACCGTTAGTTGCCTGAGAAGGAATAGGTCTGGAAGAAAATTTTAATATCCTCTACCCCGTTTTCATCCCGCACACCGGGATAGACTTCCCGGCCATGAATAAAGCGATCGAGCCCCTCATCGCCATCGTTCAGTAATGTGCCCCCCGGAATGATCAGTAACCATTCGGTATTCCATACCGAGCGACCGATCAGACGGGAATTGTTCACCACTTCCGTTGCATCAAAGGTGCCTTGATCATGATAAGCCCGCATCGAAGGATAGCGGCGGACATTATAGAGTTCATCGCCCAGCATATCTTTCAGGGCGCTCCAGTTCGGATCATCCCAATCCTGTTCACTGAATGGATAGGGAACCGGAAGAGCCTGATCCACCACCTGGAAACTGCGCACCTCATCGAGTTCTGCAGAGGGCACGCGCATGCGGTCTATGCCCACCGGAATCAGATAGACGCGCGGTTGATTTGCAATGCCGCCGGAAAAGGCATTGTCGAAATTACTGAACCAAACTCCAGCACTCCGGATCTTCGTAGCAAAGTGGGTCGAATCGTACGCATTATCCCCGCCCGCCAGATCGTGTCCGAAGAAATTATTCCGGAAACTGATATCCGTTGAGAAAGGAATTACGATGGCCGGTTCTTCCAGCTCAGCCGGTGTAAAGGGCAGACAATAGCGTTGGAAATCCGGAAGCGCTAATAAGTTATCCACCCGATACTTCTCCAGTGTTTCCCGCCAGTTTTCATCACTCCGTTCATTCCCAGCCGCAGCGGGTTTAATGCGGAACAACTCTGAACGTAAGGAAAACCGACCAGTTTCGGTCTGTGGATTATTAAAGCTTAAGCGTCCATCCAGCACATCCCAATTTGCCTTCATACGGGCCAGGATATCCGCCAGACCGGGATCCCCCACCGGACCGCCCGCCAACGGTTTGTCCGGACGGTTTCCAATGCCACGGCTCATCCGGCCGATCGTCCGCGCTTTCACAATATCTTCCATGAAATCGCTGCCGGCGGTGTATTGACTGTCGCTCGATAGCAGGCCGGTTTCATAGTCGTAGGCTTTCGCGGCGAGATAGCAGTAACGCGCGGCCAGATCAAACGTCTCCGAATACCGGTTCAGTTCATCGTTGCGGAAAATATGATACGCCATATTGCGGTAGCGTTTGGCATTGAGATCTGCGGCATGATTAATCCGAAGCCGCTCGCGTTCCACCAGAAGCGCATCGCCTTTAGCAATGGACTTCATATATTCCATGCGGGCTGTTTCAGCACCCTGAGCCATCTCGTAGAACTCGCTCAGGTGGACTTGTTGCTGCCGGACCAAATCCTCAAGCTGCCACAATTGCTGCTTATGCCTTAGATCCCGATTTAATATACCCGTGACCGTTTCCTGCGTTGCCTGCAGATAAACATCCAAGGCAAACAGCACTTTCTCCGTTACGGATAACCCGACGTTGGCCGTGTGCTTAGCAATCATAATCCCACCGCCCGTCGCGGCGGCTGTGATGCGAAGAGGAGAACCCGCATCGACCGAAAAACCGACCGCAGTCGGGGCTGCCTCAGCAATGGCCATCTGAACCCGCCAGGCATCGTCCGCCAGTAGCAACGCTTCTTCCCGCGTTGCTTTTAAAGATGCGCGAATCAGTTGATTGGCAAGAATGGCGACTTTCATCTCGGCCGCATAAATTCCGGTCGTCCTTTCATAGGAATGGTCGATATAAATCCGTTCCGCCAGATTCTCGGCATCAATGCTTCCGATTTCCACCACATCGATCGCCCCCTTCATCCGGTTCAACGCTTCGATATAGCGGGAGAGTGCAAGCTGGATTTCGCCTTCGGCCCGGCGCGATCCTCCATAATTATCGGGTTTCACCGGCAGACCGGTTGAGCTGACCGTAAACTCATTGGTTGTGATTTCCTGAGTCAAGCTGGGGCTTTGAACCTCGAATTCATGAGCCAGCAGGAGGAAGGGTGCTGTGAGCAAGGCATACTCCAGCGGCAGGTCAATCTGAACCTGATCTCTGGACACATATCCGTCCACCACATGATTGGTGCTGACCACGGAAATAGAGCTCTGCGCATAGCCGTCTTCCGCATACTGCTCCACATAGGTATAATGCAACAGATCCGGACCGAGGTATCCCTGCGGATAGGCTTTTCCAGGACCGATATCATCGGAATACGGATAGCCGTAAATCTCAATCAACCGACGGTTCAATGCCGCTTCTTCATCGGCTAGGGTCTGGTCGAAATCCCGCTCTTCATTCTGGTCGCGTAGCGCCTGGCTGGAGGTCTGCACCCGGTCAAAGATTTCGGCCGCATTCTGCAGCGCTGCTTTCGCCCGTTCATACACCTGCTCGAAATGGGTCTCGCCGGCATCAATGCCCGTTGCACTGATATCGAATGGCACCACATTCTCCGAAAGGCCCAGTGGATTCATCCTGCCATCCACGCGGTCCAGCTGCTGCTGAATGACCCGGCTGTTTTCCGCCAGCTCAGCCAATTCAGGAACCGTGACACGATCGATCACGCGAATGCCTTCATGCGTTGGATCGGAATCCACATCAGGCAACAACGAGTTCGCCGCAAGCCAGTCAAAATAGGTGCCCTGCCCAACACGGCTGGCCCACTCGGAAACGCCCCAGGCCCGGTTCGTATCGGAATCGCTTAAGAAGAACCAGTCATCGGCCTGGCTGTTCTGATATTCCTGTCGCCAGGTTTTGCTTAGAATATCGATTCCGGCACGACTCTTCGCCGCAGCGGCCACCGCAAACTTTTTCTCGTGAAGATAAGAGACCGTCACTTCAGTATCGCCGACCAGCAGCCCTTCGACCTGCGGGTACCAATGGAAATTGTCCTGATGCATCATCCCGTAATAATATTTGATGGATTTCAGATAGTGCCCCCAGGCATCGCCATGCCCCTGTGGATAGAGGATGGCGGCATCGCCTTCATCCACACTGCCATTCTGATTTCCTTTCAAATCGCTGATACCGTAGTTCAGCGCATAAGCCACTTCGCCTCCGGTAATATCGGCCGTGAAATTCCAGGGCAGTCGATTGTAAATAGGATAATCAGCCACGTTGGGATTCATCGTGGAATCGCGACCACGCAGCAACACTAATTCCTCGCTCAGCAGATCCGGCAATTGGTTCTGGAAGCAGAAAATGGATGAGATTTCTGTCGCGGCCACGGGATCATCGCTCCCCAGCGTAACGGTTGGGTTGAGCGCATCGGCATAGGCTTCATTACCCAGCAACGTATAGAAATCGGACAACCGGCCGGAGACCAGCATCAACGCCAGCGACAGCGCTCCACTCACATCTCCCTCTTTCGTTAAATCCAGAGATTGACGGTAAATGGTTTCATAAATCGGAATAAGCCCATAATCATCCAGCGCTCCATAATTCAAAGGGATATCGCCGTTATAGGGTCGTCCCGCCTGCTGAACCATGCTCAGCGATGTATCGACTTCGTAATTCATATAGTCACGAATCCGCTGTTCAAACGGGTTGATCTCTTTCAGCGCCCGTTTAATCCAGCCTTCACTCAACTGCGGGGGAGTCCATGCGGCCCAGTTGGTTCCGACATTCGCCTGCACATCCGGATCCAGCGCTCGGTAGCGGCAACGCAGATAGTGATCGGATAAGCCGAAGATGCCCGCCCCGCCAATCGTGGTGTAATGAAGCCCGTCTGAGGCCGCAAAGAACTTCCAGTTTGCACTGTCTTCCGGCGGTGCGCTTCCATTATCCGGATCGGCATATTCCCACTCGAAGGCAAACAGCTCCGGTTCGCCGGCGAAGTCCGCTGTATATTTCAGCGTCATCTGTTTGTCTAACGGGTTCGGCGAAAAGATGGGGTCCAGTTTGCCGCGATACAGCTCGGGGACGACCTGAATCACTACCATGTCAACATTCTCGGACGGATCGACCATATCGGTATTGGTACTGTCGTTGAAAATCAGGGTCACATAGCCCTGCCCTTTACCGACCGTCGAAAGGGCCAGCGAGTCGACGGGTATGTCGTCATTGGGAACCTCAAAAACGGTGGCCGGCAGATCTCCAACCGAACTGATCCAGACGTCGTCCTGGCCGGTCACAATTTCCATATCGAGTGCATTCACCCGGTTACTCTGCGAAAGCGTATTCAGCATCAGATAATTATGCCCATCGGTGCGTTCAACAAATTCTCCGATCAACTGGAAGCGACTCGATTCCGGTTCGGTTCCATTCCAGAACATACGGGCGCGCAGCGCCGGCGGCAGTTCACTGAAGAAGGTATTCCCCGTCTTGGGATCGCGGTACGACTTCATGCCGCCTGGCGGTTCAACCATTTCAGCCTTACGGGCACGGGTGGGATCAATCAGTTTCACACTGGGGTTTGAACTATTCGTCAGCGACTGCTGATAGACCACACCCACACTGAGCTGTCCGCGAATGGCCGGAAGGTTGTCCTTCGGGGTCGTGAGGGTATCGCCCACATATAAGCCGGGCACGTTGTCCGGCCAGCTGATCGTATAGTTAAAGTCAACAAATTGATCGTTCGGCGCGCCCAGCAATGCAACCGGTTCGCCGGCCGGCGGTGATGCACCGTCCGGATACCAGAAGCCGGTCTGGTTCGGATACCAGAGCGAAGCAACCGCATTGGTTGACATGCCGTCATCGTTCGCCTGATGCGCCCAGTATCGACCCGTACGATCTTCGAAAGGAACCAGTGCACCGGCAGAGAATCCATTATTCGGACTCCAATCCGGCTGCAGCTGATTCAGCGGGGCGGGTGCCTGCAGCATTTGCCCGGCCTCAAGAAACTGTTCAAAAGCATACAGCTCATTGGCCAGAACCACTTCATAAATTGCCATGGTTGGCGTACCTTCCGGCGTCTCATACTCGACGAGAACAAAGGGGGCCGAGCTATAGTCCGCATCGTTCGTCTGATTCAAGTCCGAACGCAGGGCATAGACCGTATCCTGAATGATGAGCGCATGTTCTTCATTCGGGTTATATCCCTGTGCAGCATCATTGTTCTGCACATATATTTCCGGAGAGGCTCCGGCCAGACTCAAGGTGGACCGAACATTAGGCAGCCCACCGCTCGTCCGTTGATTCGGGTCGTAGTCTCCGTTCTCTTCATCCGCATTGAATGAGGAAAAATAGACCAAGGTCGGTTGCAGCTGCCCAAGTTGCGGAAAGCGCATGGAATCCTGAATCTCTTCGGGCGACCTCGCAGTATTCCAAATCGCCACCTCATCCAATTGACCGGCAAATGCGCCGAGCGTGAGGCTCGCTGAACTGACCAGACTATTGGTGCGCTGCCCCAGCCCAACCACGGCTCCGTTCAGGAACAGTTTAACCGTTCCGCTTGATGTGTAGGTCAATGCCAGGTGCTGCCATTCGTTGGATTGCATCGAGGTATTCGCCTGCAGGATTTCCACGCCATCGTTGAACGCCAGCTTGCCATCGATCCATTCCAGACTCCAGGCGGTTCCCTTCTGCATAACAGCCCCGTCAGCCAGCGAATCCGGCCTGATCCAGGCTTCGAGTGTAAATTCGCTGCCAATGGACCAGGACCCCAGATCTGATTGATTGGTGACCGAGAAGCCGGAGCCGTTCACCTGCAAAACCGCCGCATGATTGGTCTCCGCCGTCCAGCCTGACGTTCCCAGCCCGCTGGCCGTGACGATCTGATCCGCATTTGTTGGCCAGACGTTCGTATAGACATTCACCATAGACGGGAAGAAAACGGGATTGGGCAGCTTCACTTCGTCCTCATCCGTGCCTTCCAACTGCCAGAATTTAGAGGCATTCGCCCACCATACCTCCAACGATCCCTTGTTCACCCCGTAGATCGAAGAGCTGATCTCATCGGTGGTTTGATATTGTTCCGGATACGCATAGTAGTTCGGATTAAAGGCCGTGCCGGACGGGGTGTAACAATAGCCCGGCCAGTTGGTATAATTCCCGGAAAGATCAGCGGGCCGCAACTCGGTTGCAATGGTTTGCTCAATGGCAACGGGCCTTGAGCGGTCGTAGGAAACCGCCTCAACCGGCTCAAACCAAACGTGATCTTCGGTGGAATAACGCAGTAAAAATTTACCCAGCGCATCCGTATGCAATACACCATCTTCTACAAATGCAAACGGCTCGCTCGCTCCCTGCTCCCCGTCTTTTGTTTGATACGGCATCACCAGCGCGGCCAGTTCAGACGGCAGGTAGACCGAAGGTTCAAAGTCGCCTTCGTCCAGCTCCCCCCGCACATAATGCTGCAGCTCATCGCCCCACGTGATGTCGTAAATATCCACCTCAAACGGCCAGATGACATCGAGGGTCTCTTTTGCTTTCCAGTAGATCTCAACCTGCCAGGGCGCCATCGTTTCCCGCGTTGCCCATACCCAGCCGTTCTTTACCCCCTGATTGTGTTTATAGACAAAAATATCATCGGGATTTTCGCCGGTCGGATCAGTCGCGCCACGGGAAATAGTCGAAAACAAATCCTCGATTTCATAACTGCGCTGAACCGGAATCAGGCGATCCCCCACGTGTACATTCTGCAGGTTGCTCATCGGCGCTAATACTTCCACCACTTCATGCCCGAGATATTGCCGGAACCCAAACCCATCCAGATTGGAATAGGTCAGCAAAAATTTTCCGGTCGCGCCCTTCTTAGCATGCAGCATGCTTCCATCCAGCCACACATCATAATCAGGGCTGTTGCCGGGGCCGCTATAACTCCATTGATAATCGGCTTCGTTAATCGAGATGGACGTGCTCTGGAATAAATCCACCTGATAATTCTGACCAAACTGAACGGTGGGTCCGGCATTTTGCAAGGGCTTCCCGTTTTCATCGTCGGTCCAATAGAGGCGGACCGGACGTTTTTTAGCATTCGGTGAAATCGCATAGGTCACGGTGTTCGTGGTTCCATCGTCCATTAACCATTGGACGATGGCTGCGCCGGAATCTATGGCCAACAGTTTGTCGGCATAATCCAGCCACAGAATATTTGCGGCGGTAAAAATCGGCGTGCTTCCGGGGGCGGCACCCACCGGGGGCGTCAACTCATCGCCTAAGCCATAGTTCGCAACAATGGCACCGGACGGCGCCCCGAGCTGAACCGTGGCCAACCGGGCCTGATTATTCGCTGAAAAATATAAATTGGTATTTCCGGCATAAAGGGTATTCCCGCTCACGGCCCCCGCCACCCCGACCACACGGTTGCTGGAAGCCAGAGGCATCAGAATATTTTCGTAAGTCGTCCGAATCACCGCAGTTTGCGCAAACCCGGCAGAACTGAGGCTTAAGAGAAAGACGAAAGCCAGTCCTGTTTTTTTCATGTTCGATAGATTAGGCATGCGATACACCACCTTAGGGGTACGGGAACAGAGAAGTTGCGAAATTCCTTACTGCCCTATCGCAATAAAGTTGAAGGCCGCGTCCTGAGCGGAGAAACTCGCGCTGGGATCATCATCTGAGCTTTTAACATAGCAGCCAAAACGGTCCACACTGGATATCTGGTAGAAATTATCTATCGCGTTTCCATCCGGGCCGCCCTGCACGACCACAACAGGTGTTTGAGAAAAATCCGGTGAGAAATTGATGTAGTAGGTACCCGTGCCCGTTTTAGAAACCGTAAATTGATTTCCGACATCCCTCGTTTCAGTGCCGGACTGATTTACATTACCCGCCACCATACGTACACCGGAAGCCGGTGCTTGCACAACATGCGAGAGGGAATGACCATTGACGGAAAGTTGGCCACTAAAATAGGTGGTACCGTACAAATAGGAAAATTCCCTCGAATACAAATAATTCCCGTTCGATATTTCTAGATTGTCATCGACGATCACGTTACCAGTCGATTTCGCGATAGTTCCTCCAAGGTCTATATTTCCATTCAATACCAACGTAGATCCTCCAGGAACCAAAGCTCCATTCAGCGTAAAATCAGAAGCCGATGCATCCGCAGTCGCCGCATGCGCGGCTTGCTCGGCATGGGAAGCCTGTTGAGCAAACTGCGCCTGAATGGCAAAGGGCGAGGCCAAGAGTTCCTGCCGTGGAAAAGATTCGCTCGGAGAAGCCAGCGTATTGTTGTCCGCTCCTTCCAGTACAGTGATGCCTAGATATCGATTCTTTTTGGCCGAGTTCGGATCAATCCAAACGCCTTTCCAGAAATCTTCAACAGCAGTAAACTCAGCACCGGCGATCGGCGTCTCGCCGACATTGGTTTGCCCCAGAATAACACTAAAGAACCCGTTGTTCACATAGGGTTTATAGGTGGCCCCCCAAAGCAGATTGTTTTCGTTCGCAGAATCATAAAGCCGGAATTCAACCGTATAAATTCCATTGTCATAATCCACCCCCTCGGGCGTCTGCAAACGGCCCTGATAACTCATGGTGCCGGGCGTAACCGCCGAGGTAATGCTGGGCGGTGCGGCCCAGGCAACCACAACGCCTGCAAAAAGAAATCCGAATACTGTTTTGATTATCACGTTCATAATTTATCTCCTGCGTACGAATGGCTTACTGATTTAAATAGCTGAGCACACCGCATGTGCTGACTTTTTCGAGGCGGAATACCCCTTTAACAAAAATGGTTTTATTCAACCCCTCGACGGACTCCTCAAAAAAACCACCCGCCTCGGAAATACCCCATTGCGGATTCGCACCCAGGGGATCCGCAGACTCAAATCGGAACGTCAGATGCCGCGATACATCAAACGATTCTTCGCCTTCTCCGAGGGACGAGGCCGTGCCATTTCGATATTCCTTGTTGTCATGAGCCGGATGGAAAGTGTGCCGGAACGGATTGGTTGCATCATCGAATGCAAGATCGACGATTCCATTCACGGTCCCCGCCGCACCGAATGAACCATTGAGCAAAACGGGCGGCATCAGCGGGAACGCCGCAGAACTGATCCGGGCCATTTCCACCGCCGGGAAATCATTTTTAAACTGCGAGGCATAGGCCGCGTCCGTAAACACATAGGTCTCCGGTTCCGCATCCGTTTCGGATGCAGCCATCCAGGCCGGAAAAGCGCGCTGCAGCAAACGGGTGGTTCCATCCGAAGAAACGTGTAGCAAAACGCGGAACGAATAGGCCCGCGAAACTGCAACCGGCTCCACCGTATTCCAGACATTGGTGCCGCCAGCCTGAGAAGGAGCGCGGCTCACCGCATCGACCACCACATTTCCAACCCAAAGGCCCGCCGGATCATTCAACGCCAGCTGCTCCTGCTGACTCGAAAGGCCTATCGTCTGTTTAACCAGCCCCGCCGAGTCCGACACGCTCAGAATACTTTCCCAAACCGCCCCCACATCCGCACTTTGCATTTCGTTGGCACGGGGAAACAAGGTGAGTTCAAACGTTGAGTGAGCCGCAATATTCGTGGTTAATGTATCCGGCATGGGTAGGTAGTCCATGCGCAGAGTCTGCTGGTTAAACTGCCGATACGACAGAGGAATCATACCCTGCGCCAAAGGAAACAAGTCTACGCCATCTTCCTCCGGCGGATTTCCCCCTGCACTCAACGAGAGGGTAACCTGCCGCTCTTCCGAAGTGATATTTTGAATCTGCAGGGTGCGCGGCCCGGTCGCCGCACCAAAATCCATATAGGAATTCCCGTCTCGAAGAGAAATGTTCAGCGGGCCTTGATAGTCGAGTTCCTGCCCGGCTTTAATCCAATAGGCCTTGCCGGGTGTTACCCGAGCAGTGGTCGGCCGGAAAACCTCTTGCTCAGTTCCGTTCTGCCGAACTTCATAAATAACTCCCCCATCGCTGGAATCCACTCCGATATCATCCGTGTAGGCAAAAAATGCGCCAAAAGAAACGGCTCCCCCCACCGGCAACCCCAACAGATTCATTTCGTTCGGAATCCATTCGGGCTCCACTAGAACGGCGCGCCCCTTAATCTCCAACAAGGTCGCTTCAGATACATGAACCAAATAAGCATGACCGGCCAGCAGCATGTTCAAACTGTTCAGCGAGCTCGGGAATCCGGACGAGGCCGGCCGCCAGATCAACCAATCCGATGGACGGGCCAGCTCTTCATTCACATCACTGATAAATTCAGCGCCGCCTTTTGTGCGCGACCATTGCTGTACGCGCTCAACCGATACATAGGAAAAAACGGATTCGCACGTGGCCGGAACCGGCTGAACGGTCAGACAGACCGCATTCCACCCCGCCTTTAACTCCACCGTTTGTGTCGTCCACTGAGCCGTAGCAACACCAGCAAGGGCGAAGAATAAACATATACCTTTTACGAATAATCGGTTCAAAACAGGCCCTCATTAAATATATAAACATCACTAGGAATTATATATTATAATTACGATCACCTTTCAAGGTTTTTATTATCAACACACCCCTCTCAGTAAAAAACACCGTTTAAAGTTTATAAAAAATGCGGATCCTTACCTCGTCATATGCCACATTCAACAGCTCCAGATAGGTCATTCGTTCTGAAAATATTGCCCATGAAAACCCAAGCGCAGCCAGAATGACTGGAGCTAACGCACGGCGTCTTCTCAACGGTTCAACTGCGGGGCTTTTTATTGTCTACCCGGCCGGGTAGAAACAAGGTACAGCTAAATTACAACGGTTCAGTTAGAACGTTAATATCGTTTGGCGAAAAACGCCGCGAATTTACAAGCTACGTGCATCGTTGGTGGACCCTGGGCGATCCAGCCTGATAAGGCTGGATGCTTTCCTGATAATTTTCAATCAGAGTTTGGCCCCGTTTATTTCGAAGGAACCAGCCCGTCAAACAGATCCTCTGAGGCGTAGATTTTATACCTTTTTATTTTTCCAGGGTTTGGACCGTTCCTCGGCAGGTAGCGCAGTGAACTGAACTCCTGCACTCCGCCAAGATCAAGTACCACCTGGTGCGGGTGCTTGGCGTTGACGCCGTCTCCCTGATATTGAGTATGCCAGAAGGTCACCGGCTGATTATCGATAATGTTGCCGGCCGATGAGGGCTCAGCAATAATCTCTTCACTATCGGCATAGATGACCTGCCAACGATCCCGATCCAGCAATTTATTCTGCGGGTCAATCAGGTGAATTTCAGCAATGGCTGCATGGCCGTCATCGGATTGCGAACTGAGGGCCTCGATGCAGATATAACGCGCACGAATCGGGTTTTCGAATTCAACCAACTGTGCATCATCCCCATTCTGGAATGATCCGGCGGCAACCACCTGCTGATCGGAGAGTTGGAGGGTCTCCCCGGGTTTGCGGTTATAACTCAGATTCTTATCCACTTTGAGTCCATAGATAAATTCAGTGACCCCTTTGATGGAATGATGTCCGGTCGGCTCAATATCCATTACAATAATTTCATTGGCTCCTTCCTTCAACCAGCATCCAGGAAGATACAGCGTATATTGCGGACCGATATCCCAGTAGCGGCCGAGGTTAATCCCATTCACCCAGATCATGCCTTTTCCCCACCCGGTTACATCCAGCAACGTGTCGCCTATCGTATCGATGCTGAATTCTCCTCGGTAAAATACCGGCATTGCGGAAGGTTCAACCGGCTGCGTTGAAAACTTGAGCGCGGCAATATCAGCGAGTTCCAGCGGGAAGGAATAAACCTCCCATCCGAGCAACGGCTTACCGTCCAGCTCGACTGCGCCAAGCCCCTTACGATCCGTCATCAGTTCGCGGGAATAATTAAGATGCCCCATATTTTCTAGCAGGATTTCAAGTTTCACCTTTCCGGCCGGCAACTGAATTTGAGCAGAGCTCTGCTTCAGGCGACGATCCAGCGTGGCCACACGCTTTCCGTTCACAATAATAATCGCACGGTCCTTCAATGCACTGAACGAAAGTTTATACTCACCGGCAGCGGGCACATCGACCGTGGTCTGATACAGCGCCAGTCCCTGATTCAGATCAAAGGATTCCATGTATGGAGCATCCTCCGATTTTACAGGCTCTCGAATCAGCTGATCAAAGCCGGCCATCTGCGTCAGCTCAAATTCAGGAACTTCAATGCGGTGAATCTGTTCCGGCGGTTCCGGCAGTTCGTAGTCGGCCGGCAGAAATTTTTTGATGGTATCGCGGAAGGTGAAAAACTTTTCCGTAATCCGGCCGGTTTCATCCATCGGCGAATCATAATCATAGCTGGTAGTGTCGGCGCTGTATTGGCCCGATGACCAGTTGGCTCCGGAGTTGAATCCAAAGTTACTGCCGCCGTGCAGCATGTAGACGTTGAATGAGACCCCGTTTTCAAGCATCCAATCAATCTGCTTAATGAAGGGTGCCAGCGCTTTCGTGTGGTGTTTTGAACCCCAGTGATCAAACCAGCCCACCCAGTATTCGCCGCACATTTTCGGCATGCCGGGATATTCTTTATCAAAAAATGCGAATGCGGAGTCTGCCCCGCCACCGAAATTCATGGTGGTGTAAACCCCGTCAATATGCGCCGTGCCGACCGTCTCTTTCTTCGGCCAGTCGCAGCGGATAAACATGCAATCGAACCCCGCATCAACCAGCTGGTCATAGATGGCTTTATTGTAGGCCATGTCGTCCTCGTTGCCGGGTCGCCCGAACTGGCCGTATTCATTTTCAACCTGCACCTGAATGATCGGCCCACCCTGCGTGACCTGCAGGTCCTTCAACTGCTCGCCCACCGCCTTCATATAGCGAGCGCTGGCTTCCAGAAATTTCGGATCGTTGGTACGCACCTGTATGTCCGGATCCTTCAGCAACCACGGAGGCATTCCTCCGAAGTCCCACTCAGAGCAGACATAAGGCCCGGGCCGAACAATCAGCCACATCCCCTCCTCCTGGCAAACACGCGCGAAGGCCGCAATGTCGAGATTGCCAGTAAAATCAAATTCACCCGGCTTCTTTTCATGGGCGTTCCAGAAAATATAGGTACCGATGCAGTTAAAGCCCATTGCCTTGGCCTTGCGGATGCGGTCCCGCCAATACGCCCGGGGCACACGTGGATAATGAATGGAGCCGGAGATAATAACCGCCGGTTTCCCATCAAACGTAAAGTTTCCGTCGGTAGCCCCGAAGTCCGGCTGTTTTTCTCCGACCGGATTCGGTTTCGGCGGCATGGGAAGCGTCTTTCCAAACACGCCGCACGCAAAAGCTGCAATACCCAATACCCATACCCAACGACCTTTCATACCCGAATGTATTGTCATTCTATTCTCCTTTAAATTCTTTCTGGCTGAACTTCGAAATGATTCCCAGACACTCCCCGCAGCACATGCAATCAAACCAACAGAATACCGGATCTGATCATGGTTTAATATACTATTAACGCCATGAGATCAGCAATCGCAAAAAAGGGCCCATCGCGATGAAAGGCCCTTTGGAATTCCGTATGCTTCAACTTTATCAGGTATAGCTCAGGCGCATATCTCTGGCGGCTTTCACCTCGTCTAAACGACCGACCGGAGTCGTGACCGGTGCGGCGTGCAGCTGATCCGGATCGGTTTTGGCAACCTCGAACAACTCCTCCATCACTTCCACAAAATGGTCGAGAGTATCGCGATCTTCCGATTCCGTCGGTTCCACCATAATGGCTTCAGAAACGTTCAGCGGGAAATAAACGGTCGGCGGATGAATCCCCCGATCAATCATGCCTTTGGCTAAATCCAACGTATGGATTCCATATTTTTTCAGCACATCACCGGAATAAACAAACTCATGCATACAGCGCCCTTTGTATTCCGCATTGAAAAGCGGCCGCAGTTTTTCCTGTAGATAGTTCGCATTCAACACGGCCCGGTTGCTGGTGCCCAGCATGCCGTCGCGACCGAGAGAGAGGATATAGGCATACGCGCGGGAAATCATGCCGAAGTTTCCATAGAACGGCGCAATGTATCCAATGCTTTTCGGTTCGTCGTAGTTCAGCGCAAAGGTGCCGTCCTTGGTTTTTTCCACCCGCGAGATCGGCAGATACGGCCGCAGTTTATCCACCACCCCGACCGGGCCTGAACCCGGACCGCCGCCGCCATGCGGCGTAGCGAATGATTTGTGCAGATTAAGGTGGCAGATATCAAAACCCATATCGCCCGGACGGTAGCGCCCCATAATGGCATTAAAGTTAGCGCCGTCATAATACATCAGACCATCCACGTCATGAACGGCATCACAGATTTCTTTAATCCGCGGATTGAAGACACCCAGCGTATTCGGGCTTGTGAGCATGACGCCCGCCGTTTTTTCGTTCAACGCTTCCATGAACAGATCAAAATCCATCACCCCGGTTTCATCGGACGGAACCGTGACCACCTTATAGCCCGCCACCTGCGCACTGGCCGGATTGGTTCCATGCGCTGAGTCAGGAATAATAATATGATCCTTATCCGGATTGCCCTGATCTTTGTGGTAGGCCGCCATAATCATGACGCCG
Source organism: Pontiellaceae bacterium B1224 (assembly GCA_029432815.1). Classification (GTDB taxonomy): domain Bacteria; phylum Verrucomicrobiota; class Kiritimatiellia; order Kiritimatiellales; family Pontiellaceae; genus Pontiella. The sequence goes on along the minus strand of JAROBA010000003.1, from coordinate 188,883 downwards.
GTCAGCTCGCCATGCGCACCCGCCATCGGCTGGAGGGTAAACTCCGCCAACCCGGTTGCCTCGGAAAGCAGCCGCTCGGTATTATAAAGAACTGCCAGCGAGCCCTGCGTCAGCATACCCCCTCCGCGCAGCTGCGGCCAAAGCGGATGCACATCCGTCAGCTGCGGCAGGTTGGCCGCCGCTTCGCACGCTTTCGGATTATATTTCATGGTGCAGGAACCCAACGGATAAAAATGAGTATCCACCGAAAAGTTCATACGCGACAAGGCCGTATAGTGACGCACCACCTCCGCCTCCGAAACCTCCGGCAGCTCCGCCGGCTTACTGCGGAGATATTTTGACGGGATCTCCTCCGTAGCGGAAATCTTGAGCGAGGACATTTGAACCCCGGGCCGGCCCGGCGACGATTTTTCATAGATCAGTTTCATAAAACGTACTCCGTATTACGTAATTCGTATTTCACTAGTGGAGGGCAAGGCTCCGTCCGAGCCATACCGTTCAATCATGCCAAAACAACGTCTCCGTTGTTCCTTGGAACTGCCAATTCTCCGCGCGGTCAACCAACCCCGCCCGTACCGGATTATTTTGGACATAATGCCATTTCTCTGAATATGAATCGCCCTTGCGTAATTGCGTGTCCCAAAAATCCGGTTGCCAAATTGGCTGTTCCTCGGGAATCGGCCACTCGCGAGAAACCATGCTTTTCCAAAACGTAATCCATTTCTTCAAAGGCGGATATTCAAGCCCGACCGGTGCACAAAAAAAGTGGATATGATCCGGCATAAGCACATAACTTCCGACAGCCCATTGATCGGCTTTTTTCCACGCCTCCACTATCACGTCATGAACAGCCGACCGGGCAAAAACAGGTTTCCGATCCTTGGAACATACGGTCACAAATACAATCGCTGAGCGATTCCTACATTCAACAACCGGCTGATGCGCCGGATGCTTCCGCCCGAAACTCTGGATTTTCTTTCCCGTCATCGTTTCATCTTTTTGCTGGAGGGCGAGGCTCCGTCCGAGCCATACCTCCAATACCTTCGGGGCTCCGACGGAGCGTCGCCCTCCAGACATTATGCCTTATATTCGTTAGCCTCTTCCTGAATACGCAGAGCCTCCGCTGCTGGAATTTTGTAGGGCTTTCCATCGCGATTAACAATAACGTCCTGTCCCAACTTGGCCTTTTTAACCAATTCGTCATGAACGGCACTCTTTAACACCTGCCGGGCTTCTTCCCCCACCTTACTTGGCTTTTCATCATTCATTAAAGCACCTCATAATTTCTTTATATCTATGCGAATCATGAACGGTCCGGCTCTCCATAAATTGTTCAAAAACCAGAACCGGTTCCGTGTTAGAATTATCATAACACAACGCTTCATCACATAGCGGAGCAAACACATTCAAAAAATTAGAGACTGTTCGGGAGTAACGTCGGGCAATGGCATCGGCTGGAATATCGTGCCCTCCCGCTTCAACCCGCTGTTCCACCCTTGCCTTTGAAAATTCTGCACTGGGAATCCATAGATAAAACAATACGATTTTCCAACCTGTGGAATCCAGCTCCCTCAACAACTTGACGTATGACCTACCTGAAAGAGTCGTTTCAAAAGCAAAACTTTCGCGTTTCCGAACATTGGAACGAATTTCTCGCAGAAGGGTCTTTCCCGCTTCCAACTGAACTCTGGCAGGATCCAGCGGTGATAATCCATCTGCAATCAGATCCGCGTTGATGAAATTCCGACACCCTGTTATCTCCGGCAAATACCGCAAGGCAAACGTCGTCTTTCCCGCCCCGTTGGGGCCGGCGATCACATAACAAGTTGGTTGCTCTTTTTTCATACTTGCTCAACATAGACGAGGCTGGATGCACGCGTCTACATTATGCCTTAAGGGCGCTTTCGAGTTTGGCGACCATGATGTCGATTTCTTCTTTGGTGCGTTTTTCTGTGAAAGCGAGCAGCAGCACGTTTTCCATGCCTTTGTAATAGCGGCCGACAGGGAACCCTCCGGCGATGCCCTGATCGACCAGCGAGCTGACGACTTCTGCCGCATCCTTCGGCAGGCGGATGGCAAACTCATTAAAGAAGCGGCGGTTGAATGCGGGCTCGATGCCTTCAATTTTGGTAAGTTTGTGCCAGGCGTAGCTGGCGCGGTCCATACATTCGCGCCCAACTTCAAGGAAACCTTCGCGCCCGACTAAAGAGAGATAAATGATGGCCCGTAATGCACAGAGTTGCACGTTGGAACAGATGTTGGAGGTCGCCTTCTCACGCCGAATATGCTGCTCGCGTGCCTGAAGGGTCAGCACATAACCGCGACGCCCCTTCCCATCTACAGTTTCGCCGACGATTCGACCGGGCATTTTGCGCACCAGTTTTTTACGGGTCGCCATAAACCCGAGATACGGACCACCGAAGTTGAGCGGAAGCCCGAGGCTTTGCCCCTCCCCTGTCACGATATCCGCCCCCATAGCTCCGGGTGTTTCAACCTGAGAAAGCGCCATTGGATAAGCCGACATAATGGCCAGCGCTTTTACTTCATGGATCTTCTCAATCAGATCGGTCAGATTGTCCAGACAGCCGAAAAAGTTCGGGTTCTGCAGTACCACGGCCCCTACCGAATCATCCAATGCTTCGAGATGGGCGTTGCGATCGGCCACACCGTTTCCAGAGAGTGGAACTTCCTGATAATCGACGGAAAGGTTCTGCGTGTAGCAACGCAGCATTTCGCGATAAATCGGGTTGACGCCTTCATCCACCAGCACCTTGTTCCGGCGGGTCTGGCGCAAGGCCATCATGATCCCTTCAATCAGTGCCGTTCCGCCATCGAACAGCGATGCGTTGGCGACCTCCATCCCGGTCAGGCGGCAGATGGCGGTCTGATATTCAAACGCGGCCTGCAAGGTGCCTTGCGATGCTTCAGGTTGATAGGGCGTATAGGCGGTGTAAAATTCGCCGCGGCTGGAAAGTGCATTGACAGCTGCGGGAATATAATGGTCGTAGAATCCTGCTCCGCAGAAGTTCACCAGATCGGTCGAGTTCTTAGAGGCGATCTTCCGGATATGCTGCATCATCTCCATTTCAGAGAGACCTTCCGGAATATTCAGTTCCCCCGAACGGAGGTGCTCGGGAATGGCGGCAAACAGATCGTCGAAGTCGGAGATTCCCAATGTTTGGAACATCGCCTCCTGATCCTGTTCGCTCGTAGCGCAAAACGGTGTTTTTTTCATACTCTACTACCCTTTGAATGACAGAATAATTCGGACAGAATAATATATCTGCCTGCCTGAATTATTTTGTCTTAATTATTCTGTTAAGATCTAGCGGTGCCTTCTTTGTAGAATGGCAGTTCGACGACTTCGGCGGGGAAGCGTTTACCGCGTATTTCCACATCCAGTATATTTCCAACTTTTGCTGCATCGGATTTGACGTAGGCCATCGCCACGGCGAGCCCCAGACTGGGGGCCAGCGATCCGCTGGTGACTTCACCGATTTCGGTCTCGCCGGAAAAAACTTTGTCGTGCTCACGAGCGGCCCGCTTGGAATTGAATTTCAGACCAACTAACAGATGTTCCGGAATTTCCAGATCGTGCATCACGGCTTCTCTACCGATAAAATCCTTGTTGCGATCAATAAACATGCCGCGCGACATCTGTGCCGGCGTGCGCATATCGGATAGCTCGTGACCATATAAAGCATAGCCCATTTCCAACCGGAGCGTATCGCGCGCGCCCAATCCTGCCGGCTCACAGTAGGGATGTGCCACAATTTTATCCCACAGCTGCCCAACGGCTTCGTTCGGCAAATAGATTTCGTAGCCCCATTCACCGGTGTAGCCGGTGCGACTGATAATGGTTCCGGCTTCCAATGCCTGGAATTCCTTGAAGCGGAAATATCCAAGCTCCGGAAGGGCGCAGCCGAAGATCTCTTCGAGCACCTCGCGCGATTCCGGCCCCTGCACATCGAGCTTGGCGGTTTCTGGAGACATATCTATGAAAATCGTGGTATCGGAAATATGCTTCTGAATCCATTCGGCATCTTTTTCGGCCGTTCCGGCATTCACCACGAGCATGTAGCGCTCTTCGTCGAGGCGGTAGCAGGTGAGATCGTCAATTACCCCGCCCTGCTCATTCAGCATAAACCCATACCGCACCTGGCCGATTTTCAGGGATCGGATGTTGCAGGTGAGCAGGGTTTCCAAATCCTCGAGCGCGGTTTTCCCGTATAGTTCAAACTCGCCCATGTGGCAGATGTCGAAAACAGAGGTATGCCGCCTGGTTTGTTCATGTTCATCGAGAATACCCGCATACTGGATGGGCATATCCCATCCGCCGAATTCGCCCATCCGGGCGCCTAATTGCTGGTGCTGCGCGTGCAACGGAGTTTTTTTCATAATCGCTAGATGATACAAAAACACGCCCCTATGCCGCAATTCGAATTTGATCTTAATAGCGTTATTGCAACGAATTTCTTCACATCGCAGAGGTTTCTCTTATAGATTAGATTAATTATTTAATCGTACCTTTTAAAATGCTTCGACCTATCACCATATTATACAGTTCAGCTTGGCTCCTGTACGCCCTGTTCACGGTTGTCGCGTTCCCCGTGTGGAACATCTCCGTGGCGATTCCGCACTTTCTCCTGCTCGGTCTCGGCGCCTGGATCTATGGCACCACCCGCGGACTTCCGCTCATGATCCCCGCCATTCTTTTTCTCATGTACCTATTAAGTTACCTCCACGCTGATATTTTCAATTGGTATCAAACGAATGCCAGCAACCCTCTGCCTGTTTAGCCTTCAATGAAACGAATTACCTCCATCCTATACCTTTTATTTAGCATTCTGTATCCCCTGTTCTGCTTCGAAATGTTCCATGCCTGGAATTCGAATGTCCTGATTCCGGCGATTCCTTTTCTGGCAGTCAGCGCCTGGTTGATCGGCAGCACAGGCGGGCTGCTTCTCGTATTCTATATTGAATGTATCGCATTTTCTCTCAACCAGTTCTTTGCCGATGAATACATTTATTTCTCAGACCGGATCACGGGAATTTTAATCGCACTTCTGGTCGTATATCTCTTCAGCCGGCTACGAATCAATTACGATGCTCTTCGGAAAACAACGCAACAACTTGACGAACGCGTAGCAGAACGCGATTCGGAATTATCCTTGCTCACCGCGCAGTTGCTGAACAATGCGGAAATCCGAAGAGTAAACCGCGGTCAAGAGCTTCACGATGGCATCGGCCAACAGTTGACCGGCATTCAGTTGCTCTGCGCTTCTCTCGCTACTCAGCTCGAACAGGAAGGTAGCTCGGCAACATCTGCAGCGACATCATTAATGGATTCAACCTGCCGCGCTCATAACCACATCCGTCAAATTGCCCGAACCCTCTTTCCGGTAAGGATTGCCCAGGTCGGCCTGGTTTCAGCTCTGACCGAACTGGCAGGATGTATCAGTGAAATGCGTTTGACGCACATTCAGGTCAACGATTTCTCCGGCATGACTGATATACCGGAAACAATTGCCCTTCAGCTCTACCGCATCTGTCAGGAGAGTATCAATTATTTAACCACTCATGCTGACGCCGACCGGATAGATATATCTCTGAATGCTTCCGAAAAGCACTTTGTGCTTGAAATTGAACATACTGGATGTTCACCCGCGATGACCGATAAGGACTCGCAATTAGGATTAATTCAATACCGTTTAAAGCAGCTTGATGGGACTCTCAAAGAATCGTCCTCCACACAGGGTATCAGCACCATTCACTTTAACGTTCCAAAATACAAAACCACTTATCAATCATGAAATTAACGCGATTTCAGACCTATATCATGGCCTGGTTACTTTATGTGGCCTTCATATTCAGCATGTATTCTCAGCTGCAGATCACGGTTATGCTCTTCTCAATACCCCTTACAATGCTGGGCGGCTGGCTATACCTCTACCGAGGAGCTCTACTTACCACCCTGCTTTCTCTTGCCGTGCATTACGGTCTGTTTTCTATTCATTCCGATCAACCTGCTCTTGAAACTCTCAACCCATTCGGCATTGCATCTCAGCTTATTTTCTCAAGTTGTACCGCGCTGCTTAAGACCATTCAGGTCAAATATCATAAGCTGAATGATTCGCTCGAAGAGATTGTCGTAGAACGAACAAAAGATCTCGATCAATTAACAGCATATCTGATCGATGCTCAGCAGCTGGAAAATCGCGAACTGAATGACCGCCTAATTGAAAAACCCTTTGAAGAGCTGAAAGCCATGCTTGCCACCAGCCAGTTGCTAAAACAGAAATTACACGCAGAAGATCATCCGCGCGCAATCGTTGCCGAAAACATCAGCATGATCATCAGGGACTGTATAAAACAGCTGTGCACCATCGACGATTACTCCATCAGTCAAATACCCGCAACCGGAAAAATGACCGAAGTGATATCCCTGCTGCGCAAGCAAATCAGCCAAGTTTCAATCGTCGATATTCGGTATCAGGAAAATCCGAACTGGGAAACAATACCTGAAAATATGGTACCAGATCTATGTAAAATCATGTTTGAAGCCGTAGCCAATGCTCTGCATCATGCCGCTCCGAAATACATATTTATCCGCCTCGAAAATAATGAGCTGCAAACCTCTTTCATCATTGAAAACGACGGGAAACCACTCGATCCCGACTACAAAGAAGGAATGGGACTTCCTCTCATGCGATACAAAGCAGGAAGAATCGGTGCAGAACTCTCGATCACTTCGACGCGTTCAAACCTAACCAGAATGACATGCTCCCTACCTTCTAAAAGCTAAGATAAATCATAAAAAAAGCTTTTCGGAACTCTTTTACCGGCGTTAAAACGTCGGCTATGAATTCTCTGATCATCGCCGGATTAGCCGCTGTTTTATACATCGTTGCCTATCACACCTACGGTCGTTTTCTTGGCAGGAAAATATTCAAGGTTGATCCTGCTGCCAAATGCCCGAGCGAGATGCATGATGACGGAATCGATTTCGTGGCCACCGACAAGACGGTACTGTTCGGGCACCATTTCACCTCTATTGCCGGAACCGGCCCTATCGTCGGTCCCGCCATTGCCATTATCTGGGGCTGGGTGCCTGCTCTAATCTGGATTCTGGTCGGTTCCATTTTCATGGGAGCCGTTCACGATTTTGGTTCCATGATGATCTCGCTGCGGCATGAAGGCCGAACCATCGGAGACATTGCCGGAACCATCATCAACCCGCGAGTAAAGTCGCTCTTCATGCTGATCATCTTTTTCGCCCTGTGGTTGGTCATCGCCATCTTCGGCGTAGTGATCGCCGCTGTATTTTCCATTTTTCCGCAATCGGTCATCCCCGTCTGGCTACAGCTCCCCATTGCCATCTGGCTGGGATTCATGGTCTATAAAAAGGGAAAATCACACATCACCTACGGCATTGCAGCCACGATATTGATGTATGCCACCATCGTGATCGGCGCCTGGTTCCCGGTTCATCTTCCAGACATTGGAAACCTTTCAAGCGTCGGCATCTGGGTGATCGCTCTGCTGATCTATGCCTATACGGCCTCCACCCTGCCCGTCACCGTGCTGCTGCAGCCGCGCGACTACATTAACGCATTTCAGCTCTGCATCGCCATGGGCCTGCTTTTGCTCGGCATCGTCGTCACGCACCCGCCGATGGTCGCCCCTGCCACCAACCTTGGAGCCGCGGGCGCTCCATCCCTCTTCCCGATCCTTTTCATCACCGTGGCCTGCGGGGCCATTTCCGGATTCCACTGCCTGGTCTCCTCCGGCACCTCCTCCAAACAGTGCGATCAGGAAACCAGTGCCCAGCCCATCAGCTACGGAGGCATGTTGCTCGAAGGCATGCTCGCCGTCATCGTCATCATTGCCTGCGGGGCCGGCATCGGGCTCGGTCTTGAGAAAGACGGCACCTTTTTCACCGGCGCGGAAGCCTTTAACCAGCAGTATGCCAGCTGGTCGGCGGCCGGCGGACTTTCTGCAAAAATCGACGCCTTCGTGACCGGTGCGGCCAATATGATTTCCGGCATCGGGCTTCCCAAAAGTATTATACTCACCCTGATGGGTGTTTTTGTCGCCTCGTTTGCCGCCACAACCCTCGACACTGCTACGCGCCTGCAACGCTATATCATTTCCGAGATTGCCATCAGCAGCAAAGTTCCAATCCTTGGAAAGAAACATCCCGCCACCTTCATCGCCGTAGCCACCGCCCTCCTGCTCGCCTTTTCCAGTGGTGGCGACGCCAAAGGGGCACTTTCACTCTGGCCGCTGTTCGGAGCCGTGAACCAGCTACTCGGCGGTCTCGCCCTGCTGGTCGTCACGGTTTGGCTTGCCAGAAAGAAAATCAACATCATTTTCACCGCCATCCCGATGGTCTTTATGATCATCATGACCAGCTGGGCCATGAAAATTAATCTCGTAAACTTCTACTCACAGAGCAAATGGATGCTTTTTGTAATCGGCCTGGTCATCACCATTCTCCAGCTCTGGATGATTATTGAAGGCCTGCTCGTTCTCGCGCAGCTCAGAAGAAAATAGTACGTATTGCTTATTGCGTATTGCGGCAGGAATCCAGACAGTTTGTTTTCTCAGCGATACACAGTACGAAATACGGAGCCCCTATGAACGACCTCTACAAAGACATTCTCACTAAAATCGGCGAAGACCCCACGCGCGAAGGCCTGCTCGACACCCCGCAGCGCGCTGCAAAAGCAATGGAATTCCTGACACGCGGCTATCATCAAAAGCTCGAGGATGTCATCAACGATGCCGTCTTCACCGTTGAAGACAATCACATGATCATCGTTAAAGACATCGAGCTCTACAGCCTGTGCGAACACCACATGCTGCCCTTTTTCGGGAAATGCCATATCGGCTACATTCCTGAAGGCAAAGTCCTCGGTGTCAGCAAACTCGCCCGCATTGTCGACCACTTCGCCCGCCGCCTTCAGATTCAGGAGCGCCTCACGAACCAGGTTGCCACCACGCTTATGGATGCAGTTGCGCCTGAGGGGGTCGGAGTCGTAATCGAAGCTCAGCACCTTTGCATGATGATGCGAGGCGTTGAAAAGCAGAATTCCTGCATGGTCACCTCGGCCATGCTCGGCAGTTTCCGGAAGGATTCCTCCACGCGCAACGAATTCCTTAAACTCATCGGAAAATAAGAAGAATGGCGCACTCAGCAGGAGTCGAACCTGCAATCGACTGGTTCGAAGCCAGTTGCCTTATCCATTAGGCCATGAGTGCGTGGTGAAGAAGATATAGAAATACGGGTTTTCCAATGGCTGGACAAGTCGATTCGGCAAAAGTTCCAATGTTTGGAAATTTTTCACAATCAGGTATTGGACGTGCATGATTGTTCCTCTATATTCCCCGCTTTCCCAAACCAACAAAGGAAAAGGATTTATGAATAAACTGGTGATTGGATTGCCGAAAGGCAGCTTACAGGAATCGACCTACGCTCTATTTAAGAAGGCTGGATTCAGCATCAAGGGCGGCTCGCGCTCCTATTTTCCGTCGATCGACGACGAAGAAATTGAAATTCGCGTAATGCGTGCTCAGGAAATGAGCCGCTACGTTGAGCATGGCATGCTGGACGCCGGCATCGCGGGTTTGGACTGGGTTGAAGCCAATGGCTCCAACGTGGTGAACCTGTGCGACATGGTCTACTCCAAACAGAGTAAACGCCCGATCCGCTGGGTACTGGCCGTACCGAACGATTCCCCCATCAGCTCCGTGAAGGATCTGGAAGGAAAGAAGATCGCTACAGAAGGCGTTGGCATTGTTGAACGCTGGCTGGAACGCAATGGTGTTAAAGCCGAAGTCGAGTTCTCCTGGGGTGCAACGGAAGTCAAAGTTCCGGATTTCGTGGATGCCATTGTCGACATCACGGAAACCGGCAGCTCACTGAAAGCCAACAACCTTAAAATTGTTGAAACCATTATGGAGTCGTACACTCAGTTTTTCTGCTCGCAGGATGCCTGGGCGGATGACTGGAAAAAACAGAAGCTCGAAAAAATTGCTCTGCTGTTAAAAGCCGCACTGGACGCCGACGACAAAGTTTTACTGAAACTGAATGTCAAAGCCGAAAACCTTGAGACCGTCAAGTCGTTGCTTCCAGCACTGCACTCCCCAACAGTGAATTCACTGACTGACGATGGTTGGTTTGCCATCGAAACCGTGGTAGACGAATCGGTTGTTCGCGAAATCATCCCTTCCCTGAAAGAAGCGGGTGCCGAAGGAATTATTGAATTAAGCTTGAACAAAGTCGTGGCGTAAGTATCTTATTCACCCTTTTAAGACACAATCAGGAGATAACATGGGTACCATCAAAAAATGGCGTAAAACTAAAATGTCGAATCACAAGCGTCGCAAGCGTCGTCGCGCAGATCGTCATAAAAAGAAATAAGCTGACTTAGCTTATGATCCATTTCAAGGCTGGAGCATACCGCTTCGGCCTTGCTTTGTTTTTACAATCCCTGGAAATCCGAGAGGATGCGATTTCCATGGGTTGTTTTTTTGTGCCTTGCCGCTAACTAAGCATCAGCCCCTTGGCAACCGGAAATCCATTCAGGAACGAGAGGGCTTCCATACGCTTTTTACCGAGTGGTTGGATTTCAGTTAAACGTAGTGCGCCCTCGCCTGCGGCCACCAACAACTGATCATCCAGCAACTCGCCAGGCTCACCGTTTCCGTCATCGACAATTTCGGCCTTCCAAACCTTCAGCACATCGCCATTCGGCAGCGTACAAAAACTTCCGGGCCACGGATCAAATGCGCGAATTCGGTTTCGAATAGCCCGCGCAGACAGCGACCAGTCAATCTTCCCATCGTCTTTAGTCAGCTTGCGCACTTCAACCATTTTGGATTCATCCTGCACAGTACGGACCCCCGAACCGCTGCGAATGTCCTCAATGGCCTTCATCAGCAATTCCGCACCGAACTCCGCCAGCTTGTCATGCAGTGTTGCCGAGGTTTCGTCGCTGCCCAATGGAAAGGTTTCCTGACGCAGGATATCGCCGGCATCCATTTTTTTCGCGAGATAAATAATGCTGACACCGGTAACGGTGTCACCATTTAATATGGCCCACTGAATCGGAGCGGAACCGCGATATTTTGGAAGGAGGGAAGGATGCACATTAACGGCTTCGTATTTCCCCAGCTGAATCACCCGTTGCGGGATATACTGTCCATAGGCCACAACCACGAGCAGATCCGGCTGAAGATCCTCCAGAGCCTGTACCGCCTCGGGATCTCCGATTTTCTCGGGGGTCATGACATGCAAACCTTGCTCGCAGGCGAAAGCTTTCAATGGGCAAGGCGTGAGCATCCGCTTGCGGCCGGCTGGCCGGTCGGGTTGCGAAACCACACCAACAACCTCGTCCTTATCTGAGTTTAGAATAGCCTTGAGTGAAGGAACTGCCAGTGCGGCGGACCCCATGAAAATGATGCGCATCTAAACCTCCTGACTACGGGGCTTCAGGCTGAGCTGCCTCGCCTCCGCCAGCACCGGAATTGGACCAGCGGTCGCGATCGGACAGAAAGAGCTGGTCCTGTCGGCTCAGTGCTACCGCCTGTTTTAGCGGGAAGTCCGGCGGCGTTCGGCCAGTCATGATCGGCAACCAGCTTTGTTCCGGTCCATCCAGCAACCCTTTAACAAACGGTTTGTTTTTCGTGATCGTGGTGAAATACATTCCGGAAATGTACTGTTTGTAATCGTTGATTTCATAAAACTGATCCAGATCCTTCGGCAGGAGTATGGAAACACGATCACCATACCAGGCAGTTGCCCATGGCATATCCGTGACCAGCACTTCACGTTCATTCAGCATGCCCGCCACCCCTCCGATGATTGGAGCATAATATGGTGGATATGGATGAGCACCGGCGGGAGGCATCAGCGAGAGCAGGAATGGAATGAACGCCAAAACGGCTACCAGGACCTTCAGCCCCAGATTATACAAACGAACGCCGAGGTCGAGTCGATCGATCAGGATGTAGAAGAAAGCCAAACCATAAAGAATAACAAACGGCCAGAACAGGTGAAGCATAAGCATTGAAGACTCTGAAAAGAAGCCTGCCACAATCACCATCAGCAGTAAAGACAGCCCCAGTCCCCACCTCAGATAATTCACCTGTGGGCGGACAAAGTGATAGAAAAAGGTGGTCAGGAAAAAGGCCATCAGCAGGCCGCCGCCCATGCCAGGAATCACTTTAGCGTACGCACCGGAATAATTAAGCTTCCACTTCTGCTTGAGTGCCGTAGAAATCAACGAGCCGGTCAGTTCAGGATGGTAATCTCGATCCAATGCATTGTCCACAAACTGGGGAGAACCCTCGAGAGCAACATAGCCCACCATACCGATCGGATTACCGCAAATCTGATAGTTCCGAACCAGCCATGGCGAAATCATCAATCCATAGAGGACAAGAAAAACGAGCACAAAACGAGTGCCTCCACGAAAACGGCCAGCCATCAGCCAGGCAAACAGACAGATTCCCGGCACGATCGTGGCAGTAATAAACCGGGTGTAAAATGCTACCCCTGCCAAAACAATCGAAAGCAGAAATGGGATAAGCCACTTTACTGTGGCCAGGCGATCACGCTTATTCAACATGGCGATGACCATGGAATGAAACGAAGCCACTGAGAAGAAAATGCCCATAGAGACGTTTAATCCGGATACAGAATCCATCCAAACCAGATTACTCAAATAATAAATGGTCATACCCAGAAACCCGATTTCACGGGAAAACATCCGTTTACCCAGTGAGAAAAGAATCAAACCGGTGAGAATAGAAAAGATATGGTTCAGGGGAAGCACAACCCACTGCTCCGCCGGCATGGCAACGCCACGAGCTCCTTCAGGCATTTCAAAAGGGTCCACCCCGATCAGGTCGAAAAACTTAAACCCGAGGGATAAAAGAGCAGGATATGCCGGGGCGTTAAAAAGGTCCGGATGATTTCCAATCATTGGATCTTCATTCGGATTCTGCTCCTGCATTTTCCACATACTCAGCGGGCGAACCGTCTTGGTAGTCAGTCCCTGCTCAACCGATATATTCCGCCCAAGCTGGCAGAGGTCCATGGCCTCTTCCGATTTCAGACCGCGAAACTGCGTGGCGGTGAATACCATAACCACCAGCAGAAGAAGCAGAATATAAAGGAGAACACGGATGATCTTGAGCCCCGTGCCCGTGTCGATGCTGTATACGATATCGTGAAGAGTCGATTCAAACGACTTATTATCTGCCATTACTGCTCCAGTGCTTCAAAATTAGTGATTACAAAATGAGGTCGTAAGTATCCATGAAACAAAAGGGAATACAAGTTTCCAACCATTGGAAAAAAGGATCAATAAACGCCGCATTCAGGAAGAAAAGTGCTCAAAAGCTTTTGATGCCAGTTCCCGCCCATCCACCTCCAGCTCTCCCCGGGCAGACGTCAACGTTCCAATGACTGGAAGTTCGGAGCCGAAACGGGTGCCCCAGTCCTGCTGGAGTTTAACTGTATTTTCGGGGGACGCCGTTAAAAGGAGTTCAAAATCCTCTCCATCAAAAAGGGCCTGCTCCACAGTTCCAAGCCTTGGAATCGCACTGCTTTTCAGCGTTGCGCCCACACCGCTTTGTTTCAGTATGTGCCGAAGATCCGTGGCCAGCCCGTCACTCAAATCCATCATTGAATGAACCAGTCCTGTTTCGCGGAGAAAGATGCCCTCCTCCACTCGTGGCACAAAATCGAGATGGTGCCCCGAAGCCAAGCTGTTACCAAGCGGCCCTGTCACCAGAACAGAATCGCCGATCTCACCCCCGGAACGAAGCAGCGCGGTTCCGGCGGGCTGCAGGCCGGTTCCGAAAACATGCAGCTCAAGCACCGGGCCTTTGGCCACATCGCCACCAATGATGATTGCCCCGAATGTTGCACACAATGCATTCATGCCCTGATAGATTTTTTCCAGATATTGGAAATCGAGTTCTGGAGGAGCGACGACATTCACGAGGATCCACTGCGGCTGCGCCCCCATGGCCGCAATATCACTCAGCACGCGGCCCACGGCTTTATTCCCCACCCGTTCGGGTTTTTCCAAAGATTGGAAATGCACGCCTTCAATAATCGGGTCGGTGGTAAACACCTGATCGTTCCCCGTTCCTGCCATGCGGCATACCGCGCAATCATCACCTGGCCCGACGGCAAGGTCCGCATGAGTTCCAAGCATTGGAAGAATGCGTTTGATCGTTTCGTGCTCTCCTATTTCACCTAGTGTCGACATGAAATAAAGGTAGCGAAGGCGGCTCCATTTATCAGCCTAAAAAACTCGATACCTCAAGATTGCGCTGATATTAAACAACGATGATAAAGCGCGTATTCATTTCAGTTTTCTGCATCGTCATCACGGCATCAGCGAGTTCCACGGAAGAGGAGCGGCCGAAAATCGGTTTGGTACTCGGCGGCGGCGGCGCACTGGGCTTTGCTCATATCGGTGTACTGAAAGAGCTTGAGGAACAGCAGATTCCCATCGATTATATCGGAGGCACCAGCATGGGAGCCATCGTTGCCGGCATGTATGCTTCCGGAATGTCGCCGGATGAAATTGAAAAGCAATTCACCTCGCTCAACTGGTGGGACGTTCTCAAAGACGGCTCTCAAATGCAGTACATGGTCTACCGCAGAAAGCAGGACTATAAACGCTATTTGGGTCTGGAAGTTGGGTTCAACCATTTGAAATTCCTGTTTCCACCCGGCATGTCCTATGGCCAGAAATTGAATAATGTGCTCGAAAACTTTTCACTCAACAGCGCCGGCATCACCGATTTTGATGATTTAAACATTCCCTACCGCGCCGTGGCCACCGACCTGCTGAAAGGCGAATCGGTGGTATTGAAAAGTGGCAGTCTGGCGCGAGCCATGCGGGCCAGCATGGCGGTGCCGGGCGTCTTTACGCCGGTTCGTATGGATGGCTGTGTTTATGTTGATGGCGGAATCCTTGATAATATTCCAGTGGATGTCGTCCGGAATATGGGGGCCGACTATATTATTGCAGTCGATGTCGGGGCCTCTGCGGCCGAACTCAGCCAGCAGAGCGACTTTCAGTCGCTCGGCAGCGTGCTCGGACGCACGTATACGCTCATGAAACGTCCGGAACAGGAACGGCAACTGGAGTCGTCCGACCTCGTGATTGAACCGGATCTGGTCGAATTTTCCGCCGGTGCCTTTCAGATGGTCGCGGAGATTATTCCCGTTGGTCTTGAGGCGGCGAAGAAAAAAGCGAAGCAACTTGAAACCCTTTCCGTGAGTGAGGCCGACTTCCAGACCTACCTAAAAAAACAACGACGCGTCCGGAAGACGGAAATTGAGATAAAATCCATTCAGGTTGCCGGAAATAAAACGGTGCCGGATGCACGTATTCGCTACCGCATTCAAAGTACAGAAGGCCCCATCGATTTAAATACCGTCTACGACGATGTCAGCCGAATATACGGCATGGAACTTTTTCAGACCGTCAGTTACGAACTGAAACCCAATGGAGAAGGGTATGATCTGACGTACGACGCGATCGATAAATTCTGGGGTCCGGCCTATCTGCACTTCGGTATGAAACTGGAAACCTCCAGCGAAACCTCTCTGCTCTGGGCTATGCTGCTGGATTATACCCACACACAGCTGAATGCATACGGCGGCGAAATACGATTCGAAATTGAAGGAGGCGGATTGGTTCGCGGTGTTGGGGCAGAATGGTATCAACCACTATCCCGTGGAGGACGGTTCTTCATCGCGCCGGCCATCGAACTTTCCGATGACCTGATCAACATTTACAGCGACAACAACATTGTTGCGGAAGTAGATCAGGACAGCATTATCGGCCGACTGGATGCAGGAATCAGCGCATTCGAATACGGAGAAGTACGGATCGGCATCCAGGGCGGACACGTCTGGGACTCCGGAAATTCAGGAATCATTGCGCTTCCAGAAGTGGATGACACCGTCGTTGGTATCACCACGCAGGTGCGGTTGAATCAATTGAATGATCCGTATTTTCCGACCAAAGGATATGAAGTAGCGTTTAACGGATTTTTCACAAGAGAAGAACTGGGTTCAGACCAAACCTTCAGCCGGATCGACTTCGGCGCAACCGCTCCGCTCACGTTCGGGCGCCACACCTTCACCCCCACATTTTCTGCGGGAAGCAGTTTAGGCACCGACCTCCCCTTCTACGCCACTTTTCACCTCGGCGGCATGGATAATTTTGCAGGCTATGCGCCCTATCAGCTTTTTGGAAACTATTACGGCCTCGTCAGTCTGGGCTATCGCTATCGCATGATGCGACTCCCGCCGACATATGGAGATGGTGTTTTTGCCATTCTCCGAATGGATGTCGGAAATGTCTGGCAGGACTCCGACGACATCAGCGTGAAGAACACAAACATCGGAGCATTGGCAGGTTTAGGGGCCGATACCATCATCGGGCGGATCATCGTGGGAATCGGCAAGGCGGAGGAAGTCAGCGACCCCCACGTTTACCTTTCAATCGGAAACACCTTCTGATTATTCATGGCGCAGGGCATCGATCGGATCCATCATGGCCGCCCGGCGCGCAGGATAAATCCCGAACACCACCGACACCGTAACCGACACTGTGAAGGCCACGGCAAATGCTGAGAAAGTCCGGACCGTTTGAACATCCGTTGCCTTGGTAATCACCCATGGAATCAGAGCTCCGACACCAAGCCCTATCACGCCGCCGGAAATTGAAAGAATCAACGTCTCCATCAGGAACTGCAGCACGATGTCCGTCCGGCGGGCACCGAGTGCGCGCCTGATTCCGATTTCCCGGGTTCGCTCACTGACCGTCGCCAGCATAATGTTCATAATCCCGATCCCGCCCACAATCAGCGAGATCGCGGCAATGGCCCCCAACACAATGTTGAACAAGCGCCGGGTTTCGCGCGCCTGACGAATCAGCTCCAGCGGCACCACAATGCTGTAGTCTTCTTTCTTATGATTTTTCTGCAGCACCCGGCGAACAGCATCCACCGCTCGAACCACATTTTCCTGTTCATCAATGCTCAGAATCAGTTCATAGAGTTCAATTTTTTCAAAGGTACCGCCGCCCTCCGACCATTGCGTAAAAAAATCGCCGCGTTTTTGAATATAGGTTCGAAGCGGGATATACACCGTCTGGTTTTCGCCTTCCAGCCACAGTTCATTTTGCGGGGGCAGTTCGCTCTGTGCAATGTCGCCGATGATGCCCACCACGGTATAAGCATCGCGATCAATGGTTAATGTCTGCCCGATCGGATCGAACCCGGCAAACAACGTGCGTGCCAGACGCGTGCCGATCACACAGACCGGCGTTCCAAAATCCATATCGGCGCTTGTGAGGAAACGGCCCCGCACCATTCGATAATTCTGCACTCGCAGAAACCAGGGCACCGTTGCCACCACATCGGTCTGCAATCGACGTGCCTTAAACTGAACATTGTAACTCAATCGTTTGATGGGGGTGCTTGATTCCAGATTCGGAACGAAGCGCGCCATATCCGCTGCGTCGTCATAGGTCAGTCCGTAGGACGCGATAAAGTTACGATTGGCGCCGGAGTCTTCATCATTCATCACCTTGACACTTTTAATCAGAATATTCTGACTGCCCATGCGCTGAATTTTTTCCTGAATTTCCTGATTGGCCCCCTCGCCTACACTAAGCATCGCCACCACGGAAGAAACCCCGAAAATGATACCGAGCATCGTCAGACCGGCTCGCAGTTTATACTGGCCCAGATTTTTAACCGCCAGTTTCACCATTCGCTCTGGGCGCATCGAACTCATACCTTGGGGGCTCCCTTCCAATCATTGGAAATAATATCGCCGTCGCGGAATGTGACAACGCGCTGCGCTCTATGCGCAATATCATCATCATGCGTCACCATCACAATGGTTTTTCCTTCCGCATGCAGCTCATCAATCAGCTCCAGAATTTCATACCCGGTTTTCGAATCCAGATTTCCGGTCGGTTCATCGGCCAGCATCAGAATCGGATCGCAAACCAACGAACGCGCAATGGCCACGCGCTGCTGCTGCCCACCCGACAGCTCCATCGGCTTGTGTTTCAGGCGGGCCGACAACCCCATACGTTTGGCGAGCTGTTGTGCAGTTTTCCGCGCTTCCGATTCCGGCACGCCCTGATAGAACAGGGGCACTTCAATATTTTCCAGTACGTTCAACTGTGGAATCAGATTGTACGACTGAAAAATGAAACCCAGCCGTTTTGAGCGTATTTCAGAGAGCTGGTCATCCGTCAGATTGGAAACATCGTCGCCGCCGAGCAGATAGGTTCCGGTCGATAGCCGGTCCAGACACCCCAGTATATTCAGGCAGGTTGATTTACCGGAACCGGAGGATCCCATGATCACCGCATATTCACCGCGATCGATTCGCAAATCAATCCCGCGCATGGCCGTGACGCGCAATGACCCGTTGACGTATTCTTTTACAGCGCCTTTCAGTTCGACGATTGCTTCACTCATTCGTCGCCCTTGCTATCCTGCTTCTCTTCCTGAGGCTTAGACTCTTCGGCCAGCGGGCTTTTCTTCAACTTAGCATCCGCTTCGAGTTCAACTTCCGCATACAGCAGCAGTTCCTCGTCCTCCTCCAGCCCCGAAATAATTTCGATCGAATGGGTATTGAATTTCCCGATTTCAATATCACGCAGTTCTTTCTTCCCCCGGTTCACGACGTAGACATAGTGCTTACCATCGCTCGAAACCACGGACTGAATCGGCACATAGAGCACATCCCGCAGCTGATCCGTCACAATTTCAACGGTGGCCGACATACCGGGCTTCAGCTGACCCTCCGAAACAGTCTCAACACTAACCATAATGGTATAGGTTTTCACACCGGAGCTGAACCAGTTCTGCGAATCAGGTACGGCGCTGACCTTTTCAACCCGGCCGCTCAAAACCAGCCCCGGCACGGCATCCAGAGTGGCCACAGCTTCCTGCCCCAGCGAAACCTTATCAATCATGGCTTCCGGAATTCCGACTTTTAAATCCCACGCACTCAAATCCGGAAACGAGAGGATGCGCTGCCGCATATTCACGGTGGCTCCCTTTTCAATTTTTTCCTGCCGGCGATCCTGCGGATAGAAAACCTGTCCTTCAAAATCAGCATAGACCTTTGTATTGGCAAACTCCTGCTCTTTGGTCATCAGCTGATTTCTTTCAATTTCCAGACGCGTCTTCTTCGACTCAATACTGGCCTCCTTACTCTGCAGATCGGCTGAAATGGTTTTTTTAAGACGCTCCAGCGCCGACACCGCATTCGACACCGAATTATTGAGTTCCATGATGCTTTTTGTGTGGGTGTATTCCTTCAGGATATTCAGATCGGTGGTTTTATTTTTCACCTCAATTTCACTGCGTTCAACACTCAGCTGATCGGCTTCCAGTTCCTGACGGTTCGAATAGCCCTTATCAAACAGTTCCTGGGTTCCCTCCAGTTCACTGCGCGCCTTTTTAAGTTCCTGCTCCGCCAGATAGATTTCCGACTGCGCCTTATCGACCATCTGGTCATATTCAACCTCATCATACTTTTTAAGGTCCAGACGCGCCAGTTCCACTTTGAGCTTGGCAGTTTCAATATCCGTTGCGCCCTTCAAGGTGGCAATTTCCAGGTTTTCCACAGCAAGTTTCAGACTGGCCTCCGCTTCCGCCACATCGGATTGCTGATCCAGAAATCGCTCCATCAGCTGACTGGACTCCAGTTCAAAGAGCAGCTGGCCGTTCGTGACTGTCGTACCATCTTCAACAATCGAAGTGATTTTTGCATTCGGATAGGCTTCATTCAAAATATCGCGGCTGCTTTTAGCCATCAGTTCGCCCGACTGCAGAATACTCACCACCAGATCACCACGCTGCACACGGCACAGCTGAACTTTTTCAAGATCAACCTTCAGGTCATCCTTCCCCGGCTTCAACACCAGAACCAGAATGATTACCAGCGCGCTTATGAGAATGATTTTACCGCTACGGCGCTGCCACAGCTTCTTCAGATTCAACTTGCTCATACCACATTCCTTTAGGGTCTATTTCAAATCGTTCAATTGCGTTCCAGAAACGCAGGCGATTGATCGTGTAGTCCACCAACGCCTCGGTCGCCTGATTACGGGAGCTGAGCAGCGCTTCTTCTGCATCCAGCACATCCCGCGTGAGTGCCTTGCCCTGCTGAAGCAGCAGCTTAGTGTTCTCCACCTGCCGTTCCGACAGTTTCACACTCAGCAAGCGGTTATTATAAACGGAACGGTTTCGCCCCAGTTTTCGCCACAGATCGCGCACTTCCAGCCGAACCCCATCCGTATCCTGCTCCAGCGAACGTACCTCACGATCGAGCGAGATCTGCGCTTTACGGTAATCATTTCGCTTCTCAGTCCAGTCGAACGGCAGGTTAAGACGAACGGCCAGATCCTGCTCCACATCTTCTCCGGATTCACTCTCGAAACTTTTCGAAATGTTATAATCCACATCCAGGTTCGGGAGAAAATTTCGCCGCGCAATTTCCACCTGTCGCTCACTATCCTCAACCTGTTGTCGAAGATTAATCAAATCCAATCGGTTCGAAACGGCACTCGTCAGTGCTTCCTCCAACGTAATATCCAGCTCCACCAATCCCTTCGAAGCCAATAGTTCCAGTTCAGCCGGGTTCGGTTCCACTTTCAAATCAATCGGCAATCCTAACGTATAGCGAAAATCATCCAGCGCCTGTTCATAGCTGGCCAGTGCAACCGACCAGCTGTCGGCGGCATTCAGTTCGCTCTGTCTCGCCTGTGCAGCCTGAAAGTCGGCAATGCGCCCGGCTTTGGCATAGGATTCTGTCTGCTCCCGGTTCGCAATAGATGATTCGTAGTTTCTCCGCTCGTTAAAGAGCTGATCCCGCGCACTCAGCGTGGAATAATACTCCGAGGAAATATCGATCACAAAATCCTGCTGATAGCGTTTAAAATCGCGCACGGCATAAACCATGTCCCGTTCGGCCTGTTTCAGCGGTTCCATGGTGACCAACGGACCGAATCCATTCAGCAGTGGCTGGACGATATTGAATGAGAGGCCATTGTTGGAGCCCGATGAATCCGGATCGGACAGCAGGTTAATATAATTCTGAGTAAAACTCAGCGAAACTCGGGCCCCGCTGGCCAGGGTGCGGCCTACACTGGCGGCGAGGGTCGAATCGATTCCTTGATCCCCGAAGGTTTCGGCAGTTCCATCTTTAAAGGTCTCGTAGCCCGTTGATGCATCTGCCGAAGCGGCATAGTTCCAGTTAAAATCCTTTTGAATTTCAGACAGACTTAACGCAAGAAGAAAGAGTGTCTCTTTTCGATATTGATAGTCCCGGCTGTTGACCATCGCAATCGCCAGCGTTTCCGACAGCGAAAGCTTCTCGACATCGGTTCGGTCCTTATCAGCAGCAAGCAGTTCCCGAATGCGTTCATGCTCTTCATCATCAATCGTAAAAGGATCCGATTCGCCCATCCCGGAAAGCTGCGCACCGCGAATATTTCCATAAGCAGCGGCGTCGGCTTTCCTCTCGGCATAATTTCCAATCTTGGTGCAGGAAGACAACAACAGCACAACCGCTGCCCCTCCCGAAATAACTGATATTCGTAAAACCATAGCTTCCTTAAAAAGGTATAAGACGCACAAGCTATTAAAACCCGGACACCGGAAATATAAAAAATCGCCTTAATCCTGAAATTTCATTTTACAGATCGATTATTACGTCATCCAACAGTTCACAAAGCCGCCACCTTGTGCTACAACTTTTCCGAAGACTGGCAAACAGAAAGATCCCATGAAAAAAGTTCTCGTATTGATTAATCCAAAGTCAGGAATGGGAGGCCCTTACCGCTATATTACTGCGGTTCAGGAAGCCTGGGATAACGACGACCACGACATTTTCTTCCAGTTCAGTCAATCCGCAGCCGACGGCGTGGCCAAGGTCAAGCGCGCCATCGAATACGGGATCGACATTGTGCTGGTCGTCGGGGGCGACGGTATGGTCAACACCATTGGCGGAGCGCTCGTCGGCACCGACGTCAGCCTCGGCGTACTGCCCGCCGGCAGTGGAAACGGATTTGCGCGGCACTTCAAAATTCCATTGCAGCCCGCAGCCGCCGCAGAAGCGTTGCTCAACGGCTGCACCATTCCCATCGATGTCGGTAAGGCCAACGAACGACTGTTTTTTGTAACCTGCAGTATGGCCTGGGACGGGGCGTTGGTTGAAACCTTCGAGAAATATCCGTTCCGCGGACTGGTCCCCTATGTTCTCGCCGGTGCGCAGCAGCTGCTGGAATACAAAGCGGAACCCTTCCATGTTGAAATCGATGGTGAACGCCTTGATTTTAAACATCCGCTCATTTTCACCGTCGCCAACCTGTCCCAGTTCGGTAGCGATTTTCTGGTGGCACCCGATGCCAAAGCCGACAGCGGCGACCTGGAACTGGTCGCCATCGAAAAAAATGACATGCCCATGGTGCTTGCTCAGGTACATCGATTCATTGAAAAAACCTTCCATCACCATCCGTTGGTCACCAATCGGCATTTCAAAAAAATGACCGTGCGGCGCACCAGCGATTCCCCGATCCAAATCGACGGTGAAATCTACAAGACCGACAAGGAAATCAATATTGAGGTGCTGCCGAATGCGCTCAACGTCATCATCCCGAAAACAGTAGAGTGATACGTCCTATGGACAACTTTTCAGACGACATTATTTTCATGCGCATGGCACTGCGCGAAGCAGAGCAGGCCGCGGCAGAAGGCGAAGTTCCCTGCGGCGCCGTCATTGTGCTGAACGGCGAAGTCATCGGCAAAGCGCACAACCAGACCGAAACCCTCAACGATCCCACCGCCCACGCCGAAGTACTCGCCATCACACAGGCCACACAGGCCGTGGGCAACTGGAGACTGAACAACGCCGTCATGTATGTCACCAAAGAGCCCTGCCCCATGTGCGCCGGAGCCCTCGTACTTTCCCGCATGAAAAAAGTGATCTGGGGCATGACCGATCCTGTCCGCGGCGGAGCCGTCTCGAAATTCAATATTCTAAACGAAGCGGATCTCAACCATGCCGTCGAAACGGAAGCAGGCCTGATGGAAGGTGAGTGCCGCTTTGTGATGCAGGAGTTTTTCCAGAACCTGCGCCAGGCTTCCAAAGATCGGAAAAAACAGGCCCAGCAGAACCCGGATGCGCCGGCAGATTAAGGGGACGGCTATGACTGGGATTAATCCAATCATCGCCCTGCAGTGAATTGCTTCACGCATCCACATCGGGAAATAGATTGCCGGGGTTCAACCGGTTCTCTGGATCAAAGAGCTTTTTTACGCTTTGCATGGCCTTAAGCTTTTCTCCGCCAAGCATCAGCTTCAGGAAATCTGTTTTATTTTTCCCGATGCCATGTTCCGCAGAAACCGAACCGCCCCAAGCCACCACCTGTTCGGCCCATTTCAGATAGAGTGCCCGGCCCTGATTATATTCCTCCATCGAGCGGGGTATGATATTCACATGAACGTGATTATTACCGATGTGACCAAAGATCACATATTCCAGTCCCGCTTCAGCCAAACCTTCATGATACATCTGCATCATCGCTTCCAACCGCTCATCCGGCACCGACATATCGGTGCCGAGCTTAGTCAGCTCCGGAATTAGTTTCCTGCGTTGCCCGATCAACATGTTTACCGATTCAGGAATGGCGTGCCGGAAGTTTTTCAACATCGCAATTTCAGCCTCTCCTTCCGAGAGCCAGCAGTCAATCGCATCGTCGCATCTTGAAACAACGTCATCCGGAACCTCGGAATCAAACTCAAAATAGAGGGCCGTATGAAACTCCGGATTCAACGCTGGCAGGTCAGCAAAGGCTGCGACGCCCTTCTTCATACGCCGCAAAAGTTCCAATGATTGGAAGTCGAAAAACTCAATTGCAACGGGATCAAACCCATCGCGCAAAAAACGCACAAATTCAAGTGCCTGCGCTTCGGAAAGAAAGAACGCCGTCAGCCCGTTCATCTGTTCCGGTTCCGGCAGCAGCTTGAGCGTAACCTCCGTCACCACGCCCAACGTCCCCTCAGCCCCGACAAGCATATCGACCAGATCCATATCCGGCTCCACAAAATATCCGGCCGCAGTTTTCACACCGTCCGGGATTCCAAGGCTTGGAAGTTCGCCCTCGATTGACCCAATCCTGAAATAAAGCCCCTCAGCTTTCTGGACCCCACGTTCCAATCTAACGGCTTCACCATGAGGGAGGAGCACTTCCAATGATTGGATCCAGTTCCGAACCGCACCGTATTTAAACGATCGCGCTCCAGATGCATTATTCGCCACCATCCCGCCGATCGACGCACTGGTCTCCGTGAGGTCGGACGGAAAGAAAAGGCCGGAGCCTTGAAGCTTTGCGCGAACATCAGCCAGCAGAACCCCCGGTTGAACCGTCATTTGCCCGTCTGCAATCTCTCCAATCGCATTCATGCGCGAGAGATTAACAATCAGACCGCCGTCAGAAACACAACCGCCGGTAATTCCCGTACGCCCGCCCTGCACCGTGACCGGCCAGTTGTACTGACGTGCCATTTCCAATGCCTGGAAAACGTCGTTTCCTGAGGTTGGAAAACAGATCTTTTCAGCATGCCCTTCCCGGCGCGATTCATCGTGCAGAAAATCGGCAAAACCCTCAGTCATGTTTCGTAGTTCGATGGCCATGCAAAAAACCTAGGGCAAAATGATTTAGAGCAAAATAATTAAAACCGTTCAGGTGAAAATCATTTTGCTAAAACGTCTCGTGATCCCCGAGGTAGCGCCATTGACCTTCGGGCAGGTTGCCGAGAACGACCTTGCCAATACGGATGCGTTTGAGGCCAACAACCTTGAGACCGACGAGCTCAACCATCCGGCGAATCTGGCGTTTCTTGCCTTCGCGCAGAACGAAGCGCAGCTGATCTGCATTCTGCCAGGTAACCTTGGCAGGCTTAAGCGGTTTGCCATCGAGTTCCAGTCCATGGTTGAGCAACTTCAACCCTTCGTCTGAAAGATCGCCTTCCACACGCACCAGGTATTCTTTATCCACGTCAGAATCTTCACCGATAATTCGCCGGGCCACACGGCCATCCTGCGTGAGTACGAGCAAGCCGACAGAGTCGATATCCAGCCGCCCGGCCGGAGCCAAACCCCGCAACTGACCATGATGAAACTTGCGCTGCGATCGATCCTCGCTCCACTGATTCGGTCGATCCAGCAGATCAGAGGCCGGGCGATGCCCGTCTTCCGGCTGCGCGGAAACATAGCCGATCGGTTTATTAATCAGGAAAGTGGCCTGTTGCTCCTGTCGCTTCCGACCCGCCTCGGCCAGTTCGATTTTTGCATCGGGAGCCACCTTCGTGCCCAGCTCCGAAACCACCTCGCCGTCGACAAGAACAAGCCCCCGCTCAATATAGCGATCCGCCTCGCGCCGCGAGCACATGCCACGGCCCGCCATCAGTTTTGATATTCGTTGTTTTTCCATAAGAGGCCTAGTTATGACTGCAAAGAGACGAAGACGCAAAGACGAAAGATGTTCTAATTGCCCGAATCCGACCTGGCGCCGTTTCCAGGTTCGACATTCCCTGTGCGATATCCGATATTCTTTCCCATGAAACAGACCTACAAAAAGCGTACCTTATTCAATGCCTCCAAGCTCGGGCAGATTGCTTTTGCTTTATTCGTCATTTTCATTGCCTACAGAATTCTGACCCCACCGAGCAATGAAACAGTTCGGATCATATCCCCGGATGGTTCAAAAACCGCTCGGCTCAGGACTTTTTTCTATTTCGACAACCAACCTTCCTACGAAGTCTATTACCAGAAAAACGATAAAAAACCCTGGGTCAAGCTACTCTACCTGCCGGTCTACACCAACACACCGCCGGAACTGCATCAACCCGATCTTCAGTGGAGTAAAGCCTCCGACCAGATTGACTTCCTCATCAACGGAACCTCTATCTGGCATCATACCTTTTCCGATTAAGAACACTGACCTCAAACGGCATGCTCATGCCGTTTTTTTCCAGCCATTGGAAAATATTTTATGTTCGGCTTCGTTATACATGCGTACAGGGGAAGCAATTAGACGGAGGCAGAAAATGAAATCAGGAATTAAAACAGCAGTCATCGTGGCAACCGTGTTTGCCGGAACCCTATTCGCCGAAGCACAGCGGCAACAGACCGAACAGCAAGAAGGCCGACGATCTGGTAACCACATCAATCAATACCCGAATTACGGATGGTCGCCTCAGAACCAACAGCAGCAGCGCCGTAGAAATGCACAGGTTCAGCGACAACGGCCACAGCAGCGCCGACAGTTCCGCAATCAGACCGCGCAGCAACTGAACCGCAGAAATGGTCGAATGCAGGCACAGCGGGAGCAAGGCCCGCCACAGTGGATGCCCCAATTTAATCCGCAACGCCAGCAGCGCCGGAAAAATGCACAGGTTCAGGAACAACGGCCACAGCAACGCCGGCAGTTACAGGCTCAGGCCCCGCAGCAACTGAACCGCCGACAGGCCCGGATCCAGGCCGGACAGAATCAAAATCAGCCGCAATGGTCGCCACGGCAGCGCCAGCAGGCAATGCAACGGCGTCAGCAGTTCCAGAATCAAAACCAACAGCAGCCAAATCTGCAGCAGAGACAGGAACGAAGGCTTAGCCGTGATGAAAACAACCGGCCGAACGTGACTGCGGAACAGCGCGAGAAGATACTCAAACGTTTTGATAAAGACGGTGATGGCCAGATTTCAGAAACAGAACGTGCAAATGCCCGCAAGATGATGCGCCAGCAGCGTCAAAACCGGAGACAACGCGAAGCGCAGGATACGGAATAAAAAAATATCCATAAATATGTCCACAACCCCGTACGAGCTTCGTCGTGTGGGTATATATGTTCCCGCGGGATCATATAGGCGGTGCAAGGTTTCCCTCCTCTTTTCCTTGCACCGCTTTCTTTTTTCCAACCCTTGGTAAATATCCGAAGCGTACTGTTTTCTTCCAAACATTGGCAATGCCACCGTTTAGATCCCTTCTTTGACTTGCACGGTTGTGCCAATCCCGTAGTCTCCGCCCTCCTATGAATATTTACTTTCCCGGACAACGCTGGATTAGCGAAACTGAACCTGAACTTGGCATGGGGCTGGTCATCGATGTGAGAACCCGCACCGTGGCCGTGCTCTATCACGCCGCTGACGAAACACGACACTATGCGATCAATAACGCCCCGCTGAAACGCGTACGATTTGCGGCGGGCGATGAAATTGCATCGCAGAACGGCGATCGCCTGATCGTTGAAACCGTCGATGAGGACGAGACCTCAGGCCTGCTAACCTATGTGGCTTCCGATGGCGCGCGGCTTATTGAAACCGATCTCAGCGATCTCTCCAGCTTTGACCGCCCGGAAACCCGCCTTCTGGGCGGGCATGTGGACGCCAACGCACTGTTCGATCTGCGTCTTGACGCACTGAATGCGCGCCACCGCTATGGCCGTCTGCCGGTACGCGGCCTGCTCGGCGGACGTGTTGACCTGCTACCGCACCAGCTGTACATCGCGCAGGAAGTCAGTAACCGTCCCCTGCCGCGCGTGCTGCTCGCCGACGAAGTGGGATTGGGAAAAACGATTGAAGCCTGTCTCATTCTTCATCGGCTCATGGTCTGCGGTATGGTTCAGCGAGTCCTCATTCTGGTCCCTCACGCCCTGGTTCACCAATGGTTCGTCGAACTGCTGCGCCGGTTTAACCTCTCGTTCAGTATCTACGATGAAGAGCGCTGCCTGAGCATCGAAGCCGGCGCGCCCGACGCAAATCCGTTTCTCGACGACCAGCTGGTACTGACGAGCGTCGAGTTCCTCACAGAAAATCCCATGCGCGCTGAACAGGCGGCCGCCTGCAAATGGGACCTCCTTATTGTCGACGAAGCCCACCATCTCCACTGGTCGCCGGAACAAACCAGCCCCGAATACGATGTGGTGGAAAATATTGCCGAAAACACGCCGCGCCTTCTGCTGCTCACGGCCAGCCCGGAACAGATGGGGCTCGAAAGCCACTTTGCCCGCCTGCGCCTGCTCGACCCGCAGCGGTATTATAACTTCGAAAGCTACAAGGAAGAGCACGATGGCTATGCAGCCGTCGCAGCTGAGCTTGAACCGCAACTCGACTCGATGGATAAATTTGAACTGGCTGATGCACTGGATCGCCACGGGCCCGGCCGAGTTATTTTCCGCAACACCCGCCGATGCATGACCGGATTTCCCAAGCGCCACGCCGACCCCATACCGCTTGACCTTCCCGAAGGTGCGGCATTGTTAGGCCCGGACGACCCGCGTTTGAAGTGGCTGCTTAATTTCCTGATCGGTCATCCGAATGAGAAAGTGCTGGTGATCGGCCGCACGCGTACCGAAGTTGCGGCAATTGTTGAGACCATAAAAAGTCAATCGAGAGTGGATGTGGCCCATTTCCACGAACAGATGCCGTTGGTCCAATGCGACCGGCAGGCCGCCTGGTTCACCGAACCCGAGGGCGCCCGCGTGATGGTCGTTTCCGAAATGGGCGGCGAAGGCCGCAACTTCCAGATGGCCTCGCATCTGGTACTGATTGATCTGCCGCGCGATCCTGAACTGCTGGAGCAGCGGATCGGACGGCTCGACCGCATCGGCCAGCGCGGCGATGTGCACATCCACGTTCCCTACCTGAAAGGAACGCCCGAACAACATATTGTGCGCTGGTTGCACGAAGGCCTCAATGCCTTTGAGGAACCGGTCATCGGCGGTTATGAAATGCTGGAACGTTTTGATGCCCGGTTAAATAAAGTCACCGATAAAGTCATCACCGACACCAAGACGGTCTATAAAAAGCTCCGCAAACAGATTACCGAGGGCCGCGACCGTCTGCTGGAACTCTCCTCCTTCCGCCCAGACATTGGAAACGCGGTGGCAGAACAGATCAGAGAGATTGAACAATCGGCTGACCTGCAGACCTATCTGCTGCAGCTCTTCGACCATTACGGAGTACGGGCCGAACCGCTGGACGCCACCTCTTTTCACATCCGACCCGACCAACTGTTCGATGACCTTTTCCCGCTACTGCCCGATGGACTGCGGGTCACCTTCAATCGCGCCGACGCCCTGCTCCGACCGGATAATATTCTAATGAGCTGGGACCACCCGATGGTGACCGGTGCCAATGAAGTGATCCTCGGCTCCGAACGCGGTAGCTGCGCCATTGCCATCGACCCGGCCCAGGAGGCGCCACTGAAGCTCCAGGCCATCTATGTGCTGGAAACCATCGCACCGCCGGCGCTCAATGCCGACCGCTTCCTCCCGCCCACCCCGATCAGCATTACGGTCGATCATACCGGAACTGCTGTCGACGACACCGTGGCCACCCATCTGAAAGACGGCGAACCGTGGCGACTGCTCGAGCATGAGGGGATTCGCACACAAATGATCCCGGCCATGATTGAAGCCACCCGCGAGCTCGCGGAGCGGTCGGCCGAAACCGCCATTGCCGATGCACGCCAATCTATGCGGGAAACGCTGGGAACGGATTTCCAACGTTTGGAATATCTAAAAGAGATCAACGATAACATTCGCGATGAAGAACTCGTGCACGCTCGCAAAGCCATCACCAAGCTCGACCGCAAACTGTCCGAAGCCCGCCTGCGCCTGGACGCCATCCGCATCATCAGCGCCAACTGATTTTTACCACCCGCTTCGCTGGAGAGCACAGAGGCACGGAGAATATAAACAATCTATCCTCTGTGACTCAGTGCCTCTGTGGTAAATAATGTCCCCTATGAAGATATCTGCCCCATCTCCTATTCTCTGCCCAGTCTGCGGCGCACCTTTATTGCCGCAGGAAAAGATGTATGGATGCAAAAACGGGCATCCGTTTAACGTCGCCAAAGAAGGTTATGTAAACCTGCTGTTGAGCCATCAGCGAAAATCCAAAACGCCCGGCGATGATCCGGAGATGGTGATGGCCCGGCGCCGGTTTTTCGATTCCGGCGCGTATGATGGGCTTACTGAAGCAGTTTCCCGTTTCCCAATGTTTGGAAAAGACGAGGTATCCATTTTGGACTCAGGCTGTGGCGAGGGCCACCTGCTCGGAGCGTTGAGCAATCAATACAGCGGTTTTTTCTGCGGCATCGACATCTCAAAGAAAGCCGTGCAGGTAGCGTCAAAACGCCACAAAAAAGCGACGTGGCTGGTGGCCAACGGCATGCGGGACATTCCGATTGCGGATGCATCGATGGATGTGATTCTCAGCATATTGGCTCCGCGCAAC
Source organism: Pontiellaceae bacterium B1224 (assembly GCA_029432815.1). GTDB lineage: Bacteria > Verrucomicrobiota > Kiritimatiellia > Kiritimatiellales > Pontiellaceae > Pontiella. The sequence goes on along the minus strand of JAROBA010000003.1, from coordinate 158,511 downwards.
AACGAGGAGTTCAGCCGCATCCTGAAACCGGACGGTGCACTGATCATCGGCGTTCCAGGCCCCAACCATTTAATTGAGTTGCGACAACAGCTTCAATTTACTTCGGGCGACTTTAAAGAAAAGGCCGATCAGGCCGCCGAAAAATGCGCCCCGCAATTTATCGAAACGAACCGCGAATCCCTGAGCTTTAAACAGACGCTCTGCAAAGAACAGATTGCCGACCTCATTCGGATGACCCCGCTTTTCTGGCGTTCCGGTGAAGAAGCAAAAGCATCCGTCATGGAACTGGATCAGCTTGAGGTTACGATCAGCTTTACCCTGCTTACGATGAAGCGGGACTGACAGCTCCCTGTAACGTAGACGCGACGCCCTCGTCGCGTTTGCTCCTGCCCTGCGCCCTTCATCGGGAAAGCGACGAGGGCGTCGCTTCTACATTTTTCGCGGCGTCCGGTTCTGGACAAAAAAATGCGCCCCCGTTGCCGGGAGCGCACCGATGATATTACAGGTACAACAGTTTAAACGAGTTCGCAGGAACCACCGGCACAGGCAATTTCGCCCTGCAGATTGGTGACGTCTTCCGCTTCTTCCATCAGTGTGTAGTCGACGGATTTAAATTTGGAGATCAGCTCATTCCACAGCGTTTCATCCTGGGCCGTCAGCACCTCTTCGTGCGGAGCCTGCTGATACATCTTATCTCCCGCAGCGGCCAGCATGCTGATGCCGGTGAAGTCGGCCCGGTTTTCCCATATATAATCCGATACGGCATCCCATTCGTCATCACGAACGGTCAGAGTGTTGGAAACGTTGTGATACAATCCCGGATTCAGTTCCGGACGGGCGGTGCCCGGCACGACCCAGTTCTGCTGAGTGGAATGCACGTGCTTCAGCAGATCCATGGCCGACATTTCGCTGCGCAGAATCGCCTCTTCCGGGGCTTCCACGCAGAAGGTAATCACGTCGTCGGTTTTGTTGGCGCTCCAAACAGACTCTTCGCACATGTGCGGATTGGTTTCGTTGAAGTGTTTATAAACCGGATCTGTCTTATTGGCCTGCGCCCGGCGGAAATAACGGCGGGCATGTCGCGGGTGGATACCCGAGGCGGTACCCAAAAGCAGCGATGTGGAGCCGGCCGGCTTCACACACGTAAGACGGGCGGCTGGTTCTGAACCGATCTTCAGCGTAATCTCACGATTCACTTCAATGGCATACTTCGCCATTTTCTGCTGTAGAATCGGGTCCAGCGTGATAGCCGGAGAGTCCATCATTCCCGTGATGGAAACACCCAGCAGCGCTTCGCGGCGGCAAAGTTTTTCAGTGGTTTCGCCGAGATACGGGAACGTGGTATACGCCGCCTGCAGCGAACCGATGATCGTGGCGGCACGTACCGCAATACGGAAGTCTTCTTCGCTCAGGAGTTTTGCACCGTTAATCTCGGTCAGGTTGCAGAACTGCCAGCCCGATTCAACCGTCACGTTGCCATCGGCATCCTTGACCTCCAGATGCGGGTTCAGGCCGATTTCGCAACAGGGGTTGCAGCCGTGGGACTGATCGTTAGCAAAATAGAATCCGGGCTCCCCCCACTCCTTCTGTTTTTGGAAGATACGCAAAAACTGTGCTTTTGACGTTTCGTTACGGATCAGTTTAACCGAGTTATTCGAACGGCCGCGCTGCGGGTTGGTTTCAAACCAGTTGCCGCGCTTGGCATTCATCATTTCCCCATCATCCGGCGAGAAGAGGCAGATGGTGGCCGAACGGCGAACGCCTCCGGCAATCACCGCGTCTGCCGCATGCATCATTACGTCGTACGCTTCGATCGGTTTAAGTTTGCGACCCAACGCTCCATCGAGGATTACCCGGGCGCGTTCCAGTGCACGGCGTAGCGGAACATGGCCCGGAGCCCGTCCACCGGAGGTGCTCAGCTGCGCACCGCGCGGACGAATCTGGGAATAGTTAAACTCAACCAGATAGCCTTCAATGTAGCTGTCCACCAGGGCCTGCATCGCATCCGCCCAGCCTTCGATGGTGTCAGGAATATTAAAATGAACCACGGTGCCTTCATCAACCGAATGAGCCAATGCCGGCAGTTTTTCCACATGTTCAAACTCTACGCTGAATCCGACTCCGGTGCCGCACAGCAGCAGAAACAAACCTTCCGCAAAGAATTCCGGACGATCGCAGATGCCGAAGGTGCAGTTGTACATGCGGGCGTGATTGGTTTCGATGGCCTTACCGCCAAACTGCATGGAACGCATGGAGGGCAGACAGCGTTTATCGATGACCTGATCGAAGGCCCAGTTGATATCTTCGGCAGCAGCTGGAAACTGGCGCAAATGCATATCGCGAACACGGCCGACTGCTTCAGCATAGGTTTCGCGTCTTCCAAGCTCTGGAAGAAAACGGGCATAGCGGCTGGCCAGCATATAGTCCTGAATAGCGGATGCGTCAGGACGCAGACGCTGATTACGTGCCTGTTTGTGTTCTTCACGATACAAAATATAGGCTTTCGCCACTTCATAGAGACCGGCGCCCATCAGCTGCTGTTCCACCAGATCCTGAATGTGCTCAACATCAATTTCTTCACTACCGCGGCGTTCGTAGCCTTTAATAATATTATCCAGCTTTGCGGTAATATCTCTAACGATCGTTACTAGATGTTGTGGTACGTCGTCATCATGCTGAACTGAACTTTTCAGTGCCTTTTCAATGGCCTTGTAGATTTTCTGCTCGTCGTAATCTACCGTCGCGTAATCGCGTTTTTTAACTTTTATAACCATAATTGGCCCCTTTCATCTTAAGCGTTTATTGCGGTTTTTGGGCGGAGAGCGCGTGTTGTTCGCAGTACATATAGTGTACTACATATAGTAGTCTCCCGAAAACATGCGCACAATATAGAGCGTGATCCGCAAGTTGAAGGAAAAAATGAAAAAATCATATTCCCCTGATCAACACTCCTGATTTAAGACCCTTTCTGAAGCTGATTTACGAAAATTTAATTAAACAGCATCCGCTGTAGACTCATCTATTACCCTACCCGAAACGGCTTCCGGCACCGAGGTCCCCATTCGAAACAAACCGAAAATAAAATACCTATATGTTGTGGTCATTAAAAATTGAACCACAAGCTGTAAAAGAGGCGGATTTGACAATAAAATCAGGATCTACATACTGTACAGAGCGATGAACACAGATATTTACGACGATGGGCTCATGTCCCAAAAAGTACACGACAACGCTTCCGGATGGTTATATCCATGAAAGTATCCGTAGTCATGCCGGCCTATAATGCCGAATCCACGATTTTCCAAACCCTGGAAAGCCTGCGGGCGCAACAGTTCCAATCCTTGGAAATCATTGTGGTGAACGATGGGTCCACCGACGGAACCTTGGATATCCTGCGCCCCCGGAAAGATATTCGTCTGATCGACCGCCCCCACCGCGGTATTGTTCCGGCGCTGAACGACGGGCTGGCGGCCGTCAGCGGCGATTACATTGCCCGCATGGATGCCGACGACCTCTGCCATCCCGAACGCATTGAACAGCAAGTAGCCTATCTCGAAAAGTTTCCAACCCTTGGAATGGTCGGCAGTCGGGTTGAATTCGGTGGCGACCGCGGAAAGCAAGCGGGTTATGCGGCCTACGTGGATTGGATCAATTCGCTGATTGAACCGGACGAGATTGCCCTCAACCAGTTTGTCGAATCGCCCTTTGCCCACCCCTCCGTGATGTTTCGCCGGGAACTTCCCGAAAAGTACGGAGCCTACCGCGACGGCCCGTTCCCGGAAGACTACGAACTCTGGCTTCGATGGATGGGCCACGGCGTGCAGTGCGGCAAAGTGGATCAGGAACTCATCACCTGGAACGATCCACCCACTCGCCTGTCCCGCACCGACACCCGCTATTCCATCGATGCCTTCTACGAAACCAAAGCCCGCTATCTTTTCCAATGGCTGAAAAAAAACAACCCCCACCACCCCGACGTCATCGTCTGGGGCGCGGGCAGAGTGACAAGAAAAAGAGCCTCCGTTCTGGAGCAATACGGATTACGCATTACGCACTACATCGACCTCAAACCCCGCACCCTGAATTGCGGAACACCCGTCATCCATCATTCGAAAATACCTGATCCCGCTTCCTGCTTCATTCTTCCAATGGTTGGAAACCGCGGAGCCCGTCGAAACATCCACACCTTTTTAAAAGAGCGCGGATTTACCAAGGGCGCAAACTGCATTTTTGCAGGATAAGTGCAGCCAACTCATGCCCCAGTGCAGGACGTGCTTCTTGCGAAGCAAAGGGCGCGTGGTTCTGGCATGGTCCGAAAGAACCGCGTCTACGGGAGTTCCACCTCCACGCGATAGAAGCAGGCAGGATCGCTGTTGGGGTCGGTGAGCGAGTCGATTCCGCCGCTGCCCATAACAGGAGACTGATTCCTGACGGAGCTCCATTGTCCATCGTTCAGGTCCAATGACCAAAGCAGACTATATTGGCGGTTTGTAGAAGTTTGGAACCAGACCGTAGTGCCCTCGATCGCTTCAATGCGAAACCAGTCGCTGTCGTCGAGCGGATCGGTGTCGGCGATAGTTTCCTCATAGTCACTGGCAGGATCGCCGTCGGAGTTGCTGTTGACGGGGCTGGTGCCGAACGAATTCATTTCGGCACTATCGGACAACCCGTCGCCATCGGAATCGGCCCGTTCATTCACCAGTTCATAGGCCCCGATATCCGTCGCGACGAAGCCGTCGTCGTTACCATCCAGCGGGCGTGGCATGCCATCGATATCCGTGTTGATTCCTTCAATCACCATGCCCGCATCGATACATGGTGAAGAAGGGCTAAGCTTCATACCGACCAGCTGCGGATCATTGGTGATGCAGTTATCGCCGATGGACGGTGTTGTGCAGATGCGGGAAAAGCTCACGGCGGAATTATAAGAGTTTACTACGTCGTCAACGGAATTATTCCAAATGATGGAATTCTCTACTGTACCATCGTAGTAGAAGTAGATTCCTCCTCCCTCACCGGTCGTTGTATTTCCAGAGATCGTACAATTTTGCACGGTACCGCCCCCTCTGCAGAAGATTCCTCCACCGGCGAGTGCGAAATTTTCAGACACCGTACAATTTTGTACGGTGCCACTGCCGTCGCAGTGGATTCCGCCGCCAGTCCCTGCAAATCCGCCCGAAACGGAAAATTCGCTCGAAACGGCAAACCCATTCGAAATGGTAAAGCCATCGACGGTTGCACCGTTGGAGAGATAAAGGCATCGGTAGGCGTTCTGTCCATTGATGATCGTCTCGTCTGCGCCATAGCGGCTTTCGAGTGTGATGGCTTTTGCGATCGTGATTTCCGCGCCTTCCTGATAGGTCCCGGAATCCACCCGCACCGTGTCGCCGGTTGCGGCGGCATCGACCGCCGCCTGAATGTTGGTGGCGGCGGTGGCCGAGTTGGTGTAGGGCCAGGTGTGGCTTCCTGTGGTGGAAACATAGTGAGCCGGAGAGTTTCCGGCATGCAGTATTTCGCGGTTGATCCGGATCTCGCCGGAATCCTGCATGCCAAAGGCGGTTTCGCCGATCATGGAAATGAGGTTGGTGCCGTTTGAGAGCGGAATGGCGGCGACCTGAAAGGTGAAATTGGAAACCGGAATTTATCCACTCGCTGCATTGGCGGCATTCGTCCACCACAGGCGGGTCACGTTTGGACTGTTGGTTCCGCTCAACGAAAACGAGTCCGTCGTCCAATCCACCGTCTCGTTTAACTCATTAATATCGATCGCAATCACGGTTTCCCAGCAATTAGAGACATCCATATCTCTCAGGTTTCCGTTATATCCATTCCCGCTGAAATCGTAGATACTGACATCCCAACCGCAGCGGTGTGTCGCAGGCCGGGTTCGGAATCGCCAAGCCCAGTGAAGCGCGTTGCACGCCATCGACATAAATCAGGGTGTCGGTCGAACTTCTAACGACCGCAAAGTGATGCCAGTCGCCGAAAGGAAACGCGATTCCCGTGCCGCGATTCTTTCCGAGAATCCAACCGAGCGAGACTTGGCACTAATGCATTACCCACTGAGCCCTGCGACAGAATTTCGGTATAGGCCCCCGAATTGGTTTCGCACTTCGCCCAGCATTCCACCGTAAAATCGCCTGCGAGCGGAATCCCGCCCGCACTCACCGTATTGACCCAGTCGTCCACACCATCAAACGTTAAGCAGTTATTCGCCGCAAAAACCGGCGAAGCCATTAACAGCGCGCATCCCATCAAATAGATTTTTTTAAGCACAATCCCTCCTTTTCCATATTCATTTTTAATTCAGGTTCAAATTCAAAAAATAATAGGTTATATGTCTATACGTGATTTTGCGTATCTCGAAGGAATCTCAGTCGATGAGCTTAAACAGCATCAATACAGCGGAGTTAAGGCGGGTGTCGAAAATCTGCGAGCGGTTGCACTGCACCTGCTCGGCGGAACCGTTCAGCAATCATCTGTATGTAGTGCTCAGTCAGGCTCTTCCGAGCATTCACTTCATGAGCATTCATTTCTTATTATCGCCCTTAGTGTTAAAGCAGGCGATTAATCAAAGCCTTCCTGACCAATCCTTTAAAGGATTCATCCGCTACATGCACCAGCATCCCGGGATTCAGCGCTATTGTGCATCCAATCAGCCTGTCGGTACGTTGTTAACGGAACTCAGCCCGGTGGAGTACCGAATGACGGAACTGTATAACGAAGTCTACCGCCCGGCGGATATTGAGGATCAGGCATGGATCGGCGTGGGCGACCGGAAGGAACTGATTGCATTGAGCTATTCCCGCGACACTGCCTACACGGAGCGGGATCTCCTGATGCTTTCGATGATCCAGCCGCAGGCCAACATTGCCTGGAAAAACTGGAAGCGCATCCGCGCGCTCGAAAAACAACTTAAGGAACTCCAGACCGCGCAAATAGAGACGGAACAACTGGCGCAGGAACTTTCCGCCATGCAGACCGCCATTCAGGCGCTGACCCGCCGCCAGCTCGAGGTGGTCGAGCTGGTGGCCACCGGAAAAACCAACGTGGAAATTGCCGATGCTCTTGCGATTTCTCCACGGACGATTGCCAAGCATCTGGAACAGATTTTCCGGGTGGTCACGTTCGCTCCCGCACCGAACTGGCGCGAGCGACGGGGAAATAGCAGGACCACCCAGTCCTAGATCTTTCCTGCTGCTGGTTGCTCGCAACTTTGATTTCATATTTGTAAATAAAAAATTTATTAACTCATATTTGTAACATCTCGTAAACCTCCGGGCAAAGGGCGATTTCTGCTCTCATTTTCTTTGCTTGTTCAGCCCGTATTATTTACAATTATTTCCGGCATTAAGAACTCGCCGAACGACCCCGAATGGCATAGTAGGTGCATTATAATGAGAAAACAGGCATGAGAGGATGTTATGACTTTTGAGGGATATGATACCGGCGGGTTTTTCGATGAGCTATTCGATAACCAGGGACAGGCGCGTGACTGCGCGCGGTTGCTTGTGGAAGCAATCGAAAAACTGCCGAAGGGCGATCTGCGCCGGCGTCAGGAAGCCAGCGAACGCGCCATGCTGAGCATGGGCATTACGTTTAATGTCTATGGGTCGAACGAAGGCACCGAACGCGCCATCCCGTTCGACATTGTCCCGCGTATTATTGACGGGCAGGAGTGGGACCCGGTTGAAGCCGGATTGAAGCAACGGATCAAGGCCGTTAATCATTTCATAGACGACATCTACCACAAGCGCAAAATCATCAAGGATGGCGTTGTACCCGAATGGTTATTCACCTCCTCCAAAGGCTATCTCCCGCAGTGTCAGGATCTGAACCCGCCCGGCGGCGTCTGGGCCCATGTGACCGGAACTGATCTCGTCCGCGATGAAAACGGCACCTTCTTTGTGCTCGAAGACAACCTGCGCGTACCATCGGGCGTTTCCTATGTTTTGCTCGACCGCACGCTGATGAAACGTAACTTCCCCGAAGTCTTCCACAAGAGCGGCGTACGGCGGGTGGTCGACTATCCGATTCAATTCATGAAAATGCTGCACAAGCTCGCGCCGGAGGGCATTGAAAAGCCGAACGTGGCGGTGCTCACGCCGGGCGTCTACAACTCGGCTTATTTTGAACACACCTTCCTGGCCCGCCAAATGGGGGCCCAGCTCGTGGAAGGCCGCGATCTGGTCTACGACGGAAAATATGTCTGCGCACGGACCGTTGACGGACTGCAGCGCATCGATGTGATCTACCGCCGGGTCGACGACGAATTTCTGGATCCCGAAGTGTTCCGGGCCGACTCCACCCTGGGTTGCAAGGGTATGATGAAGGCCTTCCGCGACGGGCACCTCACGCTCGCCAATGCTCCGGGAACCGGCGTGGCCGACGATAAGGTGGTCTACGCCTTTGTGCCGGACATGATTAAATATTATCTCGGTGAAGAGCCCCTGCTACCCAATGTGCCGACCCATCTCTGCATCGACGAAGAAGCCTTGGAGTACACGCTCGACAACCTTGATAAACTGGTGGTTAAACCCGCCAGTGAATCCGGAGGCTACGGCATGCTGATCGGCCCGGCATCCACCAAAAAAGAACGGGAGGAGTTTGCTAAGGTACTGCGCGCAAATCCAAGAAACTATATTTCGCAGCCCACCCTGTCGCTCTCACGCGCGCCGGTTATGGTGGACAGTCACTTTGAGGGCCGCCATCTCGATCTGCGCCCCTACATTCTGCATAGTGGAGACGATTCGTATGTGCTGCCCGGCGGCCTGACGCGTGTCGCACTGAAAAAAGGATCTCTGGTGGTCAACTCGTCGCAGGGCGGCGGCACGAAAGACACCTGGGTCGTTGATCGTTCACACGAACTGGAGAAAATCTAATGTTAAGCCGTGTTGCAGACCAGATCATGTGGATGAGCCGCTATATTGAACGCGCGGCCAATACCGCCCGCTTCCTCGAAGTGAGTTACCACCTGAACCTCGACCTCCAGCAAGGAGGACAGGAGCAATGGCGCCCGCTGATTGAAATTACCGGTGACATCAAGATTTTTGAAGCGCGGTGCGGTGAACCGACCGCAGAGAATGTGATGCATTTCCTGATGTTCAACCCGGAATATATCAACTCCATTGCAAGCTGCCTGCGGGCCGCACGGGAAAATGCAATGGGACTGCGCGAAAATATGCCGGCCGAGCTTTTCGAAGCCATCAATGCGCTGGGGAAACTGGTTCCCGATGCCGCCCGTCGAAAAGATTTTTTCCATAGCCAGATCCTCGAGCTCTGCCGCGAGGTTAAGCGGGAATGCATGATGATTTCCGGTATGTTTTCCGAAATCATTGAACGCGGTCGTGGCTACCATTTCTGGCGACTGGGGGAATTCATGGAACGGGCCGACAAGACCTCGCGCCTGCTCCACGTTAAATATTTCTACATCCATCCGCAGATCACCGATCTGGAAACGTCCATCGACGATATGCAATGGCTGGCCCTGCTGCTCTCGCTCGACGCCCGCGAGGCCTACCATCGTACGCACGGACTGATCCAGCGGGACAATGTTATCCACATGATCGTACTCAACCCGGCGTTCCCCCGAGCAATCCTGTTCTGCCTCCAGTCCGCACAGCAGAGCCTCAACCTGATAACCGATGGTGAGCAGGGAGAACCCCATAAACAGCTGGCATCGCTCTGTAAAAAACTTGAGTCTCTGAGCGGTTCCGACATTATAGAAACAGGGTTGAATGAATTCATCGAGGACCTGCAGCTCGCGATGAATAATATCAACTCAGCCATCTTCGATCATTTTAATCCCGACCCCGCACTTTCTACTGGAGCATGACCTCATGGCCATTCGCATTGCCCTTCACCATAAAACCGAATATTTCTACGATCGGCTTGCCGAACTCGGACCGCAAATCATTCGTCTTCGTCCCACACCGCACTGCCGCACCCCGATCGTCAGCTATTCGTTGCAGATCGAACCGGAAGACCACTTCCTCAACTGGCAGCAGGACCCGCAGAACAACTATCTTGCCCGCCTGTTGGTCAATGAACCGACGCGCATGTTCAGTATGGAGGTCGATCTGGTTGCCGACCTCAAGCCGATCAACCCGTTCGACTTTTTCCTCGAAGAGGATGCCGAGACCTACCCCTTTGAATACAACTATAAACTTCGCCGCGAACTCCGCTCTTATTTTGCAAAACAACGGCTGACCCCGCGCTTTCAGGAATTCCTTGAATCGATTGACCTGACAGAAATCCGTAGCATTGAATTTCTGGCTATGGTGAATGAAAAGGTGAACGCCAGCCTCGAATATACCCTGCGAATGGACCCGGGCATCTACACCCCGGAGCGCACGCTCAAAGAAGGCAAAGGCAGTTGCCGCGACTTTGCGTGGTTGCTGGTTAATTTATTCCGTCGTCTCGGCCTTGCGGCCCGCTTTGTGTCCGGCTATTCCATCCAGCTCGCTGCCGATGAAAAGCCGGTCGACCCCAACGCACCCGCCGGTGTTACTGAAGATGTCTGCGACCTGCACGCCTGGTGCGAGGTCTATCTTCCCGGAGCCGGATGGGTCGGGCTCGATGCCACCAGCGGCCTCTTCTGCGGTGAAGGCCACATTCCGCTCGCCACCTCGGCCGATGCCAAAGGCGCATCGCCGCTCGAAGGTGGCATCACCGAATGCGAAACCGAATTTAATGTTGAAATGTCGGTCACCCGTATTCACGAAGATCCGCGGGTCACAAAGCCCTACACCGATGGCCAATGGCAGGCCGTTGTCGAACTCGGCGATGCGGTTGACCAACGCTTGGTTAAAGGCGATGTCCGCCTGAGTATGGGCGGCGAACCAACCTTCATCTCCGGCACCGATCTCGAAGGTGAAGAGTGGAACACCGGAGCCGTCGGCCCCACCAAAAAACCGCTTTCCGAAAAACTGATCCGCCGCCTGCGTGCTCGTTTCGGCCCAAAGGGATTGCTCCATTTCGGTCAGGGAAAATGGTATCCGGGCGAACCGCTCCCCCGCTGGGCACTCGGCCTATACTGGCGAAAAGACGGTCTTCCAATCTGGACCAACGATAAACTCATCGGCAGTGAAAACGAGGAGTACGGCCACACCTACAAAGATGCGCTTGCGCTGACGGAGGAACTGACCCGCCAGCTCGGCGTCAACCGCGACTACATCAACCCCGCTTTCGAAGACCCGGTTAAATTTTCGCTGCGCGAACGTGAACTGCCGATCAACGTCAGCCCGCTAGACAGCAAGTTGGATGATCCGCAGGAGCGCGAGCAGCTGCTCAAAGTGTTCAACCGCGGGCTCAATACTCCCGTCGGATATGTCCTGCCGCTCGAACGCACCGGCTCCAACTGGCAGAGCGGACTCTGGATGCTGCGCGGCAAACAGCTCTATCTCGTGCCCGGCGACTCCCCGCTCGGACTCCGTCTGCCGCTCGAAAGCCTGCCCTGGGCGAAAAAGGAAGATCGCCCCGTGATGGGCACATCCGATCCTTCGGCCTACCATCCGCCGCTGCCGAGCCGCCGCGCGATTGTGGTTCCGCAAAATCGTGGCGACGCCCCGCGCGATACCGGTATCTTTGAAGATAACGAGCAAACGTCCGATCAGCTGCCGCAATTAGGAGAATCGGCCCCGTGGGTGGTTCGCACCGCCATGTGCGTGGAATGTCGTGAAGGGCGTCTTTATGCGTTCTTCCCGCCGTGCGAAAAAATCGAAGACTATCTCGATCTCGTCGCTGCGGTCGAACACGCCGCCGAAATCACCGGCACGCCTGTGCTTATTGAAGGCTATGAACCCCCGCACGATCCGCGTATTGAATACATGAAGGTCACGCCGGACCCGGGCGTGATTGAGGTCAACATTCAGCCCGCCTATTCCTGGCGCGAGATGATTAACAATACCTCTGTGCTCTACGACGAAGCACGCGAGTGGCTGCTACGCACCGATAAGTTCCAGCTCGACGGCCGCCACACCGGCACCGGCGGTGGTAACCATGTGGTGGTCGGCGGAGCAACGCCGGCCGACTCCCCCTTCCTGCGCCGGCCCGATCTGCTTAAATCGTTGATAGGCTATTGGATGAACCATCCCTCGCTGAGCTATCTGTTCAGCGGGTTGTTTATCGGCCCGACTTCGCAGGCGCCACGCGTCGATGAAGGCCGTCCGGATGCAGCCTATGAAATGGAACTGGCATTCCGTCAGATTCCAAACTCGAAAGATCCGTCGATTCCGCCGTGGCTGGTCGACCGCGTTTTCCGGCATTTGCTGACCGACCTGACCGGCAACACGCACCGCGCCGAGTTCTGTATCGATAAGATGTATTCGCCCGACAGTGCCACCGGCCGGCTCGGACTCGTTGAATTCCGCGGCTTTGAAATGCCGCCGCATGCCCGCATGAGCCTGACCCAGCAGCTGCTGCTGCGGGCCTTGATTGTCGACTTCTGGGAAAATCCCTACGACGAGCCGCTGACGCGCTGGCTGACGCATCTGCACGACCGTTTTATGCTGCCACACTATGTTCAGCAGGATTTTGCCAACGTGATTGATCGGCTCAACGATGCCAACTTCCCGTTCCGACAGGAATGGTTCGCCACCCACTTCGAATTCCGTTTTCCAGTCATTGGAACCGTTACGGTTGATGGTGTTACGATTGAGCTGCGCCAGGCCATCGAACCCTGGCTCGTACTTGGCGAAGAGGCTGGCGGCGGCGGAACCGCACGTTATGTCGATTCCTCGCTCGAACGCCTGCAGGTGAAGGTGACCGGGTTGTACGAACAGAAACACGCGATTGCAGTGAACGGTATTGAAGTTCCACTTACGGCAACCGATCAGCCCGGCGTTTATGTGGCCGGCGTGCGCTATCGTGCCTGGCAGCCGCCGAGCTGCCTGCACCCTACGATTCCGGTGCATGCGCCGCTTGTATTTGATTTGGTAGACAGGCAGAATGCGCGCGCTGTTGGAGGCTGTACCTATTACGTCAGCCACCCCGGCGGAAGGAGCCATGAGATTTTCCCTGTCAACGCACTTGAAGCAGAAACCAGACGCGCCGAGCGCTTCCGGACGCTGGGCCATACGCCCGGACCGTTCCAGATGCGCCGCATCCCGCGTAATGCGGAAATGCCCGTCACGCTCGACCTTCGACGCCTTTAGGGGAATCGCCCAACCATGAGTGCAATGACCGATTCTTTTCGGCCACTTCCGGGCGCATACCCTGAAATGCTGGCTCCCGACGGAACCATTCGCCCCCATTGGCAGCCGATGCTGCGCCAACTGGAAGAGTACGGAGCGCGGAATATCGACGCCCGCTGGTTGCGTACGCAGCGTATGATCCGAGAAAACGGTGTAACCTACAACGTCTATGACGATGAGCAGGGCAGCAGCCATCCATGGATGCTTGATCCGGTTCCGCTGATGATTGACCCCGACGAATGGGAAGCGCTTTCGGCGGGGTTAATCCAGCGTATGAAGGTACTTAACCTGACAATGGCGGACCTCTATTCGGAACAAAAGCTTCTGAAAAACAATGTACTGCCCAGTGAACTGCTGTATGCCAACCCGAATTTCCTGCGGCCCTGCTGCCAGTTTACACCGCCAAACGGACAATACCTCACATTGCACGCCGTCGATCTCGCCCGCACGCCTTCCGGAAAATGGAGCGTGGTGAAAGACCTTTCGCAGACGCCGCCCGGAGCAGGCTACGCACTGGAAAACCGATTGATGATGTCCCGTACCTTCCCGACGATGTACCGCGTTTGCGGAGTGGAACGGTTGGCCTCTTTTTTTGCCACGTTGCGTAATACGCTGGAAGGACTGGCCGCCGGTCGGACGTTGAGTCCGCATATTGTGGTACTGACGCCCGGCTCTCACAGCTCCAGCTATTTTGAACACGCCTACATTGCCCGCTATCTCGGCTACCCGCTCGTGCTCGGAAACGACCTGACGGTTCGCGGCAGCGAGGTCTTTCGAAAAACCCTGTCCGGACTGCGCAAAGTGGATGTCATCCTGCGCCGGCAGGCTGACTCGCTCTGCGATCCGCTCGAGCTGGCCGGCGATTCCCTTTTGGGAATTCCCGGTCTTGTTCAAGCCGCCATCGACGGCGAAGTGGCCATCGCCAATGCTCTCGGTAGCGGGCTGGCCGAAACCCCCGCCCTGCTGCCGTTCTTCCCGACTCTCTGCCGGAACCTGACCGGGGAAGAACCCAAATTAGCCACCCTGCCGACTCTATGGTGCGGCCAGGAAAAAGAGTGTAAGCAGGTGCTGGATCAGTTCGACCGATGGGTCATTAAGCGCGCCTTTTCCGACCAACGAGAAAAAGCGGTCCTCGTTCAGTCCCTTTCCCCGGCCGACCGTACGGCCCTTGCTGACCGGATCAAAGCAGAACCGGAACAGTTCATTGCGCAGGAGAGCATCTCTCTGTCGTCCTCCCCCTGCTGGCAGGATTCGCAACTCGTTTCGCGCAATACCATGCTGCGGGCCTTCATTGTCGCCACCCGTGATGGTTGGGAAGTGATGCCGGGCGGTCTGGTTCGTACGTCGCCCCAAGCAGATTCGCCGATCGTCAGTATGGAAAGCGGCGGCGGCTCCAAAGATGCCTGGCTGAAAGCGCGCGGAGCGGTCAGGCACGTTACACTGCTTCCGGCCGTTGAAGATGAAATAGAACCGTCGCGCAGCGATGCCAATCTCTCAAGTCGCGTTGCTGATAACCTCTTTTGGCTGGGCCGCTATGTCCAACGTGCCGACATGGACGCCCGCCTGCTGCGAACCATACTCAGGAGGCTCACCGAAGAAACCCAACCCGACGGGACACCCGAATTAGCAGTGCTTTTGCACACGCTTTCTGAAATGACCACCGCTGAACCCGGTGCAAATCCAATTACCGATCCGATCAAACAGGCCGCGGAGACCAAAACTCTGATCTTCAATATGATCTTTGACCGCGCTCTTCCTGGAAATTTGCATAATGCACTCATCAGCGCCTGCAGCATCGGCTCCACTGTGCGCGAACGAATCAGCATTGATACCTGGCATATTCTCGATCGCATGCAAGGCGAATTGCAATCCACCCCCAGCAGCGGAGATCTGTTCGATGCGCTCGATATGCTCGACCGGTTGCTGATGCCGCTCGCGGCCTTTTCCGGGCTGAGTTCAGAAAGCATGACCCACGGCTATGGATGGCGGTTCATGGATATGGGGTTCCGAATGGAACGGGCTGTCATGAGTGCGCAACTGCTTCAGGAGCTATTGGTCAAGCCGTCTTCGTTCGAGCCTCCTGTACTGGATGCCATTCTTGAAGTAGCCAACAGCGCCATGACCTACCGCTCACGCTATCAAAGCCGCGTGGTTCCTCTGCCGCTGCTCGACCTGCTGCTCTGCGACGATTCAAATCCACGTAGTATTGCCTACCAGCTGGTGTTGATCAGCCGGCATGTGCACGCGCTGTCGGAGCTACATGGGCGCGGGCGGCTGCCGGAGCAAACACTGGCAGACGAACTTGTATTGCACATTCAAAACTGCGATCTAAACCAGCTTGCTCAAGTTGATACGAAAGGACGCCGTGCAACCTTGCACACCCTGCTCTCGGAAGTCATAGACAGCGTTCAGGAACTCAGCAACCTGATCACACATCGCTATCTGGCGCACGTGGATGCCACCAGCAAGCTGGCATCGGCCTACGGGTCCGAAAGTTGGAACGGAGAGGACGAGTGATTTATCATCTCCGCCACCTCACCTCGTTCCGCTATACGCAGCCAGTGACGTTTGTTTACAACACGCTGCATCTAAAGCCTCGAGAACTGCCCTGGCAAAAGGTAAGAACCTTCGAGATCGACATCGAACCGAATCCGGTTGTACAGACCGAACGTCTCGATTATTTTGGAAACACGGCCACGTTTTTCATGATCCAGTCTCCACACGATGCCATGAAGGTGCTGACCAAATCCATTATCGAAATATTTCCGCGGCCTCCAGCGTCCGGATCTGGCATTCCATGGGAGTCTGCGCGGCAGACCATGCGAACGGACACCACGCCACTGGGACTCGACGCCTATCAATACAGCTTCGCCTCGCTCTATGCGAAACCCCTGGAAGAAGCCCGCACCTATGCCCTTCCCTCATGCCGACCGGGAATGACCATTCATGCCGTTGCCATGGAACTGATGACCCGTATCGATACTGACTTCACCTTCGATCCCAAGGCCACCACCGTGGCCACCCCGGTAACAGAGGTGCTGCAGAACCGGCGCGGCGTCTGTCAGGATTTTGCACATCTAATGGTTTCCTGCCTCCGCAGCGTGGGCATCGCGGCTCGCTATATGAGCGGCTACATCCAAACCGTCCCCCCACCCGGTCAGGCACGGCTTGCCGGGGCCGATGCCTCGCACGCCTGGGTGTCGGTCTATTGCCCACAGGCGGGCTGGCTCGAACTCGATCCCACCAATAATCAGATCGCCGACGAGCAATATATCACGCTCGGCTGGGGACGCGACTACCAGGATGTCAGCCCCGCCAAAGGCGTTCTGCTCGGCGGAGGCAAGCATACCGTTCACGCACAGGTCGACATGATTCCTGAAAGCGAAATTATCCGTGCGCAGCAAAATCGTCAGCAACTGCAGAGTCAGAATCAACAGCAGCAACAACAGTCGCAACAATATTGGTGGCTTTAGCTATGTGGCTCAAAACTAATTGCGATCTGGTTTTTGATATCTCGGTGCCCACTCCGTTTGTACTGATGCTGCGCCCGCGCAGCGGTGCACAGCAGTGGATCGCTCGCGAGGAATACAAAATGGTACCCAGTGTGCCGGCGTTTGAATTCACCGATATCTACGGTAATCTCTGCCAACGGCTGATTGCCCCGTCCGGAACTTTCGCGGTGCACACGTCAGCGGAAGTGAAAACGGATGACGATATTGATCAGGCGCCGGGAGCTCCGTTTGTCGAGGTTTCGGCGTTGCCGGACGCGGTATTAAGTTATCTTCTGCCCAGTCGCTACTGCGAATCGGAACGCTTTGGCCAGATGGCCTCGGAAATCACTGCCGGTTTTTTACCCGGCTACGACCAGGTGAAAGCCATTGAAAACTGGATGCGCAATACGATCCGATTTGAGCCCTTCGGTTGCGACAGCTATCTTTCTGCCTGTGAAATTAATGACCGGGGATGGGGGGTGTGCAGGGATTTTGCACATCTCGGCATTACCTTATGCCGGAGTCTCAGTATTCCCGCACGCATGGTGGTGGGCTATCTGCACGGACTTCAGCCCATGGCCTTGCACGCCTGGTTCGAAGCCTATGTGGCCGACCGCTGGTATACCTTTGATGCAACACAGCTTCAACTCACAGGGGGATACGTCGCCATCGGTTATGGCCGCGATGCGGCGGATGTTGCCGTCTACAACCAGTTTGGTCCCCCCGTGCCAATTCTTTCACAAAATATCGACGTACAACGTATCGATAGAAACGACTGAACTACTTCAACCCCTCACGAATCTCGGCCAGCAATTGCCCATTTCGTATATGCCTCGCAAACATTCTCTTTAGATTTCGAACCACTGCATGTTTAATATTTTCGCTCCATTATATCATGGATCAAAGAACAATAATATTTCTACTAATACGCGTTAACTTCTACACTTTGTGTCATATTTTATATGATATTGAATTCATAATATCTTTTCTTGCGAGCCCTATATAAATCCTCATCATAGATGTTCACATGAAACCCTGAGTAAAGGAGAACACTATGTCAGCAATTAGTAATGCCAGTCGATTAGATGAAATCGGATTCCCGGAATTCACAGCAAGCCTCATCGGTTCTACCTTTGATGCGCTCATTTCAGCCAACATCCGCCAAATGGAGGCCTACACCGAAATGCTTGAGCAATCTGCAAAAATCCTCAAGGACTACATCAACGAAACAAAAGACGACATTACCGGCGATGAAGTTCTTCGTTTTCTGGAAGAAGTTCTTCCGGCGCTGGAGACCGATGCCGAAGGTGAAACCACCCGCGTATACAAAGATTCAACATTGACAGCCGCAGAAGCGTCCCGCTTGACCGATAAACTTAAACTGCCAGCTGAAGCCGGAGTAGCTGATACAACTGTGGCGGCAGAAAAACTCACGCCCTCCAAACTTAATACCATCCTGGATGCAGTTGCCATCAGGCTTGCTGCAAATAAATACAACCTCATCCAGAACGTAATTAAACAGGGACTCTTACGATTGGTTATCGAAAATGGCGTACTGGAAACCCGTCTGCATTTCTCCGCGTGGGATCGCAGGTCTTATACCCGCAAAACATCCAGCTATAACAGAACCTCATCGACTCGACGAAAAACAGGTGCCAGCGGGCTGTTCAGCTCCCTGTTTTCCGGTCCTTCAATCAGTTCTTCCCGAAATACAGCTCTGAGTGTAAAAACTGCGAGCACAAGCGCCAACGCTTCCTCCGGCACTAATATTAATATTTTCGGTGGTGTTAAGCTGAACTTTAAAACGGACTACCTGCCTCTTCCGGAAAGCGACTAAACCGTGAGTGAAAAAAAATTAGCCGATTTGGGTCTGGCGGAATTTGTCGCCGGGCTCATTTCCGAGACGTTCGAAGCGGTTTCGTCCTCATTGGAAGATCAAATACGCCGACACAGTGATTTGGAAATGGCGGCCGATCTGAACATTTCTGAATTCTCCGAGATGTATATTACATCGGACCAGGTTGAGGAGGCCGCATTTCAATTATTCGGATCGGAAGAAAATGAGAATCCTGCTCAAAAGGGTTCCGCATATCTTCCTCCAACCAATAATCAGATGGAGTTGCCTGCGTTTTTCAAAGCACTGGGAGTTGAACTGAAAGAAGAGGTTCATTTCACGAAAAGCGGCAGGACATTTATGCTGACCGAAGACGGTTCAGATTTGGTCTTTGACGGCATTCGTGAACGACTTGCTGTTGAACAGCAAACAGTATTACAAAACATGCTGAATTCAGGTATTCCTAAAATTGTGGTGGACCGCGGTAAAATCGTTTCAAAAGTTACCTTTGATTTAACCGAGGAGGAAGAGGAGGTGCAACCGCCAACTCCAACGGTCGTTCGCCCAGCAGTTTCAATGGCCCGACTGCCTCAAATAGAAGCTTTTAACACGAGTAAACTCGCACTGTTAAATCGCCTGGGAACAAACAGAAGCAGTTTAATTCTGCCCGGAGTGAAATTTAAAGTTAAGCAGGCAGACAGCACCTCAGTTTCATCATCGACCACCAGTATTCTCGGCGAAGTTGAAATTGAATTCAGAACTGTAATTTAATGGCCGATTCAATTCCAGTTACAGATAGCATTCGGGGTTTCTCAGAACTGATCTACGCCGAAACGGCTGCTGCAATCCAGCAGATGATGTCCATTGATGAACTGCCTGCGGCGCTGGAATTGCAGACCGTCCGGATCTGTTGCGGATCAAAAACCGTAAACGAAATAGATAATGGCTATGCCATGCCGGCTGGCACTCCCTGGCTTGCAGAGCTATGGTTCGGCAAAAATATGAAGGGCATTGATAATTCTGATACCTTTCATACACCAAACCCCGTATTGGCGCGCCTTCCTTGTAAAACCATTCAGGGGGTCGGTGATTCATGGGCCTCTATACTGAGTGACTTCGGCATCAATACCATTGAGCAACTGGCTCATTGTTCGCATAAAAAAACGCTTCGGATTATATCAGAGGCAGGCAGCCATAAAATTGTAGACTTTGTTTCAAAGGCGCAGTCGGTAATAGAACCCCCTCCTCCTGTTCCACGAACAGCTCTCGATGAAATAAAGCTTTCTGAGGCGATCCTGATTACGGATGGCGAGATCTCGGGAATTGAAGTTTCAGATTGGAATCACGTGATTACGTTTCTCTTCAAGCTTTATTCAGCACTGGATGATGCCGCCATAAAAACGCTGACACTCCGCGACGCGCTTGGATAGTTATTCGTATCGGAGATTTATTGAAGGGCTGAACTGTATTTTCGCAGAAGAACGGATTACCCCGCAGGAAGCACGTGTCTACGATAAACACCGAATCTCGGCCAGCAATTCGTCCGGTGTCTTGCCGAAACAATCGATGACCTCATCCGCATGCTGCAGATAAAGCGGCCGGCGTTCTTCGAAAAGATCGTCGAGGGTCATGCCCGGTTTGATGACGACGCCGCGTTGCGAGGTGTCGCCGATACGGCGTTTGATTTCATCGAGGGGCACGTCGAGGAATATAATCCTGGCCATCGACCTCAAGTGCTGCATCGCGCCTTCGCAATAGACGGCACTGCCGCCGGTAGCGATCACACAGTTTTCGCAGACGACTGATTTCACCGTATCGCATTCGAGGGTTTGGTAGGCATCCAGCCCATGGGCATTCTGATAGGCCTGCATGGATATTCCCGCACGCGCCTGCACCAGCAGATCGGTATCCATAAAACCCATCGACAACCACTTCGCCAGCTGAACGCCGAGCGTGCTTTTCCCGCTGGCCGGCATGCCGATCAGCACTATGTTGCTCTTAGGCATCAGACTTCGTAATCAACGGCAACACGTTCACAAACGAGGGTCTTTAGGAATGTTCCCACTTTGACGTGTTCGGGATGCGCTGCATAGGTTTTCAAATCTTCCAATGATTGGAACTTGGAGTTAAGTACCATATCCAGCGACTGGTCGCTTTTAAGGACATCCAGACCAACTTCAATCTCGATGGCTTCCGGAACAATCTCCTTGAGCGCTTCCAGCTGGCGTTTGACTTCCTGCTTATCGGCTTCAGCAACACCGTCTTTAAATTTCCACATTACGATATGTTTGATCATCTAAACTCCCTTGATTTTGGATTGGATGAAGTTAAGCAGACTCAGTTGTCTTCATAAAGCGTATACTCGCGAGGTTGCCTGCTTCATCCAGCCTGATACGCATCAAGCACTCCTGGTGTGGTTTCGCAGCAGGAAATATGGCAACGGATCATCTCCATCGAATCCTTTCCAATCCTATTGAAACAGATTAAGGATGGCTCAAAAGGAACGTAAAATGAATGGAAACTGAATGAAAGAGACTAATGCTGCGGAGGGTAAGACTGATCGCGTTCCCGCTGCGGCAAGACGTTGTAGTAGTAGAGCTGGCGCAGTTGATACACCTGAAGTTTATTCTTCATAACTTCGAGCATTTCCGGATAGTCCGCCGAAAGATCCGTCTGCTCATCGGGATCGATTTCCAGGTTCAGCAGCTGTTCCCCATCCCGCTCACTCGTGAAATATTTCCACGGATAATCCACCAGCCCATGCGACTTCACCAGACTGTGCGACATCATATATATCGGGCTGGTGCGGGGTTTATTCAGAATCTGCTGCCCCTGAAAGTTCGGATGATTCGGCAGCCCCAAAACTTCCAACACCGTCGGGTTGAGATCAATCAGCGAAATCGGATCGTTCCGAACTTCTCTCCGTTCACTGTTCGGAAGCTTAAACAGCGTGGCGGTCCGGACCTGATCTTCAAACAACGATGTTCCATGGGTTGGAAGTCCGTGTTGGTAGAAGGCTTCACCATGATCTGAGGTCAAAATGATCAGGCTGTTTTCATATCGATCTATGGATTTTAAATAATTGATAAACGCGCCGACCTGGTCGTCTACATACCGAAGTGCGTTATCAAATTTATTGATGACCCGATCCAGGTTCTCGAGGTCATATTCCGTGTAGTTGAAAGCAAAGTCATCCGTCGAACAGGGCTGAAACGGCTCTTCCACCCCTTCCGGAATGGAATAGGGAAAATGAGTGGCCTGCAGGTTCAGGTACATAAATACTGGCTGATCCGGTTCACACGCACTCAGGTAGTCTTCGGCATAGTACCGCACGACATCATCATCCAGCTTCGACTCCATTCCAATATTATTTCCGAGCAGCGTCTTGGAATGAAAAAAGTGCTGCATCTCGGTGTTCGCCTGAATGAAGGTTTTCATTCCCAGCCAATCCTCGTTCTGCGCCGAGAAAAAGGCGGTGCGATACCCCGCATGGGACAGCACATCAAACAGCAGCGTTTTCGGATAATTGACGTTTTCAAACTGATCGAGTCTCGTTTGGCGCAACGGATACATAGAGGCATGTATTCCGGTCTGGGCATAGCTGGAATGATTCGCAATGGTATAGCTTTTCGGGAAAACGACGCTCTCGGC
The DNA here is from genome assembly GCA_029432815.1 of Pontiellaceae bacterium B1224. GTDB lineage: Bacteria > Verrucomicrobiota > Kiritimatiellia > Kiritimatiellales > Pontiellaceae > Pontiella. The sequence continues at coordinate 136,342 of JAROBA010000003.1, read as the reverse complement.
AGCCAGCGCATCAATATGAGGCGACACCTCCCGTTCATAGCCCGTGAAGCCGTAATGATTCCATGAAATCGACTCCAGCATGATCAGATATACATCGGGTCTATTCCTTATCTCACACCCCGCCATAAACTCATCCATGGATATCTGCGGCTCAAAAACCAAGCCCGTCAGAAAATCGACTGAAGGCGATGCGGTTGGCAACAAACTGTCGATTATGGAAAAAGTCAAATAGGTGGTCGGTAGTACATCCTGCCGTATGCGATCGGCTACGTTGCTATCCGATTTATAAACCAGGACCACCCCGCCGGCACCGGAAGCCAGAAACACAGCACAAAGTACGGCAAAAACAGTGGGAGAATGCGAAGCTTTCTGACTGTGATAACGCCGCGTGTAAATAATGCTGAACAGAATCGCCAGCAGCCCGATCACCAGCAACTCGCCGCCCAGCCCATGCTGTATGTCAGGAATGATCTGGCCGGGATTGCTCAATACCGCTCGAAATGAATCGAGAGAAATAAACATCTCAATCTGCTGATACATCACCTGCGATGCGGCGTAGGTTCCCATAAAAATAAAGGAACAAAGCAGACACAGAAAAAACCGCACCGGTTTTTTTAATTCTAAGGAAAGTCGGCGAAAGCATCCGTTCACCGCATGATCAATTGAAGCAACAGCAAACACGAGCGGCAGTTGAAAAATCCACGCAACCGGATATAAAAACCACCGTTCCAGCGAAAACGCTTTCCCCATCTGCACGGAAATCAGAGAAACCACATTGCACACAGAAAAAAGTGCGAGCCACAAATAAAACGTTTTAAGATACCGTTGCATTCAAAGAGAGCTCCCTTCTACGCAATGCCGCCTATTTATTTTTCCTGCTGCGTTTCATGGCTTCATAGTCATCGAGTGTGCCCGGATAATCAATAATTCCGGTCTCGGTGATTTCCAGAATACGCGTCGCCAGCGTTGCGATAAACCGATGGTCGTGTGAAACGAAAAGCAGGGTGTTCGGAAACAGGGAGAGTCCGAAGTTCAACGCTTCGATCGATTCCAGATCCAGGTGGTTGGTCGGCTCATCCAATGCGAGCACGTTGCCGCCTTCCATCGTCATTTTAGAAATGATCAGCCGCGCCTTTTCGCCGCCACTGAGTACACCGATTTTTTTCATAACATCTTCGCCGCGGAAGAGCATACGCCCCATAAACGAACGCAGTTCCACCTCCGTATATTCGCCATTCCCGAACTTGCCCAGCCATTCGAGTGCAGTCGCTTTCGGGTCCAGCAACTTGGTTGTTTCCTGCGGGAACATTCCGAGCTCAACCGTTTCGCCAAATGTCACCTTGCCGGTATCACTCTTGAGCTGCTTACAGAGAATATTCAGCAGCGTCGTCTTGCCGATTCCGTTCTTACCGATAATCGCCACCCGTTCTTCCGGACCGATCACACAGGAGAAATCTTTAAACAGCGTTTCATCATAGGTCTTTGAAATCTCTTTGGCTTCGATGACTTTATCGCCCAACCGGTTTTTCGGTGTGAAGCGGATGAAAGGCGAAACGCGGCTGCTGGCTTTAAACTTTTTTACTTCCAGTTTATCGAGCTGTTTCTTGCGCGAGGTCGCCTGTTTTGCTTTTGAGGCATTGGAGCTAAAGCGGGATATGAAGGCCTTCAGATCGTTTGCCTGCTTCTCCACTTTCTTATTCGCCTTATCCTGCAGCTCCCGTGCTTCAAGAGCGGCAATGGTAAAGTCGTCGTAGTTGCCCGGGAACATGCGGATTTCATGGAAGTCCAAATCGGCAATGTGGGTGCAGACCTGGTTCAGGAAAAAGCGGTCATGCGAAATCGTGATCAGCGTACCGGTATAGCGCGTCAGCAGATCCACCAGCCATTCGATGGATTCCATGTCCAGGTGGTTGGTCGGTTCGTCGAGCAGCAGAATATCCGGCTGACCGAACAGCACCTGCGCCAAGAGCACCCGCAACTTGAACCCACCCTGCAGCACCGTCATGTTCTGATTAAACAGGTCTTCGGTAAAACCAAGACCGACCAGCAGCGTCGCCGCTTCCGCTTCCATGGTATACCCGCCAGCTTCACCGAATTCTTCTTCAATATGAGCGCAACGATCATTCTCGGCATCGGTCAGTTCGTCTTTGTTGTAGAGATATTCGCGCTCGGTGTGAATCGCCCAGAGCTTGGGATTTCCCATGTAAACCGTGTCGATGATCGAATACTCATCAAATTCGGAATGATCCTGACGCAGATACCCCAGCGAACAGTCATTCCCGATCGAGACCTGACCTTCGCTTTGTTGCAGCTGTCCGGTCAGAATTTTCATGAAAGTGGATTTACCCGACCCGTTCGCACCGATCAGACCGTAACGATTGCCCGGTGTAAACTTTACCGAGACATCCTCAAAAAGAGCGGTCTGACCAAAACGCATCGTAATATTTGATGTTGAAATCATATCTTTAAAACCTGTTCTTTAATCTGCTTTTTTCAAAAACGAGCGCCTGCTATAGCAATATATGTCCTGAGAACCGATTGCTAAATGCAACCAATCCAAAGGTTGGGATAGTTTTTGCGAGCGCCTTCCAATGATTGGAAAGCCTGAAACAATATAAGCTGGACCCTATTCAGAGCGGCGGCGCACGATTTCGAAAAGACAAACCCCTGTCGCAACGGAAACATTCAGACACTCCACAAACCCGGCCATGGGAATTTCCAACAGCAGGTCGCATTTTTTCAGCGTCAGCTCCCGCATCCCTTTCGCCTCCGAGCCCATTACCAGTGCCAGCGGACCGGAAAGGTCGGCAGTGTATAGATTCTCGGTTCCTTTATGATCCGATGTGCCCGCAATGCGCAGCCCGTGGTCTTTCAGCGTCTCTATGGTCCGAGCCAGATTGGTTACCCGAAAAATCGGGGTATGCGTCGCCCCGCCGCAACTGATGGAAATCGCGGTCTGCGTCACCCCGACCGCCCGGTCTTTCGGCATAATCACGGCATCCACCCCAGCGCCATTGGCCGAGCGTAAACATGCACCCAGATTGTGCGGATCCTGAATACAGTCAAGAATCAGAACCAGCGGATTCTTAGCCTTTTCCAGCAATGCAGGCAGGTCCGTTTCATCTTTAATCAGAGGTTTCGTTCCCGTCGCATGCGCATTCTTTCGTGCCGTCTGATGGTTGCTTCGCCCGAAATCCGAGCCCCGCTTATTAAATGGTTTCTTTCCGCCTGCCATAATGGATTTCCTCATAAATTCGTTGGGGAATATTCACTATTTCCCCGCTCCGAACCATTTTCATTTTCACTTAATTTCCACAAAACGAACATGAATTCAACACGAAGGCTCAAAGAGCACAAAGAAACAATTAATTCGGCCGTGAGTTCTCTGCGTTCTCTTGTGGCCAAAAAACAACCGTACTGATATTCCTCTACCTGTAATGAACGATCAACTTTCAGCCTACATTAAACGCTACACCGACCTCGAAGCCGCCGTGCGCATCCTCATTGCCCGCAAAGGAAACTCCCTCTGTTCGCAGTGTTCCTGCATTTGCTGCGATGCCGTCATGTGCGTCGAAGCCATCAAGAGTCCATTCCTAAAACTGATCCATCAGCAGACCGAAGAATACGATACCGAAAAGGGATTCCTTACCACCACCGGCTGCGCGCTAAAAAAAGGCAGGCCCTCTGTTTGCTACGAATATTTCTGCGACGACCATTTTTACAATCAGCCCGACGAACTCCACGCTGACGTCCTGAAAATCATCGGTTCCCTGCTCTACCACGCCATCCAAGGCGCCGACGGCGAAACGTCCATCGACGACATCCAAACATTGGAAGAACTCGACCGCGCTGACTTCCAAACATTGGAAAAAAATCTAAACGAAAGTTTCCAGGCATTGGAAATTATCCGCGCCTTTTACCGCGATGGAAAAATGATTGCTGATTCTCAGCGGTTTTTAAAAACCATCCGAATCCCCGAAGAGTTTCAATAACCTCGTCAGGTAGGGACCGTTGTCCCAACGGTCCGCGCACGCACAGCACACACGCCGAGCTAATTCGCCGAACGGCGGGTTGGGACAACCCGCCCTACCATGGACAATTCTCCCACACATATGGCCACTCTTCCGGAAGCGAACACAATCCCGCACGAACTGGATTCATCCGAATATAATGCGCTTTCTCGACATAGGATTCATCCCGACGAAGACGATGATCAAAAAAAAATCGCGTTGCCATGTAATGCCTGTAGTACGAGCAGTGAATTTCTTAAATTCACGCATCGACTTTTCCATACCTATCTCCCGATTAAAACTGATGATCGTATGCAAATGATCCGGCATCACCAGCAAAAGATGACGCCAGAGATCGCCCCGATTTTGATAGAATAAAAATGCGCTGTTTAAAACCGATGCAACTTCATCATGACAAAGCTGATTCATTCCTTTGGGCTTCGCACAAATGGTAATAAAATATTCCGATCCGTCCTTCACCCACAAAGGAATCCCATGCGGCAATTTTTTTTACGATCAGGTAGCATGAAAACAAGATGGTGAAATTCAACGTTTCTTGCAAGGCCCAAGGTAGGGACCGTTGTCCCAACGGTCCGCATACGCAGAGCCATTCCCGAGAGCCGGTCCGCCGAGCGGCGCGGTGGGACACCACGCCCTACCTCGGGTAGGACCGTTGTCCCAACGGTCAGCACACGCAAAGCCGTTCCACAGAGTCCCCCCTCAAGCGCGGCGGGTTGAGACAACCCGCCCTACCCCTCATTCCCCCAGGCCGCTCAATTGGCGGGCCATGCGAGAGGCATATTGATCGGTCATGCCGGAGATATAGTCGGTCACTTTAAGCAACGATGGATACAGAGCATCACCGTAGTTCGGCGCCTCAAACTTAAGCAACGCCATCACCTGTTCCGTTTTGTAGGAAACCTTTTCATTCGCAAGCCGCTCAACCAATGCCGTGCAGAAAATTTCCAGCAGATTACCCAGCAATGCATAGCCCCCGATCTGCAGTTCCATTTTGCGATGATCCGTATAGACGCGATCCTGCGCCAGCTTTTTGACGGCATCGAGCGGGCGCTGCATTTCCGGCGGGCATAAACTGATTAAATCCGTGCTGAATGAAATCTCGCCTGCGAGTAATGCCGATTCATGTTTAATAAAGGTCTGAGCCACCGCCTGTATTGAAGCATTGATGGCCCGGGCCCGCAGATAGGAAAGCTGATTTCTCTGACTCAATGCAGTATCCGCATCCGCTTTCGAAATGTCCTCAAAAATTTCGCGAACGGTATCGAACGGAAGCAACCCGATTTCCGCAGCATCTTCCAGATCAATAATTCGGTAGCAAATATCATCGGCCGCTTCGGCCAGAAAGGCCAGCGGATGCCGGCAGTACTGCCCGCTATCCTGCAGAATGAGGCCGGTCTGTTCGGCGACCGCCTTCAGGAGCACTTCTTCCGACTGAAACGCACAGAACTTTTTCTTCGGGCCGGCGTGCGGGCTGGTCCACGGATATTTCATGAGCGCCGCAAGCGTGGCATAGGTCAGCTGCATGCCGCCCTTTCCCGGATTATGTTCGAGATGCGTCACCAAACGAAAGGCCTGGGCATTGCCCTCAAAAGACTGGAAGTCCAAAAGCTGTTCCCGGGTCAGCCCTTCGAAAAAATGCGCGTTCCGGGGATTGGAAAACCACATTTGAATGGCATCCTCTCCCGCATGACCAAACGGCGGGTTTCCCAGATCGTGCATCAGACACGCCGCCTGCAGAATCTGCCCCAGATCCGTCGGGCCGATTCCGTCCGGCAGACCGGAAATACGATCGCCCACGGCCATGCCCAAACTGCGCCCGACAATCGAAACCTCCAGGCTGTGCGTCAGCCGGGAATGCACATGATCGTTCTGCGAAAGCGGATGCACCTGCGTTTTATCGTTCAGCCGTCGAAACGGATGGCTGAATGCAATCCGGTCATAATCGCGATGAAATCCCGAGCGTTCCTTCGTTGCCCCGACCTCCTGCGGTTTTCCAAGTCGATTGGCATTCAGCAATTTTTCCCATGTCATTTTTTTCTTCATACTCAGTTCCAATCCTTGGAAAGCTCCGGCACCGTCGCTTTCAAAATTTCAACCACCGCTATTTTATCGGCATCCGACAAATGGACAAAATCGTCATCCGGTTCCGGAGGCCGAACGAAACGACTGCTGTCGCATACATACAAAATAGAAGTAAACCTGTTTTCATAATCACGTATTTATGACGAATCCCGCCAAAGGCAACAATCCCCAAGCGCATCGGATTGGAACAGCAACACGGTGCAGAACCAACACCCTCGATGATGCCTTACTTTGATTTCCGGGTTTCCTTCAAAAGTCTATCCAGCATACCGCCCGGAGTCGTATACGGCACAAACAGCGTATCCGAATGTTTAATCACAAATCGATTCCGTTGCTCTGCCGCCGCCAGATCCCCGTCGCGATTGCGCATCTCCAACATCAACATCCGATTTTCCTCCAAGGCGTCGGCCAATCCGGGCACCGCCGTCGCGGCCGATTCAATATCCCAGGCAAAACATGCAATCACCCGCCGTTTCTTTCCCAGCAGCCAGGCGAGAATTTCCTTCTCTTTCGGGGAATGCCATCCTCCGAAATAGACCTCCGCATTTGGGATATGCCCAATATGCGGTGCATTGCGACTGCACAACACGCCCAGTTTTTCCGCGTTCCAAAGGGCCGGATTCCCGATCCCTCGAAATCCGCCTTCAAACGCCTGCACACACTTCCACGGATTCATCCGGATATACGCGGCAATCTTTTGCTCCGCCTCCGCCGAACGCACAATCATTTCATAATAATTCCGATGCCAAATGCGGATATCAGGGGCGACAGGCGTGTGGGCGACAGGCGTGTCGCCCCTACGGATTCTCCGCGATACCGCCGCTTTAAACGCCCCGATGACATGCCCCAATTCGGATTGTACGGGCGACACGCATGTCGCCCCTTTTACAATACGGATCAACCCATGGAAATGATCCGGCATCACCACAAATTCACCCGGAAAAACATCATCCCGCACCTCGCCACACCGCCGCCACTCTTCCGCAATAATTCCCCGTACAGGCGACACGCATGTCGCCCCGAATGGGGGCCCATTTTCTCCAAACGGACACCCCTTCCCCGCAGAAATAAACTCCCGATGCGCGCACAGCGTCACAAAATACAACCCGCCCCCGGCATAATCATGCCCCTTCAGCCGAATGCTCCGTCGACCTGTCCGCCGTAGCCCTGGCGAAGGAGGATGACGCAGCTTTGGATTATATTCGCTCTTTTTCATTTTCCGTACAGGCGCACATCTTTCGCCCCATTGCCTCAATCTTCAAATGCCCAGAAACTTTCTCGACGCCTCCAGAAACAGCGTCTCGCCTTTAGTGAGTTTGGCCACGATTGAACGTACGACTAGAATCACATCTCTTGGTTAAATCAATGCCAATGACTTCAACACGATCTACCTGCTGATTTTTATCAACCATTTCTTCGCTTTCACTTCGAAGCCATGTTAGGAGTTCGGCGAAATCCAACGAGTTACGAGTTTCCGGATGTTCCCATTTTTTAGTTTTAGTATTCACAAGTAAAAAGATCCCAAGGCGCGAGCGTTGATCTCGTAAATATTGCCCGATCAATTGGTTCTCCAACCACGAAGAAAACTGCTCGGGATCTCCTTCCTCGAAAGCAACGTCGAAATCTATGGCAAGATGCTCCAATCGAATAAAAAATGCAGCCTTGCCCTCTTTTCGAAGCCGGCGAGTAGTCTGTTGAATTTCTTCGGTCTTACCCGCCCCTGCTTCGGCAAGAATGATAACCCTCGATAGCGGAGTAAGACTATCCCAGGTTTTTCCTTCTCTGCTCGACCATGCAAAAGGAGAATCATAGGCGCTTTCATCAAATGAATAATCCTTGGGGATCGGATGGAATACCCTATTCAATTCAATGTATTTGCTCATAAAGCAAAGCTTATCAAAACAAGCCTGACCGGTTGATGTAGAAAACTCATAAACTTTCTGTGCTTTGTGTCTTCGCGGTCAAAAACCTTGAACTCCCCCGCGCCCTGTGGCGTTATGTCCGGCTCTTATGAATCAGGCGGAAATAAAGGAATTATTACAGACGGTAAAACAGGCACTGGATGGCGTGCTTTTGCGGGACCGCGGGCATTTGAATGCTCTGATGCGGCGGGTGCGTCAGCGGATTCATGACAATCAGCCGGCTGAAAAAATCGTTTCCAAACTGCAGTCGGAATATTTCCAATCCTTGGAACGGGCAAAGAAGCGGCTGGCCGTTGAGCTGAAGCTGGATTATCCCGAAATTCTTCCAGTGTCTGGAAAAAAGGATGAGATTAAAAAACTCGTTCAGGAAAACCAGGTGGTGATTGTCTGCGGCACGACGGGGTCGGGTAAAACCACCCAGTTGCCTAAAATCGTGTTAGAGGCCGGAGCGGGTAAAACCGGGCGCATCGGCGTCACCCAGCCTCGGCGGCTGGCGGCCACCGGCATGGCGCGTCGCGTGGCCGAAGAGATGGATTCGGACTGCGGCAATGGCGTGGGCTATCAGGTCCGCTTCGACGATTCGACCTGCGATGAGACCATCATCAAATTTATGACCGACGGTATCCTGCTGGCTGAAACCCAGCGGGATCGGCATCTACTGCAATACGACTGTCTGATTATCGACGAAGCCCACGAGCGCAGCCTGAATATTGATTTCCTGCTCGGTTACATAAAGAACCTGCTGAAGGTCCGGCCGGATCTGAAAGTTGTCATCAGCTCGGCTACGCTGGACGCCGATAGTTTTTCGGAGTTCTTTGATGGCGCGCCGGTGATTGAAGTTGAAGGCCGCACGTATCCGGTGGAGGATTTTTTCCTGCCGCCGGGAAAAGACGAGGAGCTTTCGAACCATATTCTGCGGGCGATGCGCTGGATCTCGGATGTGGACAACGAGGGCGATGTACTGATTTTCCTGCCCGGCGAACGTGAGATTAAAGATGCCACCAAAAAACTGGAGGGCCAGCACTTTAAGCATACCGAAGTTCTTCCATTGTTTGGAAGGCTCAGCATGGCCGAACAGCAGCGCGTATTCAAGGTTGGCGGACGGCGTCGCATTATTCTGGCGACCAATGTGGCGGAAACTTCGATCACGATTCCGGGCATTCATTATGTGATTGATTCCGGGCAGGTGCGCCTGAGCCGCTTTAACCCGCGCACGCAGGTGCAGGGTCTGCAGATCGAGCAGGTTTCGCAGGCCAGCGCCCGGCAGCGGCGAGGGCGCTGCGGCCGAGTGACGGACGGGATCTGCGTTTATCTCTACGACAAAGAGACGCTCGAAAACAGCGCTGAATATACCGATCCGGAAATCCGCCGCACGTCGCTCGCCGGTGTTATTCTGCAAATGGATATTCTGAACCTGCCGCCGATTGATCAGTTTCCGCTGATTGACCCGCCGAGTTCGACGTTGGTGAACGAGGGCTATAAAGCGTTGCGCGATATCGGAGCCATCGATGAAGGCCGAAAGCTGACGGGCATGGGCCGCGACATTGCGCGCTTCCCGACCGACCCGCATCTGGCGCGTATGATTGTTCAGGCGCATGATGAAGGTGCGCTTCCTGAAATCCTGATCCTCGTGGCCTTCCTCTCGATTCAGGATGTGCGCGAACGACCGACGGAAAAAGCGGATGCCGCCGACTTGGCTCACAACAAATGGAAAGATCCTAAGTCCGATTTCATCACCATTCTAAATCTTTGGGATGCCATTCAGGACGAGCGAAGCTCTCACGGAAAATTGCGTAAATTCTGCAAGGCGAACTTTGTCAACTATCGACGGATTATGGAATGGCGCAACCTCTGGCAGGATCTCTGCGGAAACGTGCGCGACCTGAAATGGAAGTTTTCCAAGGATTGGAAACTTGAAGATTCTAACTACGATCTGATTCATCGCTCCCTGCTGGCGGGTCTGCCGGCCAATATCGGTTTCAAGGGTGAAGATCGGGAATTCACTGCAGCACGGAATCGAAAGTTTTTCATTTTTCCGGGATCGGGCCTTTTTAAAAAACCGCCGGAATGGGTGATGACATTTTCGCTGGTGGAAACCACCAAGCTTTATGCCCGTATTGTGGCGGAGATTCAGCCGGAATGGCTGGAGGGGGTGGCCCCTCATTTGTGTAAATCGATTTACACCCAGCCGGAATGGAATGCCAACAAGGGCTTCGTCTATGCGAAAGAATCGGTACTTTCCGGCGGGCTGACGATCTCCGAAGGTAAGCGCGTTCACTTCGGACCGATCAACCCGGAAGCCGCCCGCAAGATCTTCATTAAAGAAGGCATGGTTCCGGCCAATCTATCGACACGCGGCGGCTGGTTGAAGCTGCATCATAAAATGCTAGACGATATCCAATCGTTGGAAGAAAAAATCCGGCGCCCCGGCGCCCTGCTTGATACCGATGCCGTGTTTGACCATTTTGACCGACTCCTGCCTGATGATGTCTATTCGGTCCAGACTCTGGAACAGTGGATTCGGAAGTCCAAGGCACGTATTGCTATGCGCCTGAAGGATGCCATGTATCACCAGAGCTCCCCTATTCGACCGGCCGATTACCCGGAATACCTCACCTTCCATGAAGAGGATTTTCACCTGATCTATACGTTTGAACCGGGCGATGAACTGGATGGCATTGCGCTGGTCTGCCCGACGGACAAGCTCGCCTTTCTACCGGACTGGGGACCTGACTGGCTGGTGCCGGGCTGGCTGAATGAAAAGGTAAACCGGCTGCTGCGTACACTCCCCAAAAACCTGCGGTCGACCCTTTCTCCCATTGACCAGACTTCTGAGCAGTTCTGTGCAGCGAGCAGGCGAGACGCCTGCGATACGGAAGATGTACGGCAGGCGTCCCGCCTGCCCGTATTTGAAATGCCCCTCCTCACAGCCCTTTCCCGCTGGCTCCAGTCAGAGTTCAAGCTCCCGGTCGACGCCTCGGATTTCGATGAAAAATCCCTGCCTAACTTTCTTAAGATGAAAGTAATCGAAACACGGAATGATGAGATCGTTAAAGTTCACACCTCGATTTCTGAGGAACACCGCCTGAATATCCACTTGAGTGGCGCGGAAACCTCGTTTGCCAAATGGACCCTTCCACCGGGCAAGATCTGGCCGGGCACAGAGCTTCCTGAGTTCATCACCAGCGAAGATCATAAGAAAACACGAGGCTATCCGGCTCTCACAGCGGCGGAGACCGGTGTCGGCCGCGCGGTCTTTATGAGCCAGGTCGAGGCCGCCTATTCGCATCGGGCCGGGCTGGCAAAGCTGTTCCGGATTCAGCAGAAGGATCAGGTGAAATATGTCGAGAAGCGCCCGCCGCTGAACCCGATGCTGCAACTGACCCTTTCCTCCATCGACAGCGATTTTCTGACGGATCTGATGAACGGCGCCATCGTTGACGCGCTGACCGACGATTCAAAATATACCATCCGAAACGGCGACATCTTTGCGGAACGTTCAAAGTCAGCGCGTGCTTCCTTGTATGAAATGGTGGAAGAAAATGCCCGAATCCTTTCAGCCTTGCTGGAACAGCGTGAAGCGATTCTTACCGAGCTCCCAAACCTGACGGCCGATTTTGATACACTGCACGATCTTGAAATGCAGCTCGAGTTCCTGTTCCGGCCTGGATTTCTCCAAACATTGGATGTTTTCAGCCGCTATCCACGTTATCTGAAAGCTATGCAAGTGCGCATTCAACGGGCAAAAAATAATTCCGATGCGGATACCCGGAAACTTCTTGAAGTTGAACCCTTCCAGAATCGCCTGAATGAAAAGCTGCTGGAAAGCGATAACATTGCCAACGCATTCGGCTTAATAGAATTATCCATGCAATTGGAGGAATTCCGCGTGAACCGCTTTGCTCCTGAAATTAAAATACCTGTAAAGGTTTCTGCGCAACGGCTTGAGGAAGCGTGGAAGAACCTGCTATAACTCTCTGTAACGAATAAGAGGATGAACCATGCTGAGTGCCGTAATTTTTGATTTTGATGGAATCATCGTTGACAGTGAACCGATGCATTTCCGGGCCTTTAACGAAGTACTCAACCCGCTCGGGATTGAAATTTCCTGGGAAGACTACTGCGAAATTTATATCGGATTTGATGACCGCGATGCGTTTCGTGAGGCGTATAAGCTGAACAACCAGAAAGTCAGTTCCCGCGATCTGAAGAGATTGATTGAGCAAAAAGCTGAAATCTTTCAGAAATATATAAAGAATGGAGAGGCCACCCCGTTGCCCGGAGCTGTTGAGTTGATCAAAAGCATTCCGGTCCGCCTTCCGGTTGCCCTGTGCAGTGGTGCGTTGCGGGAAGATATTCTTCCAATCATTGAAAACCTTGGTATTGCCAATGCCTTTTCTCAACTTGTCACTGCAGAAGACACTCCGAAAAGCAAACCCCACCCGGCCCCTTATCTGCTCGCCATCAAAAAACTGGGAATTGAAGACCCTGCCACGGCGGTTGCTATTGAAGATACTCCGGCAGGAATACTGTCTGCTAAAGGTGCCGGACTCAAGGTGCTGGCGGTAACCAACAGTTATGACCGCGCTTATCTGATGGAAGCCGATGCGGTGACTGACTCGCTCAAAAATATCAACCGGCCTATCCTCGAAAACCTGATTGTCTAATAAAAAAAGCTCCCTTCGCCGGGAGCTTTATTTTTTCCAGAGATTGGAAACGGTGATTACATGACACCGCTGATGTACGTTTCGAGATTCTTAATTTTAAAATCTTTTTCAACGACAAGATATTTCACAACATCACCAATCGATACGATGCCGCAGAGCTGCTTATCCCGCAGAACCGGCAGATGACGTATCCGCTTTTCAGTCATCAGCTGCATACATTCATCCAGCGGAGTATCCGGAGATACGGTTGTCAATGTTTTGGACATAATGTCGCTCACTTTGACTGTATCAAGACTCTTTCCTTCGAGAACCACTTTACGGAAAACATCGCGTTCAGAAATAATGCCGACTACATCCCCCTCATCCATCACCAGCGCAGTGCCCGCAGAAATATCCTCCATGCGCTGAACAGCTTCCACAATTGGTTGATCCGGTTTTACGGTCAATACATCATACCCTTTAGAATCGAGCAGATTTGATACAGCACCCATAACAGCCTCCTATACGTGGTTAGATTAATGTCCTCTCGAACAGAAGCATTATAGTGCCGTTTTTGAAATCGACAAGATCTTCAATCAATTAAGATAACATCTGAATAACTAAACCATTGTTAGCGTTTTATCCGCGACCTTTTCATCATCCAGCCAGGTGATCAACCGCCACGCCCCCCGCTTGTCGTCCACCGGTGCCCAGATGGTATCACCCAGGAAAAAACGAAAGTCGTTGGTCTTCACATAAAGCTCACCATCGAAAGGCGGAGCAATGGTGCCGTCGCTTCCCTTGAAAGGCGGATGTTCAATTCGGAAACGGATCTTGCTGTTGCGGGCGCCGCGAATGCGAAGGATATAGCCAAACTCAACATCGAGTACTGCCTCGATCTCGGTGGTGATTTTTACAAGATTTGGAAGATCCTTACTCTCCCGATCCCACCCATCATAAATCCCATGGCTATGCATCGTGACATCTGTCTTCTTTTTAGCCATGACAACCTCCGGTTGTCAGGAAGTATTGGAGTAATGGAGCTTTGATAAATGGATTATTCATTGCATTCATATATAGTGTTGCTTTCTTTGATGATCAACTGATCCTCCCAATCTCCAGCATCTCGCTTTTCTTCCAGTTTTGACACGAGTTTCAATAAACCATTTTCCAACTTAAACGCTGTCGCATCTAATTCTTCAAACTCCTCCACCAAAACTCCATTACTCCATTCGTTTTTTAAACGAACAGCGCCCGATCTCTTTATGGGAAAAAATTATCTCAAAATCGGTTCGCTCTTCATCATCGGGCTCAAAGGCTTCTATTTCTTCAAACCGTTCATCTTTTTGAAGCAGCGCATAAATATCTTCGAAATAAGGAAGATGATCCGTCGCCACATGCAGACAGCCGTCCTTTTCCAGAGTTCGGAAAAGAGCATTCATAAAAGCCGGGTTGAACAGGCGATTGTCGTTATGCCGCTCTTTCGGCCAGGGATCCGGGAAAAAGAAATAATAGTTGGCCACATAATCCGCCGGCATCATTTTGCTGATCGCATAATAGCCCTCCATGCGGAACACCCGGCAGTTTTGCCGGCCAGCCCGTTCGCAACGCCGACCGCTACTGTTAATCCGGCCCAGCTGCCGCTCGATCCCAAGATAATTCACTTCAGGAAACTTGCCGGATCGCGCCACCAGAAAACGCCCCTTTCCCGAACCAATGTCAATTTCAAGGGGATGCTCCGGATTGGGAAACTCCGATTTAAAATCGAACGGGTCCAGCCAGTTATCCGTCGTAATACGTAATGCTGTCTTCTTTTTCTTGCTCATAGGGCGCGTACTGTTTACGAATTGATGAACGAAGGGCAAGTAAATCCAAATGGGAATCTACGATAGAGACTATATGCACAAACCCTCCGAGGAACCTCGGTTGAAGAAACCGCATGCCCGGATTGAAAAAGCCGACAACAAACCTTCATTGATCAAACGGTTAAAATTCTGGTTCTGGAACCTTAAAAACAAATAAGCCGTGCCCCTATCCCTCCTGATTGGAAGGAGTAATAGAGTCACCACTTTCCCAACCCTTTTCCATTAGAAAAAAGTTAATGAACGGGCCTTGACGCCACCCCCTCCTCCCGCTACTTTATGCGCTCGTTTGTAAGAAACGATGCGGGCGTAGTTCAATGGTAGAACCCCAGCCTTCCAAGCTGGTTACGACAGTTCGAATCTGTTCGCCCGCTCCACTCTAAAAGGGCTTAAACTTCGGTTTAAGCCTTTTTTTATGGAGTTCCCTCAAATTGCGGAGCAAAAGGCGACGCTGATCCGCTCAATGGCTCCGGTCCGGCCGAATATTTCCGCACTTAAATCAGGTGGAATTACGCGTCCCTCGATCTCTACTATTTCGCCATCGGCGAGTACCAAGCGGATGGCATCCGCGTCGGCTTCTCGAATTTCCACCGGCACGGTGCACAGGGTGAAGGTGACGTTACTTTCGTCCGAAAGGAAGGGATCGAAGCTCAGACAACCGTTTTTAACGCGGACACCCAGTTCGAACAGACGGACGATAAAGTCCTCCTTCACCTGCCCGGTCAGGCCGGGCTGCTGCGCACCCATCATGGACGGGGTATGTGAATACGGATCGGTCGGGAATGCGCCCTGCTCCAGCACGCTCTTATGCGCGCCGATGCCCTTACGGATATCGTAGTAACATTCCTGCAAAGGCTTCTGCAGCTCGGTTCCTTTTGCTGCGATGCAGATTTCCTGCACCGCCAGCAACAGCTTGGAAACCATGTGCCAATAGATGGAGCCTAATCCCTCGTATTTGTAGAATGTACCGGATCGGCCGGTGAAGGATTGATGATCGAAAGTCTGCTCATAAACACTCAGCCATTTTTTGCGGTCGCTCTCAGAGCAGTTTAGTGTCTGCAATGCCTCATCCAGCATGCCTGCATTACGGAATTCCGGTTTGAAATGCAGCACGCCGTTACAGTCGCGGGATGCGATGCGCGCATCCACCTCATCAGCAACAGAAATGCAGTTCTTGTCCATGAAATCCGCTAGTTTCCGGTTCGGATAGAGAATATAGCTATGCTGGTCGGGTCGATAGAGCGAGCTGGTCCGAAGTGCTCTGAGCACCTCCAGGCTTTCGGCCGCATCCAGCTTACCGGATGAAAGAACGGCCACCTGGCCTTCCAGCATTTCGTAGAGATAGCGAATGGAGATGCCGCCATCCTCATCAACCTTCATCAGGTTATAGGCATGGTAAAGCCCGTCCTCGCGCCGGTTGGCAGCAATCGTCTGATCCACATACTTCAGAGCCAGCTGCAGAAATGCAATGAGTTCGGCAATCGACAACCCGGTTTTATTGCCTGAGAAACCGTGTTGGTATATCGCTTCACGGTAATGCTCGCCCGCTTTGCCCAACGCATCGAGCAGCCCACGCCGCTGCTGAGTGGTAAAGCCGGTTTGCAGCTGCTCCAAATGAGCCTTTAAAGCATCAAACATTTCGCAAAGCTGCTGTTCCACTTCGGTCGATACCGTAGCCTCGTCCATCTCAGTGCTGCCGAACAACTGGATGCAGAAATTCAGATATCGACGTATATAATAAAGCGTCACCATTGAGACGCCGGATCCTACGAGTGCGTTGTTCGCATCGTTCCATTCCGGCCGCTGAGTGGTCATCCAGATACCTGCTTCGGGAATAAAATTCGACAACTTGGCCAACAGCGGGACGAGCAGTTTTTCGGTCAGGTTGACGCGATAGATTCCTTCATCGCGCAAGTACAGCAACTTTCCATCGGAGCCGACGGTTTTACTCAGCTCCATGATCGCGGCATGGGCCGCATCATCGAATTCAATACTTTCACAGGGATCGGCCAGCAAAGCTTCGTAGGATTTGATGCGGTACGGGACGTTCGCGTAGACGAAGATTTCTTTCGATAAAAGCTCCTGTAATTTGCCGGGGTGGAACGACTCGGACTGTTCCAGCAGCTTGAGCAGATAGATAATCTGGTGATCGCCCCAGTAGCCGATATACGACCACGGATCGTTGGGATCATCCACCTCCCAGTCGATGCCGGAACGCGTGATGCGATAGGGATTGTAGCCATCGGCCGTTGTCGCATTGACAAACTTAGTAATCATGCTTTCGAAAAAACCGGGATAGGAGATACCCAGCGCTTCCCAGTTCTGGAAGATGTCGCGCCAGTTCCCTTCGTACGACAGCTTCTTCGATCCGTCGGGATTGCGCGTCTCAATAGAGAACTTGTTCCACGGGCGGCTCGGATCGCCGTGACGACGGCTGAAGGTCAGCGGCATATATTCCAGATAGAGCCGCTCCAGCTCCGGGTCTTCCAATGCCTGGAAAAAGGCCAGCCCTTCCGAATATTGGAACGTGTCCGGCAACGCATCGACCACCAGTTTGGCGGCAACGGGCCGGTTGGCCGTAGTAATAAAATCCAACAGGTCGGCCTTGGTGACCCGATAGCCATCATCAAACATGCCGCCACGCATCACATTGAAAAGGGTATTGGCAAAATGCCGCGCTGTCTGGAGCGTGTCGCCACCGGTCTGAATTCCGTCGGCCTCAGCCACAATCGCTTTAAGATTTTCAGTCCCCAGCTTAACGTCGGCCAGCAACTCGGATGACGAAGCCTGTTGTTTATTCAGCTCGGCAATGTCACAGGCATTTTGATCCACTTCGGCCACCATAAACCACTCTTTGCTTTCACCGCCGGCGAGCAAGGCTTCCGACTGCACGAAGTAGGCACCGCGCACCCCGTGCTTATGATCTTCCTGCTCGACGGATTCCCCTCGTCGGAATTTTTCCAATTGTTGGACGCTCAGTAAATAGACCGGCTTATCCAGTCCCATCGACCAGACCGTATTTGCGGTTAGCGATTCACTGGGCTCTGCACGGTCGACCGGCACCGAACTGAGTGCATAGATACCGATGCTGCTTTCAGGCAGCAGCTCGCTCTTCTTATAGGCATCGACCAATGTGCTGAAACCGGTCTGCAGGTCGCGATCGACGTTTGAAGGCAACAGGTTTTGCAGTCCATCGATAAACCGACAGCGAGACGACGGCTCGCTTCCCAGATTAGAGAGCACTGCTTCACGCACAAAACCAAAGCGGTCGCTGGACATCCATGTATAGCTGAACGAAAGCTTCAAGGTGTGGTTGATTTCTTCGAACACCAGCTTGTTGCCGGGAATATTTTTGTAGAGATTCCGCTCCGTTTTATAAACACCGGCATAGCGGCTGGAGAAGGGTTCCCACAGAGAATCCGCTTCTTTGCCTTCCACCAGAATAATTGTTTTGGGTCCGGTCTGATCCTGCGCGTCCTGAATCTTGTCTTCGGTGTAGTACGGGAACAGCGCGCTTTCGGGATTGCGTCGCCCGCAGGTGAGTGCCCCGTTGCTGGAGATAAACATCCAATGGTTGGAATCGCTGACGATGCTCATAAAAAACGGAGCCATCAAGTCGTGGTTCTGGATGCGGTAAAACTGTTCTCCGTCACGTTCGACATAGTCGCCCTTCACCGCTTCATTGGACGTGTTCAGCTCGCAGTTGCCTACCCATACTTTTTTCTGTGTCATAACTAACTCCTTCAATCCTTAATGAGAATTTCTTCAAGTTCTTCGAGGGATTTTCCCTTGGTTTCCGGAATGAACCTGATAGTGAAAATAAAAGCGAGCGTCGCGAAAACGCCGAAAATGAGAAAGGTTCCAGCCGGGCTCAGCGTCGCCAGCTCCCAGGGAAAAATCTGCTGCACGGCGTAACTGATTAACGAGTTGAACAGGCCGGCCAATGAAATCGCAAGACCGCGCAACCGATTGGGAAAAATTTCGGAGAACATGGCCCACATCACGGGACCCAGTGAGATCGCAAATGCGGCGATATAACCCATGATGGCAATGAGTACCAAACGGGCGCTGATATTCATGGAGGGATTTACCAGGTCTGCACTGTGTTCGGCAGCTCCGGACTGATCCAACGTATCGGTAAATTCCGATTGCGATTTAAACGTTTTTCCAATCATTGGAACCAGCGATTCTTTCACGTTTGCAGGAAGCTCCTGAACGGCTTCCTCCGTCAATACATAGGTGGCGGAGTGGAACGCCCATGCGTTGGTGAAAAGACAAACCGACATCGCGGCAGTACCTATCAGAAGAAGCGGCTTACGACCGAAGCGGTCGATGATGTAGATTGCCAGCAACGTGAACCCAAGGTTCACCAGCCCAATGATGATGGTCTGCAAAAAAGCGCTTTCCTGCGTGATGCCGGTCTTTTCGAAAATCGTTGGCGCATAGAAAAAGATCGCGTTAATTCCGGTGATCTGTTGAAAGAAACCGAGGCCGAGAGCAATGAAGATAATAAAGCGCATATTTCGTTGAAACAGTTCACTGAATTTCGGCTTGGCCTGATTATCCTTCGCAATGTGTTCCTTTATGGAATCAAGCGATGCTGTTGCTTCTTCTGCACTGACCACCTTGTTTAATACAAGCAGCGCTTCTTCTTCGCGACCATGCTGCGCCAGCCAACGCGGACTGCGCGGCACAAAAAACAGAAAAATAAAATAGAGCAAGGCCGGCACGATTTCAGCGCCGAGCATCCAGCGCCAGCAGTTGGGCTTGTTAAGGATTTCGAGTGCGCCCGATTCTGCCAGCTTGAGAATGTAATAATTCACGAAAAAGACGGCAGAGAACCCGATTACAATATTGAGCTGATTGAACGAGACAAATCGACCGCGGAGCTTCGATGGCGCAATCTCGGCAATGTATACCGGAGCAATCAGGAGGGCTAATCCCACAGCGACACCGCCGAGCATTCGGGCAATAATGAAAAAACTGAAGTTCGTTGCAAGAGCGGAGCTGATCGCCGAAAGGGAATAGAACAGCGCGGCTATGCTGAGCACCGGTTTGCGCCCCATTCGATCGGCCAGCGGTCCTGCAATCGCATTGCCGAACATGGCCCCGAAGGTCAGACAGCCAACCGACCAGCCCAGTGCCCAGTCGTTGAGACCGAAGTAGTCCTTATAAAATGGATTTGCTCCTGAAACTACACCGGCATCAAATCCCATCAGGAAGCCGCCAAGCGCGACAACCAACGATACCAGACCTGTATACAGCAACTTGCTTTTCTTCATTTTTCTTTTAATCAATCAACTCTCTGGCGATTAACTTTTCACTTCACAAAATATCAAAGCACCGCGAAACACACTCACACCTGACCCACTGGTTAAAAAACCTGTATATATGAAAGCGCTTACATTGTAAATGATTTTTTCTGTCTTACACCGATTCAGGCCGATAAATACGGGCTGGCCGTATTCGTTAAAATGATCTATAAGGACTCACACCCCAACTTGATCGAACGAAATAACAGAAAAAAAGGCCGCCCGAAAAGGACGGCCTAGATAGGTCTCTTAATTATAAGATCAATTATATGCGAAAACGTCGACGCAGGAAAAGCATCGCCCCGCCCGCGAGACCAAACAGACCCAGTGTAGCCGGTTCCGGAACAACCCCGGCAACGCCAACATTGTCATACCCGATTGTCGAATCAGCACCCCAAAGCGGTACAAATACAATTTTTGTGGTATCAGCGGGAACGACCACCGGAATTAATTCCTGAGTCCAATCTGCATGAGCTCCGAAATTTATATCACCCGTGTTGAATGTCGAACCGTTAACATCATTATAGCCTTCGACTTTCATACCACCGCCAGCAGTTCCGGCAAAGGTCTTCAGGTCGATCATGAAGTCGTAGGATGTCGTTCCATCCGGGACAATGCCAAGGGAAGCAACCGGAATTCCGCCGCCAACAGAAGGAGACTCGGCAGGATTAACAAAGATAGCCCAAACCTCTCCATTTGCCTCCATTTGACCATATCCACCATTATCACCGCTTCCGCCAGTAGCCTCGAAAGTGGGTGTAAAACTTCCGGAAGATCCCCAAACACCGCCATCAACAGTCCAGCTTCCATCATCACCGGCTGAGAAGTTGCCGTTCGGTACCAGAACATCAGCATTAGCCACACCGACTACAGTTGCCACAGCAAAAGCTGCAAGTATCTTAATTTTCATCTTATTCACTCCTTTTCCTAGGTCTGACCTATTCAATGTACTCCATTCGGACTATTCCTCATGGTGCAAAACACGTTTTAAATGATAGCGCTTACATTGTAAATGATTTTTTCTCCTTAAAATTGCACGAATTACTTCGATCACCTATCAGGCAAGACTGTTACCCCGAGAAAGGTACATTCTCATTTTCCAATGTCTGGAACATCGCAATTACTTAATCACGATGGTCTGGAGTGCCTGCCCTTTGATCACGACCGGAATGGTTTGATCGCCCCATTTTACGGAGTATGCGATGCCCTTCTCGGTCAGATTGAATACCACCACGGCAAACGATCCATCGGGATTGCGGAAGGCCGTTGCCATGAAGGTGTCGTCGTGGCCGGACAAACCGATGCGCTGCGCGCCGGGACGGATAAACTTGCTGACATGAGCGATGGAATAATAGAGCGGCGTCAAATATGCGTGATTGCGCCCCGAATCAACCATGACGGGGGCCAGACAGAAGTTGCGTGCATGATTGGGCCCGCCACGCGTGTTCAACGCCATGTTCCAGTCGATCCACCCCACCAGATTGTGGTTCAGGCCGCCGATCAGATCCCGCGTATATCTGTAGAATGGGCGGTATGGGGGATGATGTTTTTTGTTCTCTTCCGAGGCCCAGAACTTGCCCCAGTCGGTGGCCTCAGCGCGCCAGTACCAGTCATCTTCCAGCCAGGAGCCAATCGGTTCATCATCACCAAGCGCATCGATGCACCCTTCCGAATGAAGGATTTCTTTTGCGGGATACGTATCGTGAAGTGTGTCGAGCATTTCTCCCCCGACATCCACCGTGCTTTGATACCAATGCACCGCCATTCCCCGGACAAAGGCCGACGCTTTTTTATCTCCGTAAATGGTGTTCGCCCAGTCCATCATAATCTCTTCACGGTTCTGGTCGTAGATCCAAAGCGGAACATCAAGTCCCGCCTCAGCGAGTGCCGGTCCCAGATGGTCGGCAATGAAGCCCCGCATCTGTTCCGGATTAAAGTGCAGGCTTTCCCAGTTGGAGCTGTTGCCCAGAGGCTCATTCACTGGGGTTAGGCCCCAGATCGGAATGCCCTCTTCTCCATAGGTCTCGATATATTTGACGATATAATCGGCGAAGGCCGTATAAAACTCGGGTTTCAACTCTCCCCCATTCCATGTTCCGTTGGTTTTCATCCAGGGAGGCGCCGTCCAGGGAGAAGACAGAATTTTAAAATCGGCCCCATCGATTTTCTGAGCGGCCTTGATCATCGGCAGGAGGTACGTCCGGTCCGGTTCAATCGAAAAGTGCTTCAGGTCCACATCATCGGGTACAGGTGCGTAGGTGTAGTTTCTTACGGAAAAGTCACAGCTGGCAATATGCGTGCGGGTCAGCGAAATATGGGCCCCTTCGGGAGAAAAATATGCCTGCATGACTTCGTCTCTGGCCTCCTCCGACAATTCGGATAATACGTAGGCACTCGATTCGGTAAAGGAACTGCCGACTCCGACCAGCGTTTGGTAGGTCTTGGATGGATCCAGTTTTAACGTTCGGGTAATCGCTGACTCCGGGACGTCCACAGTCTCTACAAGCGTCAGGCGATCGCCCTGTCGGCTGGTCTGAAAAATCACTACCTCAGGAACCGGCAGTGCTATCGGTTTGTCCGACATACAGATTGTTGGAATTATCATCATTAAAATACTGCCTTTAAATAAACTCATCTCAGCCCCTTCTCTCTACTGGTGTTCTAATTAATGTTTCTTATGTGCCGGTGCCTTCAGTTTTTCCAGAAGGATCTCTTTATCCCCGCCGTGGGTTTTGGTGATGGGATTACCGCCACGCTGGAGGCCCTTAAAGGCACCGGTATCCACCAGATCCCAGAGGGCATACCTGGCTTTCCCATCGACGGTCAGCAGGCCAAAATAACTTTCCGACCCCTGGAAGTCCTTGCTTTTCCAGGGTTCATCAAACGCTTCAAAATAAAAACAGGTGAGGTCGTTTTCCCGGGTCCATTTCATGACGGCGTCGTAAAACAGTTTCGATGTGTATTCGTAAGCCGCACAGGTTCCTTCAGCGCCGTAGTGTGCATTATCCTGACTGGCCCAGCCGGTTTCGCCGATGTGAATCTCTTTGTCCACGCCGATGGATTGCAGGTAATCCTCAACAGCTTTGTACTGCGCCTTCTGTAGATCGACAGATCGCTCCACCGATTTGGCAGCCTGCTCAGCGGCCGACAGATCCGCCTCTTCCGGAAGCGGCCCCCACTGCAGCGCTGGATTGTAGAAGGTGTCATGAAAGGCATAGGTGTGCAGCGAAATAAAATCCATCTGCCGCATCAGCTCGGCGAGATCATCGTTGCGGTACTCTTCCGTTCCTCCCAGAGCGGCCCAGTTGTCCGAAGAGGTGATCAAGGTATTCGCCGGAATTCGTCCATCACTTCGGGCCTCTTTAAGTACGTTGACCCATTTGAGGATGGTAGCGGCGGGAACATAATGTGTCTGCCAACGAACCATGGCCTCGTTGCCGACGGCGATGATCTTCACGATGTCGGGATATTCTTTCGCCAAACGGATTACCGTATCGATTTCCTTCCGGTTCCAATCCGCATCTTCCAGACTGTGATCGGTTCCCTCCCTGTTGGAGTTTTTGCATTGGATCCAGGCACCCAGCATCACGCACATCTCAAAATCCGGATCCGCCTGCCTGAGTTCCCGGATTGCCTGAAGCGTTCGTTCGGCATGCGGAAACTCCCGCGCATTATAGGTCCGCAGCAGCCGGATACCCATTGCCGAGAGAATCAGCATATCCTCTTTGGTTTCTTCCAGACTCGGCGTGTTCTCAACCGTTCGGGTGGTTTTCCGATGTCCGGAATAACTGATCGCCGGATAGTTGTTATTGCCGAGCAGTTTCTCGCCGTTATCGAGCATATAATTTCCACTGTAATCCGTTGTGGCTGCACATCCTGAGTTCTGGCAAACGATCAGACTCAACAAGGCCGCGAAAGCCATCGGAATGGTTTTTCTAGGCATTGCTTTTTCCCCTGCGGCGTTCCAGTTCACCTCGAATTTCATGAGCCTTTTGTTCAGTGATTGGATAGCTCGCGATAATCCAGAGCGCAATGATCGAGGTGATGATCGGGATACCGACGTCAAACACCCTTAAAAGCAACAACGTTTGGTCCGCCTGCTCCGCTTTCAAGGCCACATCAAATCCGGATACTTTAAGCAACACACCGGTTAATAATCCGGCCAGCGCCATGCCGACCTTGACCATCCACCAATAGATCGCACCGAAAACACCCTCACGACGCTGGTGGGTCTGCAGTTCATCATAGTCGCAGACATCCGAGATCATCGAACCCATCAGTGTAAACAACGATCCCGTTCCGAAGGCCACTAAAGGAGCGGCGAACAGCAGCCAGTATGGATGCTCAGGATTGTAGCCCACCCATTTAATTGCATATCCTACGATCGATAGGCTGATCGTAATGATGAAGGTTTTACGTTTACCGATATGCGTTGCGATCCAGCCGGTCAGCGGGATGACACACAGGGTGAAAATCGCGGTCAGTGTCCCGTAAGAACCCATCAGCTTTCCCGCGTCTGAGTCATCGCCGTTAAACAAAAAGTAGATCATGACATACAGCGAAAACGACATGCCGAGTTGAAAACCGTTGAAAACGAGAAAGGTTGCTCCGCAAAGTTTAACGAACGGACTGCACTTGAAAGTTGTTCCAATACCCTTCAGGAATTGCTTCATGTTTTTCAGGAAGCCTTCGGCGGCCTTGGGAGCTGTGGTCTGTTTTTCCCTACAGAAGATTGCCGGGATGATACCCAGCAACGCGACAACAATACCCACCCATACGGCCAGCACCCGTGCGCCATGCACGGTATCCTTAAACAGGCTGCTGGCCATCAGGGCATAGAACCAGGGAACCCCGAGCCAGGCAAGTTGACCGACCGTATTGGCAAAGGCGTGTAACCGCGTTCGTTCATTGTAGTCAGGTGTCATTTCATAGCCGAACGCGACGAAGGGAGTTGCATAGACCGTATAGGCCAGAAAAAATAAAATAGACGCCACCAAAAAGGTCCAGAAATAAAACATCTGGCTGTGGCCGGCAGGAAGCTGCCACATCAGGGCGAAGATAAGCCCGGCTGAGAGGGCTCCCACAAAAATAAACGGCCTGCGCCGGCCCCATCGGGTACGCGTGTTGTCGGAAATATATCCAAGCATTGGATCGGAGACCGCATCAAATACTCGGGGGATCGCTCCCAGCAGACCGACAAGCACCGGATCCATTCCCAATCCGAGATTAAGAATAACCACCATAGCCGGCAAGGCCGCAGCCTGAAGATTGTTGACCAGCATCCCAATGGCATACGCAAATTTCTGCTTTATGGAAATTCGATCTTCCGGTGCGGTTTTATAGTGCGTCGCTTTGCTCATTTACGAGACTCCTGCTGTTCCTCGTACTGTTCCTTCACAACGTCGAAGACCTTTTTCTTATTCCGGTCGATATCCACGATACCCCAGTATTCCTCATTGGCCGCGCCATCATACGGTACACCACCGCTGTTCGGTGCGGAACCGCCGGGATCCTGCGTGTCCGGGCTTCCCGCTTTCCACCACCCGTCTGTGAAAGAGAAGATTGCAACGCCCGAGCAGATGTCCGAATGCCGGAAAATGCCCTTGAGAATGCGTTCGGTCGCTCTGGCCTGTGCCTTTTCATTTTCGCCCTTCTTGTAGCCATGCATCGCTGCCGTCATGAAACTGTCGGCACCGGCTTCGGATAGATACATCGGCTTGTCGCTAACCCGCGCCCATTCTTTGAATATCTCTTCGGGATCATCCCAGCGGTAGACATTCATTCCCCACACATCCACGTCAGGACATAAGGAAAGCGCCAATTCATCCGGCAGTTCACCATGCGCGGTTGTGACCGGATGAGATGGGTCATTTTGGTGGATCAGCTCGGCGGCATTATTCAGCGCCGTGTACCAGTTCTTAATATCATCCTCGAACCATTGCGGGTGATAGTTATATTCGTTACCGAGCTCCCACATCAAAATAGCAGGATGGCTTTTATACGTGTTAACGTAATCGATAAATGTACCTGACAGAATGTCGAAGTGTTCACCCTGATTATAACCGAAGCCGATGATGACTTTCATTCCCGCCGCGTGGATTTTATCCAACACCGTTTTGTCATCGATGGGACCATAAACCCGAATCGTGTTCACCCCCGCCTCTTCCATCAATGCCAGATCTTTTTCCAGACCTTGGAAATTCCGGTCAGAGCTTCCTTTGGGCACGGGGTGGTAGCAGATTCCTGTAATCAGATAAGGCGCATCGTTTACCAGAATCCGGCGTTCGGAAACCTTCACGCTCCCGGGACCAGAGGCGGAACCGCAAGAGCACATCATCCCGATTGTCAGCAGGTATATAAAACATTTCATCATCACATTCCTTTTCGCAATTCGCAGTACCGGCTTCAGAAAATAACATAAGACCCAATTGCGGATGACCTTTTTCACCACACATTCCAATACCAGACTAATACGAGATCACCTGATAGACATTGTGCGGCGCACCGACAGGATCAAACACCGTGTTGGTTGTACCATCCCCATAGATCGATTGGCCCAGATTGTTCCAGACGGTATTCGTACCCATATCCTCGACAGCCCACTGGACCTGATAGGTGGCGCTGTTACTGGCGAACCAGGTGATGCCCACGCCCGGATCAATATCCAGCACGAGCGGTAAAGGACCGAACGGGGTCGCACTCACCGGCGAACTGTCGGCACTTGAACCACCAACACCGATCGCCGCAATCACATAGTAGTAGGTTACGGAGTTGTTTAGATCAGAATCGTTATACGTGAGAGCACCCGTGGTTCCGACGGAGCTATAAGGCCCCGCAAAATCTGCAGATCTCTTCACGTCGTAAACCGTCGTAAAGTCACTGGCCGACCAACTTAACGATACCTGAGAATCGCCGGCGACGGCCGATAAACCTCCGGGGGTATCCGGAGCCGCAAGAACAGGCATTGCAGAAACGTATGAACTGTCCGCGCTCTCCCCTACTCCGTTCACAGCCGAAACCACATAGTAATAGGTCTGTCCGCCCACGATCGCATCGTCATACGTCACGGTCGGTACTGAGGTGGTACCGATGGTCGTGTAAGGTCCGCCGGAACTGGATGAGCGCTTCACATTATACCCGGTCGAAAGGCCGCCTCCGGCAGCAGTCCAGCTTAGGGAAACCAGATTATTTCCAGTTGTGGCATTCAGTCCGGAGGGCGTATCCGGTGCCGTGGTGACCGCATCCACTGCATCGGCATACGTATCGGCAATACGAATCTCATCGAGGCCGACCCAGCCGCCCGCCTGAACATTCAGACCTACTCCGGAAATGGTTCCGACATCAAAGGAACTAACCGTCCCGGCAGCAGGCACCCCCGGCGCAGCCTGGTTGGCCACCGGATTCAAATAAACCGTTACCGTATCGTTGTTACCGGAGGTATCGAACTGAATTTCCATCGCGACCAAATAGGTCGTTCCGTAGGTACCCGCACCCAACAGTGCGAGTTGGGTTGCGCCCAGAGCGGTGGTGCCAGCGGTGGTCATTGACCCCAGAGCCAGCTCACCTTGTGTACCGGAGAGCGGAGACAGTCCAAAGCCAAAGAATAAACAGGAGGCACTGCTGTTCGGGAAGTATACTCCGTTGTGGTTTGCCCCCATATTCCCGGGAACATAATACAGAAAACTTATCCACTTGGTTCCACTGGAGATTGGGTCATCAAGGCTCACAAACTGCCGAGTTCCGGCTGATTGAAGCGCGTTGTTTTCCACGGGCAACCCGGTGTAGCTCAGACCGTCATAGACCGTGCCGTCGATCCCGCAGGTCCAGGTGCCGAAACCGTCGGCGGTGGCAGCCGTACTGTTGGGGAGATTTCCAACGGGATAGTCAAAGGGTTCGTAAATACCGGAGAAAACAGCAGGTGTGGCGCTCGCTTCCGTGGAGCGGGCGCCTTCCCCGGTCGCGTTCACAGCCGACACCACGTAATAATATGTCGTGCCGTTAACGGCCGTGTTATCCACAAAGCTTGTGGTTGTCTGGGCTCCGGGCGTGGTGATGGCAGCATAATCAGAGCCACTCGTGGTGGAACGCAGCACATTATAGCTGGTCGGGCTGCCGACCGCCGAGGCGGTCCAGCTCAATACGACCTGATTGTCACCGGAGTTGGCCGCGAGGCCTGTGGGGGGCCCCGGCACTCCCAGGGCGGGCGTGGCAGACACAAACGCACTGTCGGCGCTCTCGCCGCTCGCGGTCAATGCCGATACCACATAATAGTAGGTTGAACCACCGGTCACGGAATCCGTAAAGGCGGTAGTTGCCGGACTGCCAACGGTCGCGTACGTTCCGCCGCTGGAGGTTGCGCGCTTCACGTTGTAGCCGGTCGGACTTCCGGTGACCGGGGCCTTCCAGCTCAGGCTGACGGAGTTGGCTCCGGTCGAATCAACCTGCAGAGCGGTTGGTTCCACTGGCGGAGGACCATTATACGTAATATCTAAACGATCTATGTTAAGATCGTTACCCTCAATAACGAGTTTAACCACCTGCTGGCCCGCGGAGAGCGTAACGATCGCCGTCCTATCTTCCCAGGTCTGCCAGCCGCCGGTCGTGCCAACCGAAATTGAGCCGGATACATCAACATCATCGACCTCAACATGGAAAGCGCCCGTTGTAACCGCACTGGCCACATGCGCGGTAATCGTGTAGCTGCCGTTTGAAGCCACATTCACCGTGTATTTCAGCCACTCGCCGGTCGCGGTCCACCCGACATTAAATCCACCTTCGCTGCACGCCTCGTGATCGACATCATCCGTTCGATAGGAGGCGGGTCCATTATTGCCTGCGTCGACATCGTGATAGGCATCGCCCTCGCCGCCGAGATCGTAATCTTCCATCTCTATGGTGCCGGGGATGGAGATCGGGGTTCCGGTAAATGGAGTTGATGCATGCGAAATGCCTGCCGTCGCCAGCAACACCAGGCCGGCGGTCACGCTGGCCGCGAAGGAGGATGCCGACAGGTTTTCAGCTATTCTATTCAGTATATTCATAATATCTACGCTCATAGTTTTCATAATAGGTTTACGACTCTTCACGCTTACGGTAATTCAACGACCTGATAGAATCTGCTCGGGTCGATGGTCGGATCGAATACGGTTTTAGTGGTCCAATCGCCCTCAACAGCAGGACTCACACTATTCCAAACCGTATTGGTGTTGATCGCTTCCGCCCATTGCACGGTGTAGCTCGAACCGTCGGTCGACGGCCAGCTGATGCCAACCCCGTCCTGAATCAAGGCTGACACCACATTGGTTTTAAACGCCCTGCCGCCCGCATAGTAAATATCGTCCAACTCAATATCAGAAATCGCCTCCTCTGTACCCAGAATCTGGAAGAGCTGGCTCATCTGAGAGAGATCCACATCCGCGACAAAGTTTGAAGTCGGAATCTGGATCATGTGCCAGTTTCCATCACGAACAAATCCGTAGGGATCGCTGCCGGCCTCGAAGGAAATCCATTTCTGCCCCACACCATCCATGTTGCCGCTCTTCATACCGACCTGAAACGGAACCGAGGAACTCGTCTTCATGGCAAAATTCAAGGTACCATTCGGATTGTCGAACGCCGAAAGATCATATTTCACGTTCGGCGTAAAGGCCGCGCCAAACCAGGACAGACCAGGTGCCGATGTGAAACTAAGGCTTTCGCTGCCTTCATATGGGTCCTGCACAGCAGGGTCCAACGTGTCGGCCCAAACGAAAAAGTCGCCGTCCACGCCCAGACCAAATTCCCCCGCACTCTTGTTGGTGCCGGTCTCGGTGTAGACCCCGAAACTACCGGCTGAGGGTCTTGCCCGTACCACACTCGGTTCCCACCAGATATTGTCCAGTGAAATCGCCGTGCCAGGTGTC
This sequence comes from Pontiellaceae bacterium B1224, assembly GCA_029432815.1. GTDB lineage: Bacteria > Verrucomicrobiota > Kiritimatiellia > Kiritimatiellales > Pontiellaceae > Pontiella. Next base: position 106,585 of record JAROBA010000003.1, on the reverse strand, counting down.
GCCGAATCAGCCAGCAACATAAACATCTGTTGGATCGTCTTAAAGTCGGTATTGGCGAACCGGTTCAGCGGAACGCTGATTGAGTGCCAATCGCCGTCGCGGGCAAACCCGAACTCGGTTGTTTCATCGCCCATGGGAAGCCAGAACTGACCGGCTCTGGAACTTTGAACGCCAACTTTCAAGATGTCGCTCGAAGTGGTCTGAATATCAAAGTGCAGGGTTCCGTCCGAATAGTTTTCCATATTGCGGAAGTTCGGCATAAAGACCCCCATGCCCAGCCAGCCAACGCTTTGGACATTGAACGTCACACACTCAGTCCCTTCGGAAGGTGTCGCCGGTGTGTCGGAAACAGTCATCGTATCCGCCCAGAGGTACAAGGCCGCCTCGTCGCTATATGGCCAGTTCGTTGCCGTATCGTCGCCGAAAACGAGTGAACTATCGACCGGAGTTGTTTCTGTAAAAATGCCGAAATTTCCGGACTCTTCTGCGTCTTCGCCCAGGTAAAGTTCCGTGTATGGATTGTCGGAAAGTCGCACCCAGTCGATCTGCATGATGGCACTGGATCCCGCGCCAGGCAAAGCCGTTACCCCGGCCGGATCGGTAACACCTGTGTATGTGTCCGGCCATCCGCCGATGGCGAGGTTCAGAATCATGAAGTGAGGCTGATGAAACTCCGCCATATAATCTGCCGTAATATCCCAGGTTGCAACGACGGCTCCATCCAGATAGAAGGTGATATCAGTCGGGGTCCATGACACTTTGTAGAGGTGATAGTCCAGACTCAGATCCACTGGAGCATCTTCCCACGCCACATTGCTTTGTTTTTCTTCGGCGGCATTCGAAAAGTGCAACGCGCAGTTGAATCTTTCCTGCTGCTTCCCTTCTGCAATACCCGCCTCGGATCCCATCTCAACGATATCCATTTCTCCGCAATGCGGCCATTCAACACCGGGAAAGTTGTTGCCCAGCAGCCAGAATGCGGGCCACAACCCGTTTTCCGTGTCAGGCATTTTGATCCGGGCTTCCAGACTGCCGTACTTAAATGCGAAGCGTCCCTGTGTAATCATACGGGCCGAAGTAAACTCATTGCCGGAATAACTTTCCCGGATGGCTTTAATGACCAGACTGCCATTATCGATGTAGGAATTTTCCGACCGCGCGGTGTTGTATTCCATTTGACCGTTGCCAAATCCGTGCCCGCCCACGTCATACGTCCAGTTGTCTTTGTTTATCACCGTATCATCAAATTCATCCGACCATATCACGGCTGAATGGGCCGATATACCCGCACTGAGTATGACCGCGAGGCCGAGCGCCGTTGCTTTATTATAGATCATGTATAACTCCCTGACTTCATTATGAATCGTGCAAACGACAGTATAGATTGGTTATATTCAATCCTATCGAGTGGTGAATTAATTGCGGTGAGGTAACCGGCGAACCAAACCGTAGTCCAGTCCGCCGGGTCGATGTGATCAACTTTATTTAGCAATCACCCGATAGTACACCTGAGCCCCACTCACCGTGGATGTTGCCGATGTTGTTCCACTTTCGGTAACGTAAATGTCTGAAGCGGATGTATCCGTCGTCCATGCGCTATTCATCAGATCGGATTTATATTGTACGTCATAGGTCTGGCCTGCCCAGCCATCCCACGAGAGCTCCATCCCGCCACCTGAAACCAAACCTGAACCCCCAAGTGAAACATCACCAATGACTACTTCATTCAGAGAAGATTTAATCACGAGATCGCGGACAACCGCGCCCTCGCCACCGCCGACATAAACGCGAACGGGAGCACCATAGAACATATTGGTTCCACCTGAACCGCTGGTATCAATCGTACCCAGATCGAGATCGGCAACAAAAGCACCGCCGGCATAATCTGTATCTACCTTGATGGTTGCCTCATTGAGATCCGCATCATAGGTCAGTTTTACTCTGAACGTGCCAACAGTAGGTACGGGATCGGTTTCGTATTTAGTGTCTTCCCCCCCATCTACAATCTTCAACATGGCACAGCCCTGATGATCCGGGTTTGACGACAAACTGGTTTTAATTTCACCTAAAACGGACTGCACCCCACCCAGAGCCAAATCAGGCACACCCCAGTTACCGTTAACAGAAGGAGCAACAATACCCTGTCCCATCCCGATAAAGGCTGCCTGATCTGAATTTCCGTTAAAGACGATGGTCGCGTAGGCCTCAAAGCTGCCGTCATCATAATCCTGCGCGAGCGTACGTAACACATTGCGGGTATAATACGTAGCCGTATTTAATCCGCCGAAAGTCGCCCCGGAGCCGTCAAACGTGATCGCCGAATCCGGATCGTCTAATTCAGAACCATACTCCAGTCCGTCAACATTCAGATCAAAAGCAGTCATCGCCTGCCAAGTGTCGCCGGTGTAGTTTGTAAGCGAATTGACCATCCACGGTTCCAAAGCCGATGTTGTTACCGAAACAGCGGCCGAAGCTGCTGTTACATTCGTAGCAGCGCTCAAATCCCGCGCAGTCACCGTATAGGTGTAGCTCGAAGAAGGCTCCAACCCCGTGTCTACATAAACAGGACTGCTCTGCCAGCCGCTGTCATTCGCGCCAACGCCACCGAAGGTACAGGCAAAGTAATACTCAACTCCGGAAACATCGGTTGCAGTTGTCGCTGTCATACTGACCAGAGTCATTCCTGCTTCGGGAGCAACTGAAAAGGTCATCGGGTTCGGCGAAGGGGCTGTGGTATCTGTGGCAGGCGTCGTGGCCGAAGCGGCAGATGATGCCAACCCTTCGTTCTGATTACTCGTGTCGCGCGCTGTCACCGTATAGCTGTATAATGTGTTGGCCGCCAAACCGGTGTCTACATAATTTGTGCTGCTTTGCCAGCCGCTGTCATTGCCACCGCCTGCGGTGCAGGTGAAGTAATACTCAACGTCCGCAAAATCATCAATCGCGGTGGTGGCGGTCATGCTGATCGCCTGATCGCTGATGGCATACGGAGCGGTCTCAAACGTCATCGGAGATGGGTTGGGAGGAATAACATCATTAATACCAATGGACAACTCCGTTGCGGTAACGGTCATCGAGCCCCAATCGCTGGTGGGATTGGCATTCAGACCAGACATGGTGAATCCGGCATCACATGTGTGGAAGCCGCTGGTATTGCCAGGATAAATGTCTACAGAAAGAGAGTATGTTCCCGGTGTGGTTAGGGTCACCGTATCTTCCCTGACAACCGGCCATTCACCCGAATTATCACGCACCCTGACAAAGGCTACCACCGAATAGCGTTCATCGAGATCGTTAGCATCCACGGTAACGTTAAATGTAGCGTTCGTACTGTTGGGGAGAATAGGATTTGCCCGGAACAACGTCGTCATGTCCATCCATGCATTGCCATCTCCGGATCCATTTGACCAATCGGGGTCGGATGCATTGTACGCGTTAATATTAGGCGCTAATTCAAACGTCCGGTCATCGGTAGTGATACTCTGCAGATCTGCCAAGCCCCACGTTGAAAAAAACCAGTAATCACCAGGATTTCCGCTGGAAGTGGCGTAAAAGACATTGGCTTCCCCAGTAACGGGGGCAAACTGTTCGAACCCCGCATGTACGCTCATGCTGAAGCAACCTGCCAACAGAGTAGTCGTTAATGTTATAATCTTCATTTTACCTCTCCTATTGTTTTGAAGCAAAGCGTCATCCTCGAAGCACCCTGCTATCTCGTCTATGAATCAAACTAAGCAACATTCTGACAGCGCTTACAATTTTATGCCCGGCACTCACTCTCGAAACCATAACTCTTATCCGGTTCTCTCATGTTGCAAAATGCGTTTTATATGAAAGCGCTTACATTGTAAATATTTATTTCGGGAAATCTGACGGAAGAGTAAATTTATTCGAGCGAACAGGACCGCTCATTTCCTTCATCTTATGGCATATCACCAGCTATTTCCAAACACTGGAAAATGCGCTTTATTACATCATCTTCCCCCTAATCCTGTATTCGGCAAAGTGAGCCCCACAAAATACACAAAACGTACGAAAACAAAGACCAACCGACAAGTTGGTGATGTACCGAAAGTGATTCAGAACAGGATCTTTCTGAACGATATAACTAACCGGAATGAGCTTTTTTAGTTTCGTGTATTTAGTGCATTTCATGATTCATCTCCGTTTCCTGGTTAATATGCCCTTTTAGCATCTGCTTCATTACCATTGAACATCCTGATTAACCTTGCTAATAAATCTTGTCCTGATCATAAAGGAAGCGCTTACAATTTATAACTAAAAGGAAAATATGGCCACCCTCTACGATGTTTGTGAAAAAACCGGGCTTTCTACCGCCACCGTTTCCCGGGTAATCAACGGAAGCGGGCTCGTCAAAGAGGCTACTCGGGAGCGGGTTCATCAGGCCATGAAAGAGCTCAACTACCGCCCCAATCAGGCGGCACGCAAGCTGGCCGGCGGAAAAACCGACACGATCGGGATTATCCTGCCGCTGCTTGATAATGGCTACTATGTAAAAGTTTTGCGCGGAATTGATAACGTATCCACAAAAGAAAAATTAAAACTGCTGATTTCCTTTTATCACTCCGAAACGGATCTTCTGGACTACCTGCAATCCCTCTGCCGGGAAGGGCGAACCGATGCCATCATCCTAATGAACAACACATTTTTCGGACCGGATAAAGTCCGGGAACTGGCCGGAGATGATATCCCGATCGCGCTTATCGGACAAAATGGAATCAACGAGGGCATGGACTCTGTCCTGATCGATAATTTCCAGGGTGCCTACCGAGCAGTGACCCACCTTCTTGAAAATAAACCGCAGTCGCTACTCCTGCTGACAGGGCCCAAGGACAATCATGACAGCAATAAACGACTCGAAGGCGCGCAGCAAGCCATTCAGGACGCTTCGCTTGAAATTGATGTCAAGATTGTGACCGGCGATTTTTACCATGAGGGCGGGCGCAAGGCTTTTGAGGAGTATGTCGGCCGGCAAAACGCCCTGCCCGAGGCGATCTTCGCGTTCAACGATGCCATGGCGCTCGGCGTCCTCGACGTTCTCGCAGAAACCGAAAAGCGGATTCCCGAGGACATTCAACTTATCGGCTTCGACAACAACGAAATCGGCCAATATATCGGACTGAGCACTGTAAGCTTCCCCATGGAGCAGATCGGAGAAACCGCCACGCGACTGGTCGCGGAACGCATTAAGAATAAAGACCTGAAGCCTTCCAGCATTTCCATGGAAACTTCACTCATTCCCCGAAAGACCACCCGCTAGCAGATCCGTTTCCAAAGTCTGGAAGAACGGCGCATTCCCAGGAGTAAGTCAGGGAATCAAAACTTTATAGAAGCCAGCAGGAGAGCTTGCCGGATAGATGGTTGAGTTCGTGTCTCCATCCCCCAGTACAGTTTCAATGGGAGTCCAGTCTGCATTGGTCAGACTGCTCTTATAAGCCATCTGATAGCTAACGCCGCTCTCCGTTAGAAAACTGATCTGAATGTCCCCGCCCGAAACAGCCGAGCTCAATGTGACAGGCAAGACGGGTTCTCCGAGCAACATCGCCTGAATATCATCGAAGTACATGGAGGGGCCGGAGTTCCCGGGCGGGTTCACGTTTAACAAGTAGAAGCTAACCTCGACGGTACCCTCAGGAGCCTCCCCTTGCGCCTCACTGAAAATCCACAAGTTCGTCGCACGATCAGCGTTGAGGAATGGCGTGGATTCCGCACCGTAGTAGGGACCGTCCGCCGAAGTTCCTATGTCGATTGAGGCCGGTTCAAGCACCATACCCACACTGTCTCTGAACTCGATCTTAAACAGTCCGAAAGAATCGTCTGTAATGGGGAGCCCCGCCGAATTCAGCATATATCCCTGAATATTGAATACATCCCCGGGGCTGGCCGGAAAGCTTTGCGACGCGTTTGGGGATGACCAATCCCCCGCACCCGTACTATCGATGACCAGCGAATCGGTACCACCGTGAGCATAAGCAGCAGAGGCCGACGCCGTACCCCCGCTGAGGTTCAGGGCCCAGTCGGACGTACCGGACTCAAACCCGGGGTTTTCAAATAAATTTGTGCCTGGGGCCGGAGGATCTCCCAAGGAGTAGACCCGAACATAGTCCACCAGCATCTGCTGGGGAAACACCGTGGTACTATCCGGGTACCCAGGCCATTGGCCTCCCACTGCAAGATTGAGGAGGAAGAAAAACGGGTGATCAAACACCCAGTCGTCCGGGGCCACATTGGACGGGGTGGCAATATTGTAGAGTATTCCATCCATATACCACCTGATACTGTCCGCCTCCCATTCGACCGTGAACACGTGAAAATCATCGGTGATATCCGGAACAATCTTGATTGAGGCACCAAAGGAGTCATCGCCCGAGTAGCCGGGACCATGGATGGTACCGAAAACCGTCTGCGGTTTGCTGCCGATGTGTTCCATGATATCGATCTCCCCGCAGTTGGGCCAACCCACTGAATCGTAGTCAGCTCCAAGCATCCAAAATGCAGGCCATATACCTTGCCCGTAGGGAACCTTGATTCGAGCCTCCATGCGGCCATACGTCCAAGCCCACTTATTCTTCGTCAGAAGGCGGGCCGAGGTGTAGTTACCGGAACTGGTCTCCCGTGCTTCAATCACCAGCTGATTGTTCTCAATCCGCGCATTATTCGTGCTGGTCGTATACACTTGTAATTCACTGTTCCCCCATCCCCCACCTCCAGTATCATAGCCCCAGTTCGCAGAATTCGGTGGCGTGCCGTTCGCCTGTGTAAACTCATCCTGCCAGACCAGCGTCCAGCCCGGTATTTCCTGCGCTGAGGCCAGTATGCAGGTGGCAGCCAGAAACACTATAAGGCCTCGCGTTAAACATTGCGCAGCGTGTCGGCCAAGTTGATTAGTGCTATACATAATATATCCAGTTTATTGGGCTGCCGATGGCAATGTAATATTGAATAGCATGCATAGGGTTTATGCGACAGCGCTTATAACAGATGGTTCATTAATCGAAATGCGCAAATGTACCCCATTGCCTAGTCGGCCATAGTCAAATGATCCACGGAGGAACCGTACAACGCTGTAAATCCATTATCGAAAAGCCGGATGTAATCAACCCGATATTCCGCCGGCAAAGGAGCCGTGATTCCGGCCACGTCGCATACGCCCGTATGTTTTCCTCCAACCGCCATATTAAGGAGCAGAAAGTGCGGTTCGTGCAGGGCCGGAATATCGGATATATTCATCGCCCAAATCTGCACATCATCCACATAGGTCGTAATCGCGGTCGGTGTCCACTCCATACGATAAACATGAAACGATCCGTTCACATCAGAAGGATGGTCCAGGTTAGCCCCATAGGTTTGGTGCGCTCCCTTCTCTTCCCAGTGAGCCGCGGATGTGATCCGCCGATTAGCCCTCTCCTCTTCAATGGCGCCTTCAACCCCCATTTCCATCACAATAATCTCACTGCAGGCCGGCCAGCCGATACTGGAAAAATCGTGCCCCAAGGCCCATAACGCCGGCCACAAACCGTTGCCCAAATCAGGAACCTGAATCCGCGCCTCCAGCGTTCCGTACCTGAACGCAAACTTGTCCTCCGTCTTAATCCGCGCCGACGTAAACCGGTCCCCCTCATTCAGCGCTGTAATAATAAGATTTCCGTCTGCAACTCTGATATTTGCTGCAACATGGGTATACGTCTCTAACTCGTCATTTCCCCAGCCGCCGTCACCCAGATCATATGACCACACACGGATGTCAGGGACTGTGCCTGACTTGAATTCCTCGCTCCAAACCGGGGTCTTACTCACGATGTATTTAGGGCTCTCTAAAATATCCTTCGTCATGCCTTTCATAACCACTCCAACTGCAGCTTTTGAGCCGTAAAACAAAAACGGCTTCCCTGCCTGTTATCGACAACCAAACTCATCAAAAAAGTACGTCAACTTATAGTTGTATGCGCTTACATTGTAAAGATCTTATTCATCAGTACCTTTATTCGGAAAAATTACTTTTTAGGTTTAAACCGATTACAAAGCTTCCGATTTAAGCAGCCCTTATTAGAAGGAAGACTCACCGACATCATCATGACCCAGCACCGGGGCTGTCGAGTTCCGGGCGCTGCACCAACGTATCGATTTCCGTACGCACGTCCAGTTTGGGATTTCCGCCTTGCGAATACCCGTGGCATCGCCCGTCGGAAGAAAAGGTTTAATCGTCGTAGCCTGCATTTAACGCCTCCATCGAAACATCATCTCATAGGACTGCCCGTGCCCTGAAAACCTTCATGAATTTTCGTCATTATATTTGGCCCAAAAGGAATGCTTTCTTTTATGTTTTTCTGATAAAGATGATTTGAAATTATCGTGAGATGAATACCCTTGCCAGTCTTCTGTTTTCAAGGATAGCTTATCCAGCTTTTTCAGGTAGCGGGCCGCGTGGTAGTAGGCCTTGCTGTATCCGCGATCCAGAATTGAAGTCAATAGGGCTCGATAGATCAGAGCTGCCGCGAACGGGCGCTTTGCCGTTTCGAACTGCTTTGCAAGCGGAGGCAACGTTGTATAACAGTTTCCATCCAGCTGATCACTCCGCGACAGCACGTATTCTTCGGCGGCGGAAATGTGGCCGGTTTCAAGGAGGAATTCAAGGTCTGTAGGATTCAGGTCGGATTGCTGCAGGATGTGAGAAATCTCTTCTCGCACAATTTCGTCGCGCTGGTCATGACCGTTGACCTCCAACAGCTCATTCAGAACCCCGACTGTATGATGTTTTCTGAGGTTGTTTTTCAGGAGTTCTGCAAGATGTTCTTTGTCTCCGGTTTTTTTATAAATTTCAGCGAAAAGACGATCTCGTTCGTACGCATGAAAGGTGTCGTCTGGTGCAATCCGGTTCAAACGCTCCAGTGCGGTTTCCGAATCTCCGCTTTCAAAGTAAACCCGAGCTATATCAACCGAGGCGGCGGCGTTCAGATTGCTCCACCCTTTTTCACGCAGTTTTTCAAAAAGGGGAGCATCGTTCAATTGGCGGGCCAGCGTTTCGGCATACCGGAATTGCTGGCGCTGTGTATATTCATCGGAAGCTGGAGAGGCAAGCAATTGGTTTAGGATTGAGCGAATTTCGTCTGCAGGCACGCAGTCGCCCAAGCGATCGAACAACACCTCGCGCACGCCATAGGCATCGTTTAGAACGGATTGAAGAATTCGTTCACACACCCAGGTCTTCTCTGAGCATTTTTTGGCATATTCAACCAATAGCGGGGCGGCTGAATAGCTGAAAAAGCCGCCAACATCTCCGCCGGAATCATCGCACTGCTCAAAGCAGTCACTATCGGCATCGAACAACTTCAGTACCATTTCGACGCCTTTTTTTGGCGAGGGATTGGCCGATTGAATATCGGCCAAGATCGATTCCAGCTTCATGACAAATGCGGAGGACTCCCGCCAGTTGTAAAAATACCGACGGCTCTTTAGAGCCGCCAGTTTTTTATGGAAGCGGATCGCATTGGCGGCGGGAGGCGCGAGAAGACGTTCGACAATATCTTCTACGGCTTCATTCGACGCGGTCAATTCGACCAATGTTTCGGCCAGTACGTCTGCGCCGAGTTCTGCCAATTGTTGTATGCGTTCATCTTTCATAGAATCATTTGATCCTTCGGTAAAGCCTGCACTCAGGTGCGGAGCGCCGTGGAGAGGGCTTGTTTTCAAGCGGAACAGTGCACCGCAGAAGCCAGCTCTATGCTCGCTAAGTTCAGGCTGTACACTCCTCTGAAACCGGTAGGGCGCTCTGTCCTCAGAGCGCCGCACGCAGGAATGGCTGGGACTGCCTTCCAACCCTTTGGCATTATCATGCTTTCTTCTTCCTCGTTTTCTTTTTCGGCTTCAGGTTGGCGCGGGCAGTTTTTATGCAATTCCACCGTTGTTCACTTATGTTGGTTGTCCTTTATTCAGACTCGATCGTTTTCAGTGTTTTTCCCGCCTTGTTTTTCCATTCCGTCATGCCATTGGCGGAACCTCCGCGCACGATGGCCGCCGCTAAGCTGGGACTGGTGCATTCATGGTCTGCGGTGAAGACGTACACATCGCCATCGAGGAGCAGAATGCCCTTCTCGATGAGCTTGGAGCGGGCCGCGCGGATACTCGGCGGAATCGAGGCGGTTTCATTCCGAACAGCCTGTGATCCCTTGAAAATGACGAAGCCTTTCGGCGAGCGCTGTCCCTGTGCGACTGCAGCACCTTTTTTACAGTACAACAGGTTCGCCGGTTTCGGTTTTTTCGTAGAGGTCGCGGCAAAGACATCGGTTCCGAGCACCGGCAGCAATTGGAACATCTTGGAGAGGAACACCTGCATGTCGGCGATATCGGATTCGGGCAGGACGGCGTTGCCGCCCTGACTGTTATCAAGCGTGCCCTTCCCCACCGCCTTCGCCTGCCTGATCAGTTCCGCTTCCAGATATTTGATGTGGCCCTTGGTCAGATTTTCATCCTTGCTGGTAAATGCGATCACCTGCACCCAGAACTCTTTATCCTTATGCTGTTTCAAACGGGTTTTTACGCATTCCGCTTCGCCGATGTAGATCAGCGGATCACCGACATCATCATGACCCAGCAGCAGATACACGCCGGGGCTGTCGAGTTCCGGGCGCTGCACCAACGTATCAATCTCCGTGCGCGGCCCGGCAATCGCCTTGCCCGTCCAGTTTGAGATTTCCGCCGTGCGGATAGCCGTGGCATCGCCCGTCGGAAGAAAAAGTTTAATCGTTGCTGCCTGCATTTAACGCCTCCATCAAAACATCATTTTCTAAAATTCCTCGGCTGACCCGTTTCCGTTTCCGAATGATTGGTGAAACCAGATGGATAAGGTCCGTGCCAGCTTCAGCCCGTTCATGGCTTCGCCATGGCGCGTCTGAAATTGATGCGTGGCCCGATTTCCTTCAATCCGCAGGGTGTGGAAGAGATTCTTCACCTCAGGATCGAGGCCGATTTCGCGGTTGATCTTATACAGCAGATCGGATTGCGAGGTTTGCTCGTCGAACTCAATACCACAACGGGCCGCAATATTCTGAGCCAGCGCCTCGCCAAGCTGGCGAAGTTTGATCAGTGTGGTATTCGGATCGGAGGCAAATACCTGTTCGGCCGTGGAGGCTAACTGCAGGAATACAGCATCGTGTTCTTCCAAGAACTGGAAGTTGCCGCGTTTTCCTTTATCACCCTGCACACCCATGCCCACACCCACTCGATACGAATAAGCATCAAATACTAGTTTCGAGCAGTCATTTCAGCAAGAACAACCGCGCGCAATACACTTCTAAAAAGCATTTAGTACTTTTTACCACTAAACAATTCAGCCGCAAAAAAAAGACCGAGAGCGTAATCACTCAAAATTTTTTGGGATTTTTTTCGGAAACGTTTTTTGGAAATTGAGTTTTTCTGCGGGATCGTCCGGAGTGGATGCCCTATTTTGCCACCTTGTTTCATGCTGAATCAGGGAATGAGAGAGATCATTAAAACAAATAAAAACCCCGTCATCATTGCTGATAACGGGGTTTTAAAGTGGCTCCGGCGGTTGGGCTCGAACCAACAACCAAGTGATTAACAGTCACCTACTCTACCATTGAGCTACGCCGGAAATCTCGTAAGAGGCGAACAAGGTACAATAATCATGAGGGAAGTCAACACCTTGGAATTAACTTTTTTTCTCCGATTCTTTCCAATGCCTGGAAACCAATACCTTGCGATGAAAAATGAAGTCTACTGTTCCGCCTTTGGACGGCTTGATCATCCGACTTAACCGCCTGAAGACGGGCCTGCAAACCTATAGTTTCTGTCGGCCCTGAATTGCTTTCGCGAGCGTGGCGGCATCGGAATATTCGATGGCGCTGCCGGACGGAAGTCCAAAGGCAATGCGGGACACGCTGACCGCGCGGGTTGAAAGCACCTCTTTGAGGTAGCTGGCGGTGGCATCGCTCTCGACATCGGTACCGAGCGCAATGAGCACTTCAGAAATATTTTCTTCGGCAATACGGCTCAGCAGCTTGTCGACACGCAGATCGGCTGCACCGGTCCCGTGCATGGGCGAAAGGCGCCCCATCAGGGCGTGATAGCGCCCCTGGAACCCGCCGGACTCTTCAATCTTCATGATATCGGAGGGGGTTTCAACCACGCAGAGTATATGCGCATCTTTACGGTGCCGGGTGCACAGTTCACAGGGATTGATGGCGGAAAGCGTAAGATTACCGCACCGGTCGCAGGTGGCAATTCCGTCGTCGGCTTCCAGCAAGGCATTCGCCAGAATACGCATCAGCCCCTTGCTGTCCTGCACCAGCGCCATAGCCATGCGCTCGGCCGTGCGCCTTCCAATGCCTGGAAGCCGGCTGAGTGCCGCCACAAGATTATCTAATGGGATGAGGTGGTTCATGAGAACAGATTGGAATGTGGGATTGTTGGAATGTGGGATTGTTGGAATATTGGATTACTGGATTACTGGATTACTGGATTACTGGATTACTGGATTACTGGATTTTTGCACGTGGCATTCTTCCAGCAATCCATTTAATCCACCATTCCATGCCTTTTAAAACGGCAGTCCGCCGGGGAGGCCCATGCCGCCGGTCAGTTTACCCATTTCTTTGGACATGGTGTCCTGCGCGGAGGTCAGTACGCCGTCGACTGCGGCAAAAACCAGGTCTTCGAGCATTTCCACATCTTCCGGATCAACCGCATCGGGATTGATTTTGATGCTCTTGATTTTCATATCGCAGGTTGCAACGGCCGTAACCATTCCGCCACCGGCCGTGAACTGCACTTCAGTTTTGGCCAATTCATCCTGCTTCTTCTTCATGTTTTTCTGCAGATCCTGCGCCTGCTTCATCATTTTCATCATGTTCATAGTATCGTTCCTTTCAGTCTCTTTGGGTCTAAAGTCTATGAGTCGAAGGTCCAGACTTTTGACCTTCCGACTTTCAGACATTCGACTATCAATCTATTCTCTAATATCCGTAATTTCCCCATTAAACGCATCTACGACTAATTTGACAACGGGGTTTGCATACCATTTCTGCTCTTTGGTGAGTATGACCGTGTTGTCGGGGCCTAAATCATTGACCGGACTGTCCGTTGGAAGCGGCCGGGGATCATCGGCCTTGAGCGGCTCATAGGCGATGGAGAGCTGACGGCCCAGATGTTTTTCAACCTCGCGGCTGAGCGCCAGCTTTGCACGCCCGTTTTCCAGACGGTTCCGATCATTGGAAAATTCCGGATCGTAGCCAACCACCAGATGCACTTCATCGGTACGAAGGGGTGCGGTGTTGAGGAGATAACTCTTTGCCAGCGAATCGGCTTTGCCCACGCGATCAATGATATCGTGCCACTTCGCAAGCAGCAGTTTGATCTCAGACTCCGTGCTTATCTTTTTTTTTTGAGGTTCTCCGCCGTAGGAAACGGGGGATTCAGTTACGCGGTTTTCCAGGGCTCCGCCGGATTTAAAGTTTTTTTTTAGGGCGGCTACCTGTTTAAGCAGCTCGTTAATGGTGGCCGTTTCCGCTGCGCGGGAGCACCGAATGAGCCCGGTTTCGAGCAGCGTTTTCTTGGAAAGCGCATGGCGCATTCGACCATCGGTTTCCACCAGCGCATCAATTATACGAAGCACACGACCGGCTTCGGTATTCAGAGCCTGAGCGGTATAAAATTCCAGCTGCGATTCCGGCAGCTCCAGCGCGCTGGCGCCTTCACCGGCGTAGAGTACGACCAGCAGATTGCGGAAACTTTCCATCAGCTCCATGATGACGCGCTGCAGATCCTTCCCGGCCTGATCCATATCGGAAATAATATTGATGATTTTCGGCACGTCGGATTTCAGAATGGCGATGGTGAGGTCTTCGAGCACATGACGGGAGACGAGCCCGAACACGGCGAGCACATCGGCTTCATCGATTTCCTTGCCGCGGAATGAGATAATCTGATCGAGTGCCGATTCGGCATCGCGCAGGCCGCCTTCCGCACCGCGGGCAATGGCAAGCAGGGCATCTTCCGTAATACTGATTCCTTCATCGCCACACCCCTTGCGAAGGCGGTCGACAATGTCCTGCACCGAAATTCGGCGGAGGTCGAAGCGCTGGCACCGCGACAGAATGGTGGGTAGGACTTTGTGCACATCGGTGGTGGCGAAAATAAATTTAACGTGGTCCGGCGGCTCTTCGAGCGTTTTCAGCAGGGCATTGAATGCCTGAGTGGAGAGCATGTGAACTTCGTCAATAATGTAAATCTTGTATGGACCACGGGCCGGGGAATAGCGGGCGTTGTCGCGCAGGTCGCGTACCTGATCAACGCCGTTGTTGGAGGCACCATCGATTTCGATGACATCCAGGCTGTTGCCGGCCATGACTTCTTTACAGGAGTCGCAGACATCGCACGGGGTGGGCGTCGGGCCTTTTTCGCAGTTCAAGGCTTTTGCCAGAATACGGGCAGAGGTGGTTTTGCCGGTTCCCCGGGAGCCGACGAACATATAGGCATGCGCCACACGATCGCTTTCAATTGCATTGGTCAGCGTCTTGGTGACGTGATCCTGACCCACCACATCGGTAAACTGCTGCGGGCGCCATTTTCGAGCTAGAACTTCGTATGCCATAGTTTGAGTGGATAATTGGATTTTTGGATCCCTAGATGGTTGCAAATGATGCCTATTCCAGTTTTCCCTTTTTCCAATATTCCATCCTTCCAGTGATCCAATAATTCAATCCCTCAGAAAAGGGAACGAAAGGGCTCCCGGCCAGCGCTCCCGCCGGCGAGTCCGAACACCCGAGAAACATGGTGTACCGTTGCTGCCTTCCGACCCTGGCGGGGTTAACCCGATCTCGTCATCCGGATACCAACGTTCAACACGCGTGCCGGGAACCGTCTCGTTCCCTTCCCGTTAATAAGGGAAGAACGGGGAAGATACTAGGGCCTTCGGTTCATGGCAAGCCCGAGCACTTGGAAACTGATTTTCCAGGGTCGGGAAGGCTAGTTTGCCCGGCGAATCATGATCACTCCCCCGATCTGCCCCAATATGATGGGAACCCAGGGGAGCAGCCAGGGATAAAACTCGGGATTCTTATCGAAGGTATCGGACGCAATGATGAAGAGATAGTACAGGAACATAATGGCCAGGCTCATCAGCATTCCGATCGAAGATTCTTTACGGTGAGAACGGATGCCCAATGGAATGGCTATGATCGTGAACATGAACGGGGAAAGACTCAGGCAGATGCGCTGATGAATCTCGATCAGATACTTGCACCGCAAATTTGCCGCATCGCGGGGTTGCAGCATACCGGGATCCGTTTTGAGTTTACGGGTGACCCCGATGACTTCAGACAGCGTCATATTCTTGGGTTTTTTGTCGAGGGTCCCCTTTCGCATCATGGCATCAATATCCAGGCGAATCGGGTATTTCCGGGCATTTACATAGGTTGTTTTGGATTCATCATCCGAATCGGCGGAGTCAGCCACTTCAATCCGCACATCATAAAGATCAATCTTCAGCACCCCGTCTTCCTTGTCCACCGACATCATGCCACTTTCGGCCCGGACCGTACTGGTTATTTTTCCAGAGGTTTTATCCACCTCGTAGACGATCAGATCTTTGACTTTGTTCCGGTTTTTCTTCCCGACATAGATCATATATCCGGGAAACTCGCGGATAAAGCGCCCCTCTTCCAGCAGTTTGATGGGATCTTCCACCCCGAGGTTCTGGAGCAGCTTCCGGTTCGCATAGGTGGTTTCAGGATAGAGCACGCAGTTATTATAGAGACAAACACCCGACAACACCACCGAGACCAGCAATACCGGAGAGGCAATCTGCCAGAGGCTCAGCCCGCCGCTGCGCATGGCGCTGATTTCGCTATCGGAAGAAAGACGCCCAAAAAGCAGCAACGCCGAGAACAGGCAACTGATCGGGATGGTGTACGCGAGAGAATACGGGAGATTGTACACCAGAAATTTCCCGATAATCCCAACGGGAATCCCTTTAGCCATTACATCAATGGCTTTGTAGATGGCTCCAATACTGAACGAAAACGTAATCAGAAAAATGGCGACCCCAAAAACTCCCATGAAATCGAACAGCAAATATTTAGTCAACTTGCGCAAAAGGTTTCTCCAACAAAGGAATTTAGTATATCGACTTGAATCTTCATCTCAAGCGCAGAGCACCGTCAATGAAAACTGGAATGTCATACGAGAACGGAAGCACTTTTCTACTTTGCTCTACAATTTGACATCGAAGAAACGACCAAGGTGCTCTCTGAATAAATCGTTTTGGGGAAGCACCCGCTTCAATCCGGAAGCCAGTTAGTCTTCAGAAAACTGTCGATCGTAAAGTCGCTTATATACATCATTTTCCGGATACAGCTCCTCGTGCGATCCCTGACCAACCAAACGGCCTTCATTCATGACCACAATACGGTCTGCGTCGCGGATGGTGCTGAAGCGGTGAGCAATCACAAAGACGGTCTTGCCCTCCACTAATTGTTTGAGCGCAATTTGAATTTTTTCTTCGCTTTCGGTATCCAGTGCAGACGTCGCTTCGTCGAGAATAAGAATCGGTGCATTTTTCAGGAATGCACGGGCGATGGCCAGTCGTTGTTTCTGTCCGCCGGAAAGCCGTGTGCCACGTTCACCAACCGCCGTTTCATAGCCATCGTCCAGTTCCAGCACAAAGTCATGAGCAAAGGCGTGTTTTGCCGCAGCGTAGACTTCTTCATTTGTTGCATCCGGACGGCCCACGCGAATATTATTGAATACCGTATCATTGAAGAGAAAGGTATCTTGAGAAACCACTGAAATCGCAGCCCGCAGCTCCTTTTTACAAACGGATTTCACGTCCTTCCCATCAATCTTAACCGCCCCTTTCTGCACATCGTAAAAACGCGGAATCAAATCGGCGATGGTGGACTTCCCTGCCCCGCTCGGCCCCACCAATGCAATGACTGAACCCGGTTCAACGTTGAGATCAACTTCATTCAAAACCCATTCATCCAGATACTTAAATGAAACACCGTCCAGTTGAACCTGTCCGCGTACCGATCCCAGAGAAACCGGTGCGGCGGCATCAGGCACACAGTCCTCTTCGTTCAATATATATTCAATACGTTTAAGTGCCGCTTCCCCTCGCTTAAGAGAGAGATGAATTTCCCCGAATTTTTTAATGGGATCATACGCCATATACAGGGCTCCCAGCATGGCCACAGCAATGGTTTCGATATTATTGACCAACATATACACCAGAGCTCCGGCAACACAATATGCACTGATCAGCTCAATGGTGGGTCGTAGAATCTGCGTATACTTGACCACCTTCATCGATAAAAAGACAAAGTTATCCACGGCCGCACTGAATCGTGAAATTTCCACTTCCTGAAGGTTGAATGCGCGAACCTCACGAACGGCATTCAGGTTTTCACTGACCGCCTTGGATATGTCTCCACTTTGATCCTGCACCTGTCTTGCACGCTTCAGCACATTGCGTCCGATATATTGAATCGGGAAAATGATCAATACGACCGTACCCATAAACAGGATAAGAAAGAGCGCTTCCTTCGCCTGAAATGATAAATAGACCAAAGCACCAATCGCACTGATCAGCGTAACCGGCTGTTTAATCAGATCGTTAGCCACACTCGTCAGGACAGACTGCAACGCACCGGCATCGCCCAGGGTTCGCGCCATTAAGTCGCCAACCGTATTCTTATGAAAAAAGGCCAGCGGAAGATCCTGTAATTTGCTGTGAACTTTCTGCTGAATCTGCTGAAGAACCCGCATTCCGCAGTATGAAATCAAGTAGGTATTTACAAAACCGGAAACGGCACGAATCGTCATCGCAATAGGAAATACAGAAATATAGGCAATCAGCACCAAAAGCTTTGGAGGGGGATCAGCAAAGAGAACGGGCAATGCCTTATATATGAGAAAAGGCATTCCGAATCCACTGGCTGCGCCATAGATCACTCCGGCCATGATACCGATCGTAAACTTCATTTTGACCGGCTTCAGCAAGGTAAAATACGGAGCGAACTGTTTAAGTCCCTGAGGAAGTAAATTTGAGATTAATTTCATAGGCACATTTTTTACCATTGGAGAATCAGCGCTTCCAACTCTAAAGAACCCTTTTCAACACGACTCAAACACTTCATCCTGTACTTTGTACGCATAATTACTCTACTTTTTGCTCATATGAGCGATAAACACACCTCGTCAATTCTCTTATTTGAGCCAGAAAACAAGGGGCATCACCTTCAGTATCTTCAGTATCTTACCGAAGATTTTCTTGATGGCGGTCATTCGGTATCCGTGGCTTATGACCGCAGGAACGATCAGGCTTTCCAACGTTTGGAAACTGCACACCCCGGCCTGCTTGCACAAACCACTCAATTGAATGCCTACGGAACCTATAACGATCCCCTGAAAATGGCTTTCCAATGCCTGGAACAATCCGGAGCAGACGAACTGTTTATGTGCTGCCTTGATGAAATAACGTCATCGCTCTTCCGAAAAGCGATCTTCGGCCACCGACCGCCTAAAGGACTGAAGGGAAAAATTTCCGGCATCTTCATCCGTCCACGCCCGCTCGACCCATCCGAACCGGATTCCTTTAACCTGCGGCTCAAACGCGCCGGAATGAACCGCCTACTGAAAGAAGGTTGGTTCAGAAACATTTTCCTGCTCGACGAATTTCTTTGCGCTGTTCTCCAAAAAAGGAACCTAAACGCACAGTTTCATTTTCTGCCCGATGTGGCCGACGCGCCGACACGGATGATCAGCAAAGAAGACGCGCGCGTTGAACTGGGAATTCCGGCCGATAAAACCGTACTGCTGCATTTCGGGACGGGTACAAAACGCAAAGGACTGCCGCTGGTGCTTGAAGCATTGGAACGTGTTGACGAGCCGGATCGCTTTCATCTGATTGTGGCCGGCAAACAGGAAGAAAATACAGCGGCACTCTCGGAAATGGTCTCAGCGGGTCGAGCCACCTTGCTCAACCGCTTTGTCAGCGAGGAGGAAACCGATACCTGCTTCGCTGCGGCCGACTGGATCCTGCTGCCCTACATCGATCATTACGGCGCCTCCAACGTCCTCGCCCGCGCCGCCCTCGCCAACCGCCCCGTCATCGCCAGCGATTATCACCTGCTCGGCCGCAGAGTGGAGAAATACCGAACAGGACTCGCATTTCACAATAACGACTCAAGGAATCTTGCCGATATTTTGAATCAATCAACAGCTACTCCCTCATCATTTTTCGATGCCGGACTGCTGAAATACGGCGAACAGTTCAAACGCGAGCGGTTTAAATCGGTCGTTTTGAGTCCGTATCATTATTGACTGGCGTGTTTGACTTCCGGCTCATACACTGCACACCCTTAAAAAAACAAGCGAGGTTCAGGAATGGGTTTAAGGGGCAATATACGGAAGCTGATTCAGCACACGCCATACTACGGGAAATATCAGACCGGCGTTGAAAAGAAACGCCAGCAGGAAGAACTGAAGGGCTGGACCAGCGGTCAGTTCACCGTTCCGCCGCACCTGATCAAGCAGGAAGCGATTGCCCATTATGCTGACAAACATAGGCTGAAGGTCCTCGTTGAAACCGGAACCTATCTGGGCGAAATGATCGAGGCCATGCGCCACCGGTTTGACAAGGTCTATTCCATTGAACTGAGTGAAATGCTTTGGAAACGCGCGCAACGCCGGTTCAAAGGGATCTCGAACGTTGAACTGATCAATGGTGACAGCGGCAAGGAGCTGGGAAAACTGCTACCCCGGATTGACCAGCCTACGCTCTTCTGGCTGGACGGCCACTATTCCTGTGGAGAAACCGCTCAGGGAGAAAAAGACACTCCTATCTACGAAGAGTTGGAACACATTTTTAACGCCAAGCGTATGGGCCATGTGATTGTGATCGATGATGCCCGTCTGTTCGGCACAGATGCAGACTATCCAACCATCGAGGCTCTAACCGAGTTTGTCGAAAAACATCAGCCCGGCTCTACGATCGAGATTGATAACGACAGCATCCGGATTGAACCCCCGAAGTAAGCCCATGGTATTACTTTAACGCACAAACACTGCCTTCAGGCGAGAGAACACCGTCTTCTTTTCCGGTCCCTTCTTCTTCCAATATTGATGAATCGTTGAGAGATCCACCTTGCGAATGTCCTCGAGCGCAAAAAAGACGGCGACATAGCGCTCGAGCAACCCGCCCTGTAGACGATGCTTTCGTTTAGTGTCGTATTTATCCAGCTTGCGGCTCTCCATGATCGGAACAATAAACGACATGAGTTTATCGAACGTCTCCGATGGCGTCAGAAAGCTGTCGCACATATTAAGCCACCCGGTTTTGGCCACATCATCCATGCAGAACGAGGTGCCGAAGAATGCATTGTAATCTTCCAGAATCCGATCCATACAGTTCACCCCATCGCCAAGAAAACGATCGGGATGCTCGTTATCCATCATGACTCTCTGGTCGTAGATTTTGTTGAACTCATGGCTTTCATAGCTGATGTGAAGCGGTTCGGCGGCGTCGGCCAATACCTGCTCGGTCAACTCGGTGATATTGGTCGGGCCGCCGCCGGCGCGCTCCGTCTCTATCTGATGGCGCGCGCGTTCCAGCTCATGGATATCCATATCCGGCCCGGTTCCAATGAGCCGCTGCTCCTTGTCGTACTGGGAGAACCCGATATAGTCGTACTTCCTGTGTTCGCCACTCTTGTAGAGGCTGTACATACCGGTAAATTCCGCATAGTGCGCATCGGGCCACTGAACCGGAAAATCAGACTCTTCAATAACCCGATAGCCTTTTTCCGGATTGTATTCCAGCTCGTGGGTGCCGAGCTTGAGGAAGGTATAGTGCTCCGAAGAAAACTCGGCATCACCCTCAAACATTTCATCCCAAATGATGTTGTGGCACATCATATAAACCATCCACCTGCACTCCTGCATACTTATCTCCGAAATGGTTTTGTCAGTTCGCGTTTCAGCTTTTGCATGAAAAGCGTGGTTTTCATTCCTGCCGGGAATGCATACCTGGTTTCGTCAAGTACCAACCGTTTGATTTGATGGCTCAGCGCATGTACCTGCTCCTGCAGGCGGGCTTCTTCCGATGCGTGGAACGTGCCGCTTCCGTGGTGGTAGACCATCCCGGCGTATAAAACGCCGCAGATTTTATTGAACAGCAACTGCGGCGGTAGCAGCTCATAGGCGATACCGTTCGCCTCCAGCTGTTTATGAATCAACCGCCCGGTATCAACCTCTTCCTCAAGAACACCTTCGCTGAAACTGATACCCGACTCATAGGCGTTTCGCGTAAAGGCCATAAAGCAGGGGTGAGGAAAGCCGGGACGGACATGGTCTTCGGCCAAAACCGCGTCCGACGCTTTCAGGCGCATCTCCAACTCTTGGAACCAGTCATCCCGAACCGGATGCGCATCACAATCGAATACGACCAGTATATCGCCGCCGACCTCCTTCAATGCCTGATCCAGCACCCAGGGATGGTCGTGTCCCATTACCTTAAAGTACTTTTCGTTACGCGGATATTCGAGCACGCGCACAGCACCCATCTTTTCGAGCCGCGCTCGCGATTCCGCCGTACGATCCTGATTGATCACCAGAATCTCCAGCTCCGAAGCACTGTTTCCCACGGTCTCGAAGAGCCTTCTGATCAGGAAATCCGTCCAGTCAAAATCGCCGAAATGGGCGGTGAGGATCGTGACAGAACGGTGCACTACACGCCCTTTCCGGTTTCATCCACCAGACCATTGGCGCAGCGATGCGGCCGATCCTTCCTCAGGAAATACTCCATATTACTCCCCTTGCTCCAATGCTGATCCCCCATCTGCCGGGGATGCCACATGTGCAGGTGGCGCGCGGTGATTATGGCAGGAATACACAGCATGCCGGCGCCAATCAGCCGATGGCCCAAATCTTCGTCCTCACCGCCCCAACCGACATAATTTTCATCATAGCCGTTCACCTTTTCAAGATCTTCCCTATAGATGGAAATCTGGGAGCCAATGTGGTGCTTTGTCGGCCCCGCCAACCGGAGGCGGGTCAACCAATTGCGCCGGTGATAGCGCGTTTGCAATTTCCGCAGCATGCGGTCACCGTCGGTTCGGCGGTATAGTTCTTCCAGGAATCCTTCATTTAAGGCTTCCCGGGCAAACAGTTCCTCTGTGAGGGATTCGGTCATTTCCTTGAACCGACCAACGACAAACCGGCTTTTTTTTCGTTTCCTTATGTGTTCAGCGATCATGCCCGGCATCACCAGAAAGTCGCAGTCCAATATAATCAAATACTCCCCTTTTGCCCGTTTGATGCCCTCATTCCGGGTCGCCGCCAGCTCGAACTGGTCCGACTCCCGCCACACATATTCAATGGGGAATGAGTACTTTCCCAGTTCGGCCTTCACCCGGGCTACCGTTTCCGGCCTGGATCCGTCATCGGCAATGACGACCTCATCAAAGTCGCTGCGGTTCAACTCCAACGCATCCAGACACCTCAAGAGATGCCGCGACCGCTCATAAAAACTGACAATTACGCTTACCATGGTTTGTCTGTTGTCCTTTTTCTGATGGAACGCTCCCACTTGTATTTCATGTGGGCGATTTTCGCCTTCAGGCTTCGCGAGTAAGCCGGAATGGTTTGGCGCACCGAGGCTCCGGTGGGCGGAGCTTCAGCAATCTCGTTTGCCAAAAACGGGATGAGCTGATAGTGCTCCAGCACCCGCTCCCGGGCTTCGCGCAAGGCATCAACGCGGGAGCTCCAGTCATGGGCAGCCAGCTGCTCACGAATCACCGCCATCGCCTGCTCCGGACGGTTGATATCGATCGGGATATATGAACCGGCGGGGAAATATTTATCCAGGTTGGTACAGCCGAAATAAAACGGGACCGTCCACGACAGAAAACAGTCTGCCAGCTTTTCGGTCCACATGTCGGGATTACAGTTATTCTCAATCGCCAGTGAATAAAAGTAAGGTTCCAGCGCATCGGCTTTATCCTCGATAGGATTGACTTCCTTTCCAAACAGATCCAGCGGGAGTCCGGATTTTTTAAACGCCTGGATAAAACCGAACCGCACCCGGTGTCCCGGCAGATCGCGTGCGCCGCCGATGATCGCCGAAAGATCACGACTCTTCTCCGGCGGTTCGGTCATCGCTTTAAGCTGGTCGTAGGTTTTGCCGACATGCCAGGGCAACGCGGTCTGCGTATTCCGATATTTTGCAGACGATGAGTCCCGCCGGTGCGTGTAGACACGACCAAAGGGCTCGTGTTTTTCTACAACCCAATCAGTCAGTCCGGGAAAGTATGGTTCCTGCATCAAAACCCAGATGTTTTCCGGCGGACAGTTCAGAACAATATCCCGCCGAATCGAATTGTTGTGGAAGATGCAGTAATCACATTCCGGAATGTCTTCACTGAAAAACTGGATATCTCTCCAAATGCCCCGCCCGCCCGGCGTGGCCTTGCGGATCCATTCTGAAGCATCATCGTTACTGACTAGTCGAACTCGTTTCATAAAGAAAGAAAAGGATAGGAGATCCAAAGGGATAGGTCAAAAGCTTGATTCAGGTTTAACCGGGTCTTTATTTATCTGTTTTTCCAGGCGTTTGGCATATTTAAAACTCACGCTCGCAGCGTTCATCCACGCAATGACCAACCCTGCAAGTCCATCCAGAAATCCGCGTTTGATGAAATATCCGCGGAAAAAATTAAATCCGGGGCGAAAAAACAGATCGAAAAATCCCGCCGTTTTAAAAGTCCCTTCGGCAGCCAAAGAGGAATATTGATCGGCCTTCAAAAGCAGGTCGGAGATGGAATCAAACGGCCAGTGCAGAATCGGATGGTGCAATGTCCCGATGGCTCCCTTTACATCCACCCGCTCGTGAACATCTGAATGCACAATTTTTGTTTCACTTTTTTTAAATAAACGGATGTTTAAATCGGGATACCAATCTCCATGCTTTATCCACCGGTTCATGAAATACACCATTCGTGGCAGCCGATATCCCGCCTCATTCGAATTGCCGTCCAGTTTGGCGCAAATTTCATCTTTCAACTCAGGGGAAACAGCCTCATCCGCATCCAACCATAAAATCCAGGGATTTTCCGCCTGTTCCCATGCAAATTCTTTTTGGCGGGAAAACCCCATCCATTCATGAACAATGACTTTGTCAGTAAACTGTCTCGAAATTTCCCGGGTCCGATCCGTACTGTTCGAATCAACAACAATAATTTCATCACACCATGTCAGACTTTCCAAACACCGCCCGATTTTATCTTCCTCATTAAAGGCGATGATACAGACTGATAATTTTTCCCTCATGCATTCTCCTGCAGGCGTTTCTGCTCGCTCTTTTTTAACAGCACCTTTTGGTAAACTCCCACAATCGATTCTCCGCATGCAACCCAACTGCATTGCATGGCCGTTTCTCTCGCAGCAGCCCCTAAAAGCCTGCAACGCTGCCGATCCGACTTAAGCATCTGAATATGATCCGACCAGATTTTGGCATCCTTCAGGGGTAAAACATATCCATTCTCTGCCGGTGTCACGATATCGCGCGCTCCGGTTTGATCACTGATCAGCACGGATTTTCCTGCGGCCATCGCCTCTGTCACAACCATTGCAAAAGCATCCCAGTTTGACGGCAATGCAAACAGGTCCATTGCTGCGTAGAAGTCTGGAATTTCTTTCCCGACAATACCGGTAAAACGAATACGTACACCTGCCTTATCCGCCTTTTTTGCGTAGGCGGTCTCATCGCCTTTTCCTACGACCATAAGTACAGTTTCTTTTCGGGCATCAACGGGCAGACCATGCAGCGCATCAATAAGCAAGTCCAACCCCTTGTGCGGCCAGTTCATCGAAACAAAACCAATCACAAAATCAGTGGCTTGAATGTTCAGCCGGTTACGGACCTCTTCCCGGGTGTTTGTTTCCGATTGCGCCGTGGCGAGCCATCCTGGATCAACTCCCGGAGCGGCTAACGCCTCGATTTTATTCGAAAAGTCATAGACCTGCTCATAGGATTCTCGCACCAGAGTGGAAACGGGAATCACAGCCGAGCAGTCAGCATGCTGCAGCATTTGCTGCTCAAGCCGGATAATGCTGCGATCAAATGCCGAAGGTCGTGTCCGTTTTTTTACGGACTCCACCCAGATCTGATGCGGCGTTCCGTGCAGCGAACAAATGTGAGCGCCCGGAACCTGCTGATGGGAATGAATCAGGTCAAAATTTGAATCCTGCAAAATTCGGGAAACTTTTGCGGCAAACCGCCTCTTTTTGAGCGAACGGGGGAATTCGCTGCGTCCAACTTCAATAAATGTAATATGTTCGTCCGGTTCCAGACATTCCTCACAAATGACAGTCAGATCGATTCCCGGATGACGGGCTGCAAACTTGCAGGTCTCCACGCAATAGCGCTCTCCGCCGCCTATCGATGTAAATCGGGGCGTAATTACCGCCACACGCTGTGGTCGCCCATCTATATCCAAAAAATTCATATAGCCCTGCATCCTGTGAAAAGGTATGTTCTCAGAAATTTTGCCGGATATTAGACGGACTATGGTGAAAAAACAGAAAAAACAGAAACCACTATCCCCGACACTCAAGCGCATCGGCATTTTTATGCTGGATGATCGCATGGGCGATTTTATTTTGTCCATGCCAACGCTTGAACACCTGTCGACCTTTTTTTCCGGACGGGCGGACCTGTATGTTGCCAGTCAACACGTGTCGCTTGCTCAACAACTTCCCTCTTTCAGGCAAATCATTCCTTACCGCCACCAGACAAAAAAACGAAAGTCATTTTCACAGCTGTTGGGCTATCTGAAGCTGTTCTTTTCCCTCCCCTTCAAGCGCTACCAAGCGGTTATTTTTATCAGTGGGCGTATAACCGAGTCCACGCTGTCCATTCTGACCTTAGCGCCTCGCAGAATTGCGCTGAGCTGGGCACGTCGTCCGAAAGCTTATACACAGCTGATTGAGTTAGCACCCAACTCATCGCATGTCATGCAATCACTGGCGTCGATTCTGGAGTGTATTGGAAAAACACCTCCCATCGAGCCAATCAGACTCACAGCTTCCGCCCAAGCGGTAAACCAGCTGAACGTAATCCTGAAAGCTCACTGCATCGACGAAAACCAGAAGCTCGCCGTCATTCATCCCAGTGCCGGTTTAGCGCACCGATGCTGGCCCAAAGAGCGTTTTTCAGAAGTGGCCGACGCACTGATCGATCAAGGCATGAAAGTCTGTATGATCGGAGCGCCGGGAGAAAAAGCACTGATTGATGAAATCAGAGGTTTTATGCGGAATCCGGAGGAATCATTCTTTTTTGCAGAACCCCTGACCGTTCTGCTGGCTCTTTTTCAACGGGCAGACCTGCTATTCTCAAATGAAAGCGGTCCGACGCATCTTGCGGCAACCACTCAAATTCCGATCGTTACGATCTTCGGGCCCACCGACCCCGAATCCTGGAGTCCCATGCGAAAAGAAAATCTGACAATGCTCAGCAAAAAAGAGCTGTGCTCATGCAAGGATCCCCGTCACTGCGATAAAGATTGGCCATGTATCAAAGAAATAACGGTCGATGAAGCCCTGAATGCGTTAAAGGAGTACACGTGAAAAAGCTCATCTCACTTTTCCTATGTTCCGCAACACTGGTCCTGGCTCAGGAGTTCTCCATCCCCCATGGACTTATGCTGAACCTCGACTTTGAAAAAGCTCAGGAAGGACTGATTCCCAGCAAATCGCTCTTTCCGCTTTTTGTTCCCCAGAACGGGTTGACCGTATCTCGAATTAATTACCGTAACCTGCTCGAATTTCAATACGGACAGGGGCTCGATATTCCGCATAGTTCTTTGCTGGATCCCAATGGCGACGAGTGGATCATTTCTGTGCGTATCTTTGCTCTCACCGATGGATTAATTCTTTCACAGGGAAATGAGAAGCAGGGGTTTGCCATCTACATGATAGACGGGCAGGTTTCTGCACGCGTCCGTACCGGTCATTCAACATTTACGCTGGAGGAAACTTCACGTCAGGGGATCAGCAAGCTGAAAAAGCGCTGGGTAACCATTGAGCTGAGTATCCGGAACGGCCGGGCCCTGTTGAGCTTGAACCGCAAACGGGCGGCTATGGTTCTGGATGAACCGGCTCTCTCCGGAGATGATCTCCGGATTCGTCTGGGCAATCACACCCAGCTGCCAGTCGTACTCAAAAACTTCGGATACCAGGACACCACCGGTTTCACCGGCGCCATCGGCTCGCTGAAAATCCATCGGCAGTGAGGCGTGAAACGTGAAACGTGAAACGTGAAATCTTTCCCGACGCTGGAAGCGCGTCAAAAGAAATCACGGCTCAACCGTCACTTTTCACGCGAATCATTTCAAAACGGAACAAAGTTGGTTTCCGGCGTAATTTTTTCCACCGTTTTTGCAATCAACAGCGCACAGGCTTCCAGATCCTGGAGACTGATCAGCTCGCAGGGGCTGTGCATGTAGCGCAGCGGAATTCCGATCAGTGCCGTCGAAACCCCCGACCGATTAATCTGAATGGCATTGGCATCCGTTCCTGTTCCTCCGGGCGTGGCATTAATCTGAATCGGAATATTTTCTTCTTTCGCAGTCTCCACCATCAGTTCGAACAGCTTGGCATTAATATTCGGTCCGCGCGTCAGCACCGGCCCCTTCCCCAGTTCAATCAGGCTTTTGCGCTTCGTCCCTTCCGCCATGTTCGGGTGATCCGTGGCAAAGGTTACATCCACCGCAATTCCAATGTCTGGATTAATACCGAAAGCCGCCGTCCGCGCACCGCGCAAACCAATCTCTTCCTGCACCGTGGCCACCACATGAATCTCGGCATTCGGATTTTGTTCAGTCAAAAGCCGCCCGGCTTCCAAAACCACATACGCTCCGGCGCGGTCATCAAATGCCCGGCCCACCGCAATCCCGTTGGCCATCTCTTCAAAACCATAAGCAATAACCGCCGGATCGCCGATCTCCACCATCGTTTCGGCATCGGCCTTGTCTTTCGCCCCGATATCAATAAAAAGATCCTTAAGCTCCACCAGCTGCTTTCGCTGCTCGGGCGACTGCATATGGATCGCCATCTTACCAATCACCCCGCGCAGCACCCCTTTCTTCGTCAGAATCTGCACGCGCTGGCCCTGTGCAATCTGCGGGTCCCATCCGCCCATCGGCTGGAACCAGAGAAACCCGTCGTCATCGATGTGCGAAATAATAAAACTGATTTCATCGTAATGCCCCGCCAGCATCACGACCGGTGAACCGCCCGGATTCACAATCGCATGCGAATTCCCGTGCGTATCCGTCCAGACCTTGGAAGCAAACTTTTCTGCTTCCGCTTTCCAGACTTTAGCCACCGGGGCCTCATAGCCCGACGGGCTCATATTATTAATTAAATCGGCGAGAAACTTTTTGGATGGATCGGTCATAATTAGATTCCTTAATTTGTAATGCGTAATTCGTAATTCCCCTTAGCTCCGAAAGCAACCAATCTCGATCCATTTCGCTGGCCATGTTACGAATTACGCATTACTCATTAGAGCTATGGAAAAATACAGCATCATCATAACATTCATTGCCTACCTGCTCTTCATGCTCGCCGTAGGTACGCATTTTTACAAAAAGAACGAATCGCTCTCCGACTATCTAATTGGCGATCGCCAGCTCAATAAATGGGTCACCTCCATGAGCGCACAGGCGTCCGACATGAGCGGATGGCTCCTGCTTGGACTGCCCGGCTATGCCTATCTCCAGGGATTGGAAGCCGTCTGGATTGCGCTCGGCCTCGGGATCGGCACCTATCTAAACTGGAAGCTGGTCGCCCGAAAACTCCGCCTCCTCACCGAAGCCGCGGGGAATGCCATCACGTTGCCCGACTATTTTGCCAACCGCTTTTCCGACCACAACAAATCGCTGCGGGTTTTGTCCGCCCTTTTCATTCTGGTCTTTTTCCTCATCTACACTGCCTCCGGCTTTGTGGCCGGTGCCAAGCTGTTCGAATCGGTGTTCGGCCTGCCCTATCACAGTGCGTTGATTATCGGCGTGGTAGTCATCATTTCCTACACCGCCCTCGGCGGCTTTATGGCCGTCAGCTGGACCGACTTCTTTCAGGGCATCATCATGTTTTTTGCCATCATCACGGTTCCAATGCTTGGAATCTATGCCTCCGGCGGCTTTGCAGAAACTTCCAATGCCTGGAAAGCAGTCAGCCCCGGTTTTATGGATGTCTTTTCGCATGGCAATGGTGAACCGCTGAAAGCGCTCTCCATTATCTCACTGATGGCCTGGGGGATCGGCTACTTCGGCCAACCGCATATTCTCACGCGTTTCATGGCGATCCGCTCACCCGATGAAATCAAACCGGCGCGGCGTATTGCCATGACCTGGGTCATCGTCAGCCTGACCTGCGCCGTGCTCGTCGGTATGGTCGGCCGGATTTATCTGCCCGAACAGCTGCCGGATTCCGACTCGGAAAAAATCTTTATGATCATGGTCGACCAACTGACGCATCCCATCGTTGGCGGCATTCTGCTCGCCGCCGTGCTGGCCGCCATCATGAGCACGGCCGACTCACAGCTGCTGGTTACCTCCTCCGCCCTGACCGAAGATCTCTATCGCGTCATCATCCGCCCGCAAGCCTCGGAAAAAGAATTGGTATGGGTCAGCCGCGGCACCGTCATCGGTGTGGCGGCGGTGGCCTGCGCCATTGCCCTGAAACCCGACAGCAGTGTGCTCGGCCTTGTATCGTATGCCTGGGCCGGCTTCGGTGCCACCTTCGGTCCGCTGGTCATTCTATCCCTCTACTGGAAACGAATGACCCGCAATGGGGCCATAGCCGGAATCATTGGCGGAGGAATCACCGTCCTCATCTGGAAACAGCTCGAAGGCGGCGCTTTCGATCTCTACGAAATCGTCCCGGGCTTCCTCGTCTCCACCCTGCTCATCGTCCTATTCAGCCTCATCGATAAAGAACCCGGCAGCGATGTGGCCGACCTGTTTGAAGAGGCTAAACCATTTCACGATTGAAATGTTATAATTTACAGGGGGCAGCCCAAATGGCCGACTTGCATTCGAGTGCATGCGAACATACCGATACGGGGTGCTGTCAGAAACGGGGATTATATTTGCATCCGATTAAGGGAAAAATGCGGTATGACAGAACGGCAGATGAGAAGTACAGTTGATGAGTTCGTTCAGTCGGAAAAACTGAAAAAGTATAAACGCCCCGGTTCCCGGGAAACATGGATTGCCACTCCCGGACAAATTGAGCAAATGAAACTGGATTTGGAGGAACTGACTCGACACTTGACGACTCGACGCTGTCAAACGTGTCGAGCGTCAACTCATTTACTTGACGTTTGACACACCCTTTAAGGGTGTCAAACGACAAATGACCCATACAGCTTCACACAATCATTCAGTGATTCATTCAGCACGAATGAGAAGGATTGAACCTTCAGCTACCTTCAACTCTGAAGCACTCACGCAGGAAACAAGGAATGAACCTATTTCCCATTCAGAAATTCATCCGTCTTATGAACCGTAACCCTTTTTGAATCATCTTCATGATGAATGATCGTCTTGACGGTCTTCTGATTCCGAAGCCTTGCAGCTCTATCAGCGTTTCTTCGCCCTTTGGAAAAATCGTATTCTTCTTTCATTGCTTCATTCTATTGAAGCCGTTCCATCCGCATCTGCATCATTCCCGCTCCGCAAAATCTAAGATGGCGGTTTGATCGTCCGTTGGAATGATTTCCGCCCCAACCTGTTCCAGCTCTTTGCACATTTGCTGGCAGACATCTAACCGCTTTCCGGCTTGCGGGCGGCGCACAACAAACAGCGTATGTTCCGGGTGTTCCTGCACGGTTTTCAGTCGCTCCAGCTTGCTTTTCCACGCATCGGCATGGCTGACGATCTTATAGGTTTCGTCCTTGTCCAGATCAAGCGCCCGGATTGCCCGTGTATAACGCGCTTCATGCTGCCGCACAAACGGGAAATGCGCGGTGCAAAGCTCCCCTGTAAAGGTATGCTCATGGTAATGACGAAGGATTTGGCGGGCGGAAAAGACCTTCCGCAACCGCGTTTCCATCTGTTTTTCCTGATATTCCGGGCGCTGGGCAAAGCACCGATCAACATAATGTTCAAACAGGTTGTGCAATGCTTCGGCGGGATCATCGACCAGACAGGTGCGCGGATTACTGAAACAAAAAACTTCTTCACGTGGGCGAACCAACGTCAAAAACGTATTGTTGAACTGCCGGGCAAGTTCCTTGAACTGGGGCTGGGTCTTGTCGTTCCCGTCGTGCAGGACCTCCCGCACTCGCTCCAATTCGTGTTTGAACAGCTTGCGGCCTTCAATGAAGGAATCCTTGTTCTGTTTCAGTTCCGGGAAAAAGCCCGTGATCCGATCTACCCGGCGCGTTTCCAAGCGGAAATCAAACCAATGCAGATCGGGGCAAGCCATCGCAATGCCCAGATTCACGAACTCTTCCGTTTCCGGGTATGGAAGGAAACGAAGTACGGTATAATTACATGCCAGTTTCTTTTTCATTATGCCTGCCCTCCGAATACATCGAGGATTTTATCATAACGGCCCAAAATTTCACATACTGTTTCCGGCACAAAATCGCCGGGAAAACCATCCCGATCCGTCCAGCTTTCGGGGAAATCCCGAATCAAGGATTCAAAACGGCCCGCCATATTCTCGAACGCCGCCCGTTGTTCAAGCAAAAACGAGGCCGGAATCTTTCCGCGCTCATCCCGGAAAGCATGGTTTTGAAAAAACGCCGTTTCATCAAATTCCCTATCAAACGCATTATTGTGGTCGATAACCGTCAATTCCTGTTCCGCCGGACTCCACAAAAGATTAACATTGCCGCCGCGTTCCCCCAAAGTTCGGTCTTCGTTCTGAACCCACCAGTCGAACAGAAGGATTTTCCGGCGCAAATCCTCCGGCACGCAAGAAACCTCAACAGGTGGCAGCGATGCCGCCCCATCCACATGCAGCGAACCGAACGCCGCCCCCTCGCTCAAATCCCGAATGCCCGGAACCGCGCAAAATTCCAGCAACGCCTCCGGAACCTCCAACACGTCGAACCCCGCCACGGGCAAGCCCAATTCAACGGCCAGCTTTGCGCAAAGCAGCTCATAGCATAGTTCATAACGATTCCACCCCGAACCAAGCCCTTTTATCCAATACAGGTTGCCGTCATCCACCCGCACCCGGAACGGACGGCTGACACACGTTCCTTCCGCGCACCGCGCTATGATTTCGATTACCTGTTTCATTTTTTCTTCCCTTGATTCAATAGGACTTCGGTGTATTGCGCGTAGAGGTTGAAAAGGAATTCGATGCGGGCGGTTTCGTTCGGGAAGGGTTGCGGGCGGTAGCAGAGGTCTACTGCTCGATCCAAAGCTTGATGCGCCTTCACCAAAGAGGGCGGCATCGTCAATGGGTCATACAAATCGGCAAGGGAACTGTCCGGGAATTCTGCGCGGGCATCCAGCACCCCTTGCGCCGCCGCCTCCACCGCCTTGCGGTTCTTTTCACTCGGAGCAAGCGGCCATGGGTAGTTGTTGTAAACAATGGTATTTGAATAGCGGTAATCACTCTTTAAACGGCCACAAACACATTTCATCCATGCCATATGCATGGCAGAGGTCAAGACGCCGAATTCGAACACGCTCGCATTCGGGACAATCTGAATCGTATTGCTGACAATCCTTTCGGGTGGAAGGTAGGCAATCGGAATATAGGTTCGCCGTTCCGATGACACCTCCGGGACAACAAGGAAATTGCTTTCAGGCTGGGCTATCTGGGCAAACAGAGTTGGCGTCGCCGCTTTATTTCGGGTTGCTTCGGCCTTGCTTGCCAAGCGCATTTTACGCACCCCGGCAACACGCTCCATCACCTTGGGCAACGCCTTCAGCTCTGCCGGAGAAACATCTTTCAACCAGAGGCAATAACGCATGGCATCGTGCAAAAAATCCCGCCCGCTCAAATATGGTCTAATCCATTTCTCTGCGTTTGGTTCCTGTTCTAAAAACGCATCCTTTTCCGCAGCATCCGCAAATAGGAAATTTCCGCCATCGGTCGGCTTGTTGCCCCAGATCATTCGGGGAACATTGGCAAGCGGTTGGCTTCGGTTTGTTATAACCACATCATCTGCATCGACCAGATAAGGATTAATGTTACGCGCGCTCTTTTCCTGCGGCTCTCCCTTAATATCTTCATAGTCAAATATCCGCTTCCCCTTTTTGTCGAAAGCGGCAAATCCAATAATAACGACATGCACCGTAGCTTTGCCCCTCGCTTCACTTGTCCACGAAAAAGTGCGGTGTGCAAAATGAATCTTTAGTTTGAATTGGGTAAAGAGCGCATTCCAAAGTAGCCCGACCTGTTCGCCTTGTGAAATTGAATTCGTTGACACGAAAGCGACCGAGATTGAAGTGCCTTGAATGTACTCACCAGCTTTCATGTACCATGCGGAAACATAGTCCAATACCCCGGAACCCTTAACTTTGGCGAAAACACACTTCATGTCTTCTTTCTGCTCGGCGTTTTGGTAGTGGTGTCCAATGAATGGCGGGTTCCCCAGAATGTAGGACAATTCGTTTTTAGGTACCACGTCCTGCCAGTCAATGCGCAGGGCATTGCCGTGGACGATGGACGCCGCCTTTTTGAGCGGAAGACGCACGAAGTATTGCCCTAACTCTTCTGAAACCAGCATGTTCATTTGGTGATCCATCAACCACATGGCGACCTCGGCAATGCGGGCTGGCCATTCGTCGTATTCAATGCCGCAAAACTGGTCTACGTCGATCCACATGATTTCCGAAACATCCAAAACGGTTTGCCCGTCCTTGTAGAGTTCGCGCAGGATTTGCATTTCGAGCAGGCGCAATTCACGGTAGGTGATAACCAAAAAGTTTCCGCACCCGCAGGCCGGGTCAAGGAATTTGAGCCTGGACAGCTTGGTATGGAAATCCACCAGCTTCTTTTTACTGCCCCGGCATTTCTCAAACTCGGTGTGCAGCTCATCCAGAAAGAGCGGCTTGACCAGTTTCAGGATGTTCTTTTCCGTGGTGTAGTGCGCACCAAGATTTCGGCGTTCCTCTGGACTCATCACCGCTTGGAACATGGAGCCGAATATGGCGGGCGAAATCTTGCCCCAATCCAACGCGCAGCATTCCAGCAATATTTCGCGCATTTCCGAATTGAAGGCGGCAATCGGCAGCGGTTCCTCAAACAGCTTGCCGTTTACATACTGGAATTGGTTCAACTGCTCATCCAGCATTTTATTCCGGCGTTCCCTCGGCGTATCCAAGGTCTGGAAAAACTCGGCCAAAAGTGCGCCCAAATTGCTGCCGTCTTCCGCCGTCTTGATTTCGAGGTATTCACGGAACGTGTCTTTCTCGAAAATCCCCGTATCATCGGCAAAGAGGCAGAACAGCAGGCGGACAAGGTAGACTTCCAGCACATGGCCGTCATATCCGCCGTCCTTTAGGGCATCGTGCAGCTTGCCCATCAATTCGGCGGCTTTGATGTTCACGGGGTCTTCCGCCTTGTATGCGCGTTTCTGGTAGCCTGCAATAAAACCGAACAGCTTGACCTTTTTGTAAAAATCCTTAATGGCGAATTCGGTTTCGGAACCCTCTTCCAGATCGTAAAGGCGGATTTTCGCGAAATCGGAAACAAGAACGTATTTGGGGAGCTCGTGCTCTTTCAGCCCGGCAAAATAGTCCAAGGCTTGGGAATAGGCCTTGTCCAGACTCTTGCCCTTGGATTTGTGCTCAACAAGAAGCGTTCCCTTCCAAAACAGATCGATGAATCCATATTGGTCGTTAAGCTTTTTGACGGGTTCCTCAAAGGTGGCAACGCGGCGGCGGGAAATGCCGAACACATTGAAAAACTCATCCCAAAAGGTTTTCGCCTCGGCGTGTTCGCGGCTCTCTTCCGCCCATTCCTTGGAAAACCGTAACGCCCGGTTCTTAATCTCGTTCCAGCTTAACGCCATACTGCACTCCTTGGGCAAATCAATTGCACTCCACTATGCCAATTGCTTGGGGCCAAAGCAATATGCACTGGAGATTTTAAAGGAAAGGTAGACGCGATTGAGGATTATATGCGTTAGTTCCAATCCCAAACGCCGGAATATTGGGGCGAACAATACACTCCACGTCATTCGCAAACACTCCGGACACGGTCGCACTTATTGTAACCCTCATTGTAACTCAAGCACAAAAAACGGGCAGTGATTATGGTTAATCACTGCCCGTTAGGGTGTTACAAACTGGCGGAAAGAGAGGGATTCGAACCCTCGGTACCGCGTAAGCAGTACACCGGATTAGCAGTCCAGCACCTTCAGCCACTCAGTCATCTTTCCGCGCTAAAAGTGAGGCAGGAAGATAGATGAGCCCCCCGCCCTTTGCAAGCGGTTTTTGGTCAAAAGAATCATTCTTCCCAAGGATTGGAATTCAGCCTACCAGAATTGATAGGCGTTGTACTTTAAGACATACAATCCGAGGATAAAATTTGTGGTGCCGTGGGCGATGATCGGGGCCCAGATGTCGCGGGTTTTTATGTAGAGCAACCCATAGCAGAACCCGCAGATAATGGCTGCGCCGACCTCAAAATGGGAAACACTGAAAAAGAGGGAAATCAAGGTCAGCATGGGCCAGTTTAATTTTCCGGCATCAATTTTAAAGAAGGGACTGCCCTGCATCCAGCGGTAGAGAAAACCGCGGTAAAAGAACTCTTCAATAATGGCGATCATTACAGTGGTTCCAAGCATATGCACCCAGAAGACCAGCCAACCGGTCACCTTCGGGTTATACTCATGCAGGCCGACAAACTCCCCTTCTTCAATCACTTCGAAGGGAAGCTTGGTGCGTTCCACCGAATTGCCCATCAGCACCGCTTCCTGAATTTCCTCCGATTCCGCCGCCAAAGGGATTTCAAAGAGTTCACGCGTTTTAAACGGCTTCATGAATGGGTCCACCAGAAGGCGGTCATACCACTCCGTTACGGCCGGAGCCTTTTGCTGCATCCAGGGCGTCTCAAGCCCGACCCAGACGACAAAAATTAAAATACCTACGCCAAAGGCGGCAGGTATATTTTTCCAGTTTATTTTCGGATACCA
This sequence comes from Pontiellaceae bacterium B1224, assembly GCA_029432815.1. Classification (GTDB taxonomy): domain Bacteria; phylum Verrucomicrobiota; class Kiritimatiellia; order Kiritimatiellales; family Pontiellaceae; genus Pontiella. The sequence continues at coordinate 70,380 of JAROBA010000003.1, read as the reverse complement.
GCGCCACGGCCGGAAGACGGCCAGCAGGATCAGCCCGCCGATGGTTCGGGCATTGTAGTTATCGAACCAGACCATCATCGTCAGCCATATGGCAAACGGCAGCACATGGGCGAGGACCGCGATGGTATTTTCTTTCTGCTCTTCCGGGGAGAGTTCTTCGTTGAGTCGTTCGCTCATGGAAATACGGTGAGTCGTGAGCCGAGAGTCGTGATTTCCAATCCTTGGAAAATCACGTTTCGCGCCTCAATCGTCACTCCCTAATCTTTTTTCTCTGCAGGATCGGAGGAAATTTCTTTCTTCTCAACGTCATCCTCGAGCTGGTCGGGCTCACCGCCCTCTTTCTGGCCTTTTTTAAATTCGCCAAGGCTTTTGCCCAGCGAACGGGAGAGTTCAGGCAGTTTCTTTGCCCCGAACAATAGCAGCACAATAAAGAGAATAATCAACAGTTCCTGACCACCCGGCATGCCAATGGCTAATGTATGCATTTTTCTAGTCCTCGGTTAAATCTTTTGGTTTTTCGCTCTCATCTTCTTCCGGCTCGTTCACCGGTTCTTCAACAGGTCCATCGGTCGATTCCGTTTCCTTTTCCTTCCCCGGCAGGTCGCGGTTTCCGCTGAAGTGAAGGAACCATATACAGAATTCATACAACAAAACCAAGGGGGCCGCCATGAGAACCTGCGTCATAACGTCCGGCGGAGTCAGAATCATCGCGAGCACAAAAATGCCGACAATCACATAGGGCCGCCCCGTACGCAGACTTCTGGAGCTGACCAACCCCATTTTTCCAAGGATCAGAATGACGACCGGCAATTGGAAGGCCACCCCGAAACCGAGCAGCAGCTGCAGGGCGAATGAGATGTATTTATTATAGAACCAGATGGACTCCCCTTCCAACTGACCGCCGATTTTCAGCATCAACCCCAAGGCCAGCGGAAGCGTTACGCGATAGCCCATATAGATTCCGGCCAGAAAGAGTCCGCCGGAAAAAGCCGAGATGCGCGACATCAGCTTTCGTTCGACATCGCGCACGCCGGGCATCACAAACAGCCCGATAAAGAAAACCACAAAGGGGAGACTCAGGAGCAACCCACCGAAAAAAGTGACCGTCAGCCACATTTTGATGGCCGCCGCCGGCTCGGAAAACTGGAGACGAATGGTCCCCTGCTTTTTATTTTTTCCAGTGTCTGGAAGAATCACGTCGGCATCGACCATGATATATTGCTGCCCGTCTTCGGCTGTAATCAGCGCATTGGTTGAAAGCGCATCGGCCCCGATGCGCAGCTGGACAGAGGATTGGCCGAGCACATCTTCCGCACTCTTTTCAATATATTGCTCGGCCGGTGCTCGAAGCACTCCGATCATTTCATCGGCAAAAGGCAGACAGATGACCATGCCCGCCACCAATGCAATCACAATACGGATTACGGTTTTACGAAATTCCTCGAGGTGCTCAAGAAACGGCATTTCACTGTCGTCGTAGCGAAATTTATTTTTAAATGCTTTAAGCTTTTCGAGCATCGTCAGCCTCTTCGTCGGATTCCTGATGGTCCTCTAAAGCACCTTCGCCACTCTCTTCGAGATCTTTTTCCAGATTCTGGAAGGTTTCATCGGAATAGTCGCGCTCTTCGTCATCATCCGTGTAGTCGTAATCATCGTCGTGATATTCGGTGTAATCATCTTCATCGTTGTCCGAATACATATCCTCCGACGAGGAATCGCTGTTCAGATCGCCATACATGATTTCACGCTTAAAGCCGTCGGCTGTATTGCGGATGGAATTCAGCATTTCATTGATTTTACGAAAAATTTTCGGCGCATCTTTGGCACCGAACATCAGCAGCAGCACCAGCATGACCACGAGAATTTCCGGCCCGCCCGGCCCGATAAATGCAATTTGGGAACAACAATTCAGCATACTCAGCCTTCCACAATTTCCAGGTTCCGGATGTCGGCCGAAGCGCGCAGTTCATCGGCAATGGCGCCGATCACTTCATTCTTCCGTTCATCATAGATCATGCTTTGAATGTCGTAGCGCACCTCTTCATACGGACGCACCGACTCCGGTTTATGCTCGCGAACCATTAATATATGGTAACCAAACTCGGTTTGGAACACATCGCTGAAATCGCCCACCTTTGTTTTAAAAGCCACTTTTTCAAATGCCGGCACCATCTGTCCGCGTGCAAAGAATCCGAGATCATGCCCGCCATCCTCGCAGTGGGAATATTCCTTCGCCAGCGCATCAAAGTCTTCCCCTTTTTTCAGGCGCTCCCGAACATTCAACAGCGTTGCATACACCGTCTCCAGCGGCACATCCGGCGATGGATGCTGCATAATATGCGCAGCATGCACCAGCTCGGGAATGATGAATTCAGCAGGATTGGCTTCATAATATGCGCGGGAATCCGCCTCGCCCGGTCGGACCGCAGCTTCGCAGACTTCATCGAAATAACGCTCAAGCCGGATGCCATCTTCAATATCCGTTTTGATTTTCACGATATCCTCATCGGACAGTTCGAATCGTTTATTGAATTCCTCTTCACCGCCGTGCTGTTCTTTCAGCGCCATGAAGCGGGCTTCGATTTCTGCAGAACGGACCGAGTCAATTTCCGTACGGGCTTTCTGCATCAGCAATACCCGCTCCACCGCATTTTCGCGCGCGTCGGATTCGATCTTCGCCTGCTTTTCGTCCATTTCCTGACGGGACATTTCCTGGGCATAACGCTCGCGCAGCATCTGCAGTTCCTGCTGGATCAGGCCATCAGAGACCTCTTCCCCGTTCACGAGAATCGGTACTTTCTGTGCTTCGCTATCAATTGTGGCTTCGTTGCTCATCGTCTTACTTTCCACCGCACTTCTTAAATTGTTTCCCCATAATGTCTGCCGCCGGACGCCCTTTTTGGACAAGGGCCGCCATTTCGCGCATCGCTGGATCGATATGTTTGAAGAACGTTTTATAGCCTGCGCACAGATAGTTCAATCCTGCTTCTCCATCAGGTGTCTTGATAAATCGATGCTTCGGGCACTCGCCATTGCAGACGAACAGATATTCGCACTCCCGGCAATAGGTCGGCAGCGCATCCGATTTATCCTTGCCGAACTGGATCTGTTCTTTCGAATAAATCATCTCCTCCAGCGAGGTATCCATTATGTTGCCGAGATAATAGGATGGATAAACGTAATGATCGCAGGAATAGACACCGCCATCGTGCTCCATCGCCACGGCCTGACCGCACCGCTTGGCAAACGTACACAGGTTCGGCTCCATACCGCACCACGCACCCAGCGCCATATCAAAAATATTCACAAAGATGCGGCCGACATCCGCTTTAATCCATTCATCAAAAACGGTCGTCAGAAACTGCCCGAATCCTTCCGATGAAACCGCCCAGGGCATCATTGCGTCCGGATTATCGCCGGCCCGCAGATCCGGCGGCACGGCCAGGTCCAGTCCGATCTCGTGCGCCGACCGATCACCCACCCGCTCGACAATCGGAATAAACTGCATAAACGCGACGCCCTGCTCTTTCAGGAAGGTATAGATCTCCACCGCCTCTTCCGGGCTTTGTCGGGTCACGCACGTGAGCGTATTAAATTCCACGCGCCACTTCTTCAGCATTTCCAATGCCTGGAAAACCCGATCGAACGAACCGGCTCCGCCCTTATCCACGCGATAGCGATTGTGAATGTGCTCCGGGCCATCGAGACTCAGCCCGATCAGAAATTTTTCGCGGGCAAAAAACTCGCACCACGCGTCGTCCAGATTTGTTCCGTTGGTCTGAAAGGAGTTATGAACGGTCCGACCGCCGGCATATCGCCGCTGCAGCGCCACGACCTTCCGGAAAAAATCGAGCCCCATCAGGGTGGGTTCCCCGCCCTGCCAGGCAAAACTGATTTCCGGCGCGTGCTGGCTCTGGATATATTTCCGGACATAGCGCTCCAGCACGTCGTCGCTCATTTTATAGTTTTCTTCCTTCGGAAAGAGTTTTTCTTTCTCAAGGTAGAAACAATAGCTGCAATCGAGATTGCACAGCGGCCCGATCGGCTTGGTCATTACGTGGAATGAGCGCGGAGTCAATGGCTGATTTATATTTTCAACGGTACTCATAAATACAACCTGCGTGAAACGTGACAATTGAAACGTGATTTTCATCACGGCTCACGGCTCACTCATCACGCATTCCGGTAGGCTTGTCGCAACACGAAATCCATCAGCGTTATAGCCGTCATGGTTTCCACAATCGGAATCGCGCGCGGCACAACACAAGGATCGTGCCGGCCTTTGGCTTCCAGCACGGTGGATTCGCCTTCGAAGGTCGCCGTTTCCTGGGCCATCCCAATGGTGGCCGGGGGCTTGAAAGCAACACGGAAAACAATCGGTTCACCGTTGGAGATGCCCCCCTGCACACCACCACTGAAATTGGTGGACGTACCCAAACGACCATCGGCCTTCAGCTCAAACGGATCATTATGCTGCGATCCATACATGCGTGCGCCGGCAAATCCGGAACCGAGTTCGAACCCTTTGGTAGCCGGAATCGAAAGCATCGCCTGTCCCAAAGAGGCTTCCATTCGCTCAAAGACCGGCTCACCGAGTCCGACCGGAATATTTGATACCACGCAGGTCAGCACACCGCCGACCGAATCCTTACGAAAGCTGGCTTTTTTAACCACATCAATCATTTTTTCAGCCGCCACTTCGTCGGGACAGCGGATTATGTTGGAATCGATCTGTTCGCGGGTCAGCACTTCAGCACTCATATCGCGCGCATCAATGTTGCCCACGGAACTCACCCAGGAAATAATCTTTGTTCCAAACTGCTCAAACAGCCATTTTTCGGCAATCGCTCCTGCCGCTACCCGACCGATGGTTTCGCGCGCGCTGGAGCGACCGCCGCCGCTGGACGCGCGGTTTCCATATTTCATCTGATAGGTATAATCGGCGTGCGACGGACGCGGCACATTGCTCATTTCGCCATAATCGCCGGGTCGCTGATCTTTGTTATTCACCATCAGCCCGATCGGCGTACCGAGCGTTTTGCCGTTTTCCACTCCCGAAAGAATGATCACTTGATCGGCTTCATCGCGTGCGGTGGTCATATCGCTCTGCCCCGGTCGGCGCCGTGTAAGCTGCGGTTGAATATCCGCTTCGCTCAGCTGAAGATTGGCCGGACATCCGTCTACAATGGCACCCACGGCCTTACCGTGCGATTCACCAAATGTGGATACTTTATAAAGGGTTCCTATCGTACTCGACATGAGATTTCCTTGGTTCCGGAGTTTCCAATCCTTGGAAACCCGCTGATTTCTACTCATTTAAAACGCGTGTTTATACCACCAACCCCTGCCGGGTTGGACAAAAAAGCCAATAAAATCTTCCAACCTCTGGAAGAAAACACCGAAACGGTGCCCTTGTTTTATTTAACGTAATTCGCCCCGAAAGCTGCCCATATATTTGATTTGCAATATAAGGGGCTTTGTGGACAATTCTGTACCTCTACGTCAACCACTAGGAAACAGGTTTTATGGATACTGGAAAACGCCAACATCTTCAGGATATTTACTCAACAGATAATACCGGCAGCGATGATTTCACTCCGCAGGTCTCCAATGAAGTCGTAGAAGAACGAAGACGCGAAATGCGGCGTCATCAGCTCACCAGCTTTACGCTCGGTCTGCTCGTCCTGTTTTTAGCGGTTGCCTTGATTTATCTCGTGGTTAGGGAATATATCGACATCACAAAGCAAAGTACCGCTCCGCCGCCTATTACCCAGGGATTTATCCCCCGTTATTCGCTGCCGACCGAATCCCAGTGGGTGATGGACTTTTCACGTAATTACGCCGATCCGGTATGGCATGGTGAAGGTGAACGTCCCTTCAACGCGGCCTGGCTCAAAAAAGCAGCATTCAATATTATTCTGGCAGAACAGGCTGCTGAGGTGGGGAATTTCAAGGAAGCTACTGAATACTATGAAAATGTAAGAGAGATCCTTCCAGATCTTGAGGGCATCAAAATTCCCCTGGGTATGGCCTATTTAAAACAGGAAGAATATGAAAAAGCCCTCTCCCTGTTCGAAAGCGCAACCGACACCGATCTTCCTTTTGACATTCTGAATAATCTTGGGGCGGCCTGTATTGATGCAAAGGCCTATGAAAAAGGAGAAAGCTACCTGATTCGTTCGCTTGAATTAAAACCGGCCTATCCACCGGCACTGAAAAACATGGCGATGCTCTATCGGAAAATGAAACAGGATGACAAATGCATCAATGCCTATGAACAGTATCTTGACCTGCGCCCGGACGATACCGAGACCCGCCACAGCTTTGCACTCTACCTGACCAAAATCGGCAATTGGGAACTGGCCGGTGAGCAGCTTCGTCGTCTGACCGCAGAAATCAAAAACGAAGCCACACTATATCAAGTGCTGGCAAGGGTTGAAGTTAAACTGGGCAACGACAAAGCTGCAATTCTTGCTTTCCAGCGGGCATCACAGCTGACCGATCCGAGTCAGGCACTGAATTATATGAACGAAGATGAGTTCGACACGTTGCGGCAGAACGAGGACTTCCAGGCTCTCATACAGTATGTTGAACAAAATTAGCCTATAAACCGGAAAAGAAGATGATTCAGGCCGAGCGCAATCAGTGCGGCCAGAAAATCATCGATCGTAATCCCGAACCCGCCGTGAATGTGCTGAAGCTGTTTAATCGGCGGCGGTTTGGTGATGTCGAAAATACGGTGCAGAACAAACCCGCTCAGCATTGCCCACGGTGAGGTTAAGCCAATTACCGTAATCGGCAGCGTCAGATATTCATCCGCCACAATGCAACCCGGATCTTTTCCGCCAATCACCTTTTCCGCCACTTCACAAATGGGAATAGACAGAAGCGTCAGCGCAATACAGATTATGACCTGAGCCCCAACCGAAGGCACCTGCATCAGTCCCCAGGTCAGCGGAAGTCCAACCAATGTGCCCACCGTTCCCGGCATAATAGGGCTCAATCCGGTTCCAAACCCAATCGCGATCCACTTAATAAAATTTTTCATCTGTCACTCCCAAACAACTCATTTAATACCGAAAGAAGCCCCATTGTTGCCGTATCCGTTCGCAGAATACGATCTCCCATTCCAATCAATTCAAATCCCCGGTCTTTGAGCATCTCCCGCTCATAGGATGTCCAGCCGCCCTCCGGCCCAATGGCCAGCAGTATACGACGGCTTTTTTCTCGAAGATCCGCCGGAGCCTTGGCGAAGGAGGACAATGGCTGGAAATTGCGGAGTCGCTTTTCACCGGACGGATCCGCCAGCAGTTTCCAATGATTGGAAAACTCACATTCCAGCCGATCCTCTACAAACGGTTTAAAGAGCGGCTCTACCTGCACGTCCGGCAGGCGCGTGCAACACGCCTGCTGCAGCCCTTCGATCAAAAGCTTGTTATAAAACCCCGGTTCAACCACATGACTGTCAAAATAATAGCGTTCCACCTTTTCTGCACGCAAAAGTACAATCCGTCCCACTCCGAGCGCCGCCAGCTGGGCCCACATGCGTTTCAGCACTTTCGGACGCGGCATGGCAAGCAACAGATCAATTCGGGGCTTGGGCGGCATTTCTTCTTTAAAAATGCAACTGAGTTCAACCGTTTGGTTTTCCAATGTTTGGACGGTTCCAATTCCAAGCGGCCCGTTCAACAGCCCGATCTTCAGCTCTTTGCCGACCTCCGCTTTCAATACCTTGCGAATATGTTGTGCCCGCTCGTCCGATAAGACCGCACAGTTTTCCGCATCCACTTCCAATGGTTGGAGAATAATCAAATTCATCCGTACAGCATGAATAGAGCGACCGATGGATGCAATCATCCATTCTTGCAGTTTGGTTTTCATGCCATCATATTTAATCCATGAAAATCCTACTCTCCAACGACGACGGAATTCATGCCCCCGGCATTGGAGTCCTCCATCAAGCTCTAAGCGGAATGGGCGACCTGCATGTTGTTGCTCCCGACACCGAGCGCAGCGCCACCGGTCATTCCATCACCATCTTCGATCCGATCCGTACGGTGCCCGTTGAAAAAGACGGTCGCCCTTTTGGGATCGCCGTGGATGGAACTCCGGCCGACTGCGTTAAACTGGCGATCAGCTTTCTGCACAAAGACAATCCGCCCGATCTGGTGGTCAGCGGAATCAATTTCGGCTCCAACACCGGGATCAGCGTCCTCTATTCCGGGACCGTTTCCGCAGCCAGCGAAGCAGTCGTACTCGGCACGCCAGCCATTGCCATCTCGCTCTGCACCTACAGCGACCCACTCTGGGAAACCGCCGCCCATGTTGCCGCAGAAGTCGTAAAGAAATTTACCGAAAATCCATTGCCCACGGGCACATTGCTGAACGTCAACATTCCCAACCTGCCGCTCAGTAAAATCAGGGGAATGAAAGCCGCGCGCATGGGACGGTCCAGATTCATCGAAAAGTTTTCCGAGCATCGCGACCCGCGTGGCAACCGCTACTACTGGCTGGATGGCGACCTCGACCTACTGGACGACAACAAGGATACCGATGTTCGCGTAGTGGAATCCGGCTACGTCGCCCTCACCCCGATTCATATCGACCTGACCGCGCATCATGCCCTGGCGCAGGTTGCGCAATGGAACGAGGATAAGGACTTCTAAGAGAGCGCACCTGCAAGAACGACGTTAATGAGATTCTTATCCGAGCTGATTATGCACCGACCAGCTTTCTAAAAATGGACTGCTTGGGCTTTTCTTTTTCCTTCTGCAGGGCCTGCTGATTTAAACGCTCCTGCTCCAGAGCAATTCTTCTTTCGCGCTCTTCTGCCTCTTGCCGCTTTTTCTGCATTTCAATTCGCTTGGCGTCAGCCCGTTCTTTCTCAAGCCGGTTCTTTTCTTCCTTCATCAACTGCTGTTGACTCTTTTTCTTTACCTTCCGGCGGGCCTTTTTCTTTTTCGGCGGACTGTTTGCCGGAACATGTTCCGGTGTCACTTCCAAGACCGGTTCGATCACAGGAACCGGATCGCCAGTGACGGGGTTTGAATTAATCCGCGGCAGACTGCTCAGAAAAGCCAAATGTTCATCAAGGACACTGAGTTTGGGCTTTGGTTTATTAATTTGCGGAAGGCTGTTTAAAAAGGAGAGGGTTTCATCCGAGGAACTGTGTTTGGATTCTATTTCACCCGAATTGGGGTGCTCACCTGCAGACGTCATTTCTTTACCCATTCACCATTAAAAATTTATTTCCTATACATCACAAAAAGGCTACGCCTTCTTAACGAACTCGGACTTCAGCTTCATGGCGCCGAAACCGGGGATCTTGCAATCGATGTTGTGGTCCCCTTCGCAGAGGCGGATGCTTTTGACTCTGGTGCCGACTTTCAGATCGGACTGAGCGCCTTTAACCTTGAGTCCTTTAACGACGGTTACAGAATCGCCATCCGCCAACGCATTGCCATTGGCGTCGAGCACCACAAGCCCATCCTCAGCAGTTTCGGCAACTTCGGAGGAAGGAACCCATTCATGCCCGCAGTCGGGACAGACCAGCATATCCTGATCTTCGTAGGCATATTCTGAATTACATTTCGGACAGTTTGGAATATCACTCATTAGAAATTAACCTTTAATTAAATCGTTAAGTAGATCCGGCAGATCGCCTTCCAGCTCGAACCTTTCCAACTCTCGATTACAGACGTTGGAAAAATGGTTCAGTAACGAATCGCGCACTGTCGACATTGCCGGGCAGCCGTCTCCGAGAATAGTCTTCAGCGATGCCACCGGCTCGCCCACCAGACCGCACGGGACAATGGTGTTAAAACCCATCAGATCGTTGCTGACGTTGAAACTCATGCCATGAAAAGAAACCCACTTTTTCAGGCGGAAGCCGATGGCGGCAATCTTGCCGGCATCCGTCCATGCCCCGGATTTACCTTCGCGGCGGAAGCCTTTGATATCGTAGTCGCCCAGCGTGCGGATGGCGATTTCTTCGAGATTGGAAAGGTAGCCATGGGAATCCGCTTCGTTGCCACCAAGATACAGTATTGGATAAAGCACCCATTGTCCCGGTCCATGGAACGTGACATCACCTCCACGCTCGGCATGAAACAGATCGATGCCCAGTTCTCGGTATTCCTCTTCAGTCTTCAGCAGATAGTTTGCGCGGCCGCGATTTCCCAGCGTAACCGTCGGAGTGTGCTGCAGAATCAGAACCGTATCCGGAATCAGGTTTTCCTGTCGCGCCTTAAGCAAACGGCGTTGGATATCAAGCCCTTGCTGATAATGGACGGGCTCATTAAAACTGACGGACCATGCATTCATAGTTAAAACAAAAAAGGAGGACAGCGTCCTCCTCGATTTTCCAATGATTGGAAAAATTAATCAGCTGGACAGAGTTCCTCGTAGGAATCTGCATCCATCATATCATCCACTTCGGCTTCGTTATTGACCTTGATTTTAAAGATCCAGCCTTTACCGAAGGAATCGTTGTTGATGAGTTCCGGATTATCTTCGAGATCCATATTCACTTCGATCACTTCGCCACCGACGGGTGCATAGACATCCGCCGCAGCTTTAACGGATTCCACCACGGCGGCTTCATCACCCGCCTCGAACATGGTGCCGACTTCCGGGAGTTCAACAAATGTCAGATCCGAAAGCTGGCTCTGAGCAAAGTCAGTGATGCCTACTGTCGCAATGCCGTCATTGAGGTCGACCCATTCGTGGGTCTTTGCGTAGAACAGATCTTGTGGAACCGACATATTCTTCTCCTGGTTATCGATTAATGGACCTGAAAAAATGGAGGTGCGGATCGGAGTCGAACCGATCTAGATGGATTTGCAATCCACTGCCTAACCGCTTGGCTACCGCACCTTTTGTTTCAAAAGCGGACACCAATGTAATGATGCGCTCATGGCTTTCAAACAAAATTATCCAAAAAAAGTAAGCGGGTTTGCAACCGTCTCTAACAGAGCTTACTACGGAATCAAAACTGCATTGTCAATTAAGCGGGTTGCACCGAATTTAACGGCAAGTGCCACGAGAGTCCTGCCCGATATGTTCTTGAGCGGCTCCAGCGTTCCGTCATCCGCGAACTCAATGTAGTCAACTTCCGCTTCGGGCACCGCATCGATCAGATCAACCATGGACTTCCGAAGATTGGAAACTCTTCGCTCCCCCTTTGCCATTCTCTCAGAGGCCAAGTCCAGAGCTTTCCTGAGACACAATGCATTTTTCCGCTGCTCTGCAGTAAGGTATTTATTCCGCGAACTCATAGCCAGACCATCGGCCTCGCGAATAATCGGGCCGCGAATGATCTGCACAGGAAAATTCAGGTCGCGCACCATGCGTTCGATAATCCGGAGCTGCTGGGCATCCTTTTCGCCGAAGACCGCAAGATCGGGTTGTACCAGATTAAACAGCTTCGCCACCACTGTACATACGCCTCGGAAATGCCCCGGTCTGGATTCACCGCATAACACACCGGACAACGCATCCTCATCCACCCAGACACTGGCATCGCCAGCAAACATATTTCCAGACTCTGGATAAAAGACAATATCCGCCAATTCGCTTTCACAAAGCTGCTCATCGCGCTCAAAGTCGCGCGGATATGCATCCAGATCTTCGTTCGGTCCAAACTGGGTCGGATTCACAAAAATACTGACTACCAGCACATCGCACTGCGATCGGGCCACGCGCATCAAGGAAAGGTGGCCTTCATGCAAAAAGCCCATGGTCGGCACAAAGCCGATCGTTTTTCCTGAACGCTTCAGATCCAGCGCGATCCGCTGCATCTCTTCAGGTGATTTAATAATCTTCATCGTCGCATACCCTCAAGGAGGCTTCTTGTTATCGTGGCGGCGGCAATCGCCAGTCCGAAACTCAGCAGCGTGCCGATCAAGACATATTCCGCCAGCTTCTGATCGTCTTTAGCCTCGCCGAATCGAAGGATCGATTTTGCCGCCACCAGAAATCCGATTCCGCCCGGCTGGCCAATCATGATCAGTAGAAATATTAATGCGCGCTCCAGTTGCCCGATCAGCTTGCCACCGTTTTTAAGCCCGTTTATTTTTTCGGCCAGGTTATTCTCTTCCTGTAATTTTTCCGCCACTTTTCCTATCAGAAAACCGGCACCGGGAACGCACACCGCAAACCCGGCAATTAATATCATCCACGTCAGCCCCTTTCCCGTAAAGTCCGCCATCCATCCCAGCTTTCGGCAAATCCAAACAACGAAAAGAATCGAGACTAAATGAAAAGATTGATCCACACAGAAGGAACGGCTGGTATCGTTGCAACGCTGCTTAACTGCATCAATACCAGAATGGAAGGCAAAGATCAGGAGCACCGGCATCCAGGCCGTCCACTGCTGTAGCAATAGATATCCGAGCAAGGCAACAAATTCTGCATGAATCAGATTGGCCCAGAGTTTCCCTTTTCGCTGTTGAAGCCAGTCCGGCTGAAGCATGAAATCAGTAATAAAATGAGCCGATATCAGCACGATTATGGCTTCTTTCATTTCACGTTCCCCTGAAATCACCCCGCCTAGTGATTCCTACAAATTATCACCCTGCGGGGTGATTTTTATAAATTATCACCCTGCGGGGTGATTTTTGGTTAAGGTCAGCATCATCGCGCTATGGATTAAATTCTGTGCAGATAAAATTTCGGTCCAATGCGCCGCCTGTAACGACTTGTTGATGGAAGACTGGCTGACCGCAAGTTCCTCGGCTATTTCCGTCTGGGTTCTGCCTCGAAGAGATTCCGCAACAGCACGCGCCTGCTCCCTGCTCCACTGCCGGACCAATACATCAAGCAACTCAACAGCAGCTCCAACAGACATCGTCAGACACTCGTCATCTAAAGCAGTAAAACACATCCGTGTATTCTTCTTGAGTCCGGCCAGCGCGCGCCCGGAAACGGTAAAAAGTTCGCCGGTGGATTCCGACATCCGCTCCAAATTCACCTGTTTCATATCAACCCCGCCCCAGGCAATCGAAATTCGGCTATCCACGGTAAAGTCCTTTTCGCGTTTGAGGCTGGCCCGCACATACAGCACCACCAGCAACAATGCTTTAGAATCCGTCAGCAACAGTTGCCAACTGTCGCCGCTAAAAAAATCGACGGCACCGACCACGGCATCCGGAAACACCTGGGGCACCGATTTAACAATACCCACCATCTTCCGGTGCTCCTCCGGAGAAAGCGTTGAAGACCCCACAATGTCGCCTGTCAGAACAGCATGCATATTCGGATTCCTAATAGGTATGTTCGTCGTCGGGAAAGGTACCCCCTTCGACTTCATTTTTATAAGCCGTGAGCGCCTCGGCAATGATCCCGTTCAGATGTGCATATTTTTTTACAAACTTCGGAACCGGCTTATTGCTGATACCCAGCAAATCAGTAAAGACCAGCACCTGACCATCGCACCCGACACCCGCACCGATTCCAATGGTTGGAATTGAGAGCGCGCTGGAAATCATTTCGCCAAGCTCCGGGGGAACACATTCCAGCACAATGGCAAAAGCGCCGGCCTGTTCAACCGCCATGGCATCGTCCATCAGCTTACGCGCCTGCTCCGAGGTTTTACCCTGCACTTTGTAACCCATCTCTTTCACACTCTGCGGAGTCAGACCAATATGTCCCAAAACTGGAATGCCATTTTTCACGAGCGAATCAATCAGCTCGGCACGCATGGCCCCGCCTTCCACCTTCACGGCATCGGCATGCGCTTCTTTCAAAAAACGCCCTGCATTTTCGAGCCCCATGGCCAGCGACGGCTGGTACGACATAAACGGCATGTCTGCAATCACCAGCGCATTCTGCACCCCGCGCGAAACAGCCGAGGTATGATGGAGCATTTCATCCATACTGACCGGCAGCGTGGTTTCATAGCCCAGCACCGTCATGCCCAGCGAATCACCAACCAGTATTGCGGGAACCCCCACGTCATCCACCAACGACGCCGTAAGCGCGTCATACGCGGTGACCATCGTTATTTTCTTTTCGCCCTTAAAGGCCTTAAGCTTTGCCGCCGTCCATTTCATTTGTTCTGAGCCTCTTTTTTGGCCTTGAGGAATTTAATATCATCCTCATCTTTCCCGCGAGCAACCGTTTCTTTGGTGACCAATAAATCATCAATATTCAAACACTTAACCTGCGTTCCATTCTCCGTTGGATGCAGAACTCCACGCGGTTCAACCTCATCAAACCTTGGCAGACCTGCAACAGCCAAATGAAATTGAAGCCCTCCCTGGGCAGCAATCGAGTCAATCAGCTCCGACTTCCATGCTTTGAATTCCTCATAAGAATCAAACCGCCTAGCTTTAAAAACAGGAAAGTTTTTCGGTTTTGGACAGGCGACCACCTTCGGGTTCTCCGCCCAGATTTTAAATTTCGCATCGTAATCATCGTGATAAACCATATCCATTACCACCGTTCGTCAAAAATGCTTAAGCCGTGATCCGGCGGCAACGCGTTGAGAATCTGCGAGACTGTTTTGCTCGCTTCGGGCAACGTCATTTCCGGCCGCACATCGCATAGCGGCTGAACCACAAAGCGACGCTCGGCCCAGCGCGGGTGCGGCACTTCCAGCCCACCGCTATCGATGATCATTTCCCCGGCATAAATGATGTCCACATCAATCGGCCGCGGCGCGTTGCGATCTGCTTCATTACGTTCTCGCCCGAGGTTAGTTTCAATTTTGCCGATATAGGAAAGCCAGCTTTCCAGCGGAAGTTCGCTTTCAACCACCACGATGGAATTGAGATATGCCATATCCTGATATTCCGGTTTCACATCCACCGGTGTCGTTTCATAAATCGGTGATTGATCAACAAACTTCGTACGCGGTGCCGACAACAGCAGATTTTTCGCCTGCATCAGCAGCCGTTTCCGGTTGTAAAGATTCGAACCGAGGCTAAACCCGATTTCCATATTCGACCGTCCCTTCAAAAACAGTTACCGCGCCGCCTGTCAGCGAGGTTCTTCCCTGAACTGAATCAATTACCAAATCGAAGCCGCCGGCGCAATGCACGGTGACAGGCAAGTTGACCCACCCCTTTTCGGCGGCGATGACTGCAACCGCCGCTGCTCCGGTTCCACAGGCCAGCGTTTCGGCCTCCACCCCACGCTCGTAGGTGCGGACAGAAAGCGTTCCGTCGGCTTCCACTTTCGCAAAATCAGCATTAGTCCCTGCTGGAGCAAAAAGAACATGTTCACGTAATATTCTTCCAACCTTTGGAAGTTCCAACGCCTGTAGATCAACCACCCAAGCCACCGCATGCGGAACCCCCGTGTTCACAAAATCAACAGCCCATTCAAGTCCGGCTTCCAATCCAAGCCGAAGGTCGGTCGGATCTGTCAGTTCAAGACGGATCATTTTCCCCTGCACCGCGGCCTGCACCAAACCAGCCCCGGTTTCAATGGTCATTTCATAAGGGGCCAGTCCCAGATCAAAAGCCCGGCGGGCAATGCAGCGCGCGCCATTTCCGCACATGTCCACTTCCCCGCCGTCGGGATTAATAAAGCGCATGCGGAAGTCCGCAATTTCCGAAGGCTGGATCAGCAGAATGCCATCGCAGCCGACACCGGTGCGGCGCGCCGCGATGGATTCAACGAATGCGGCATCGTCCAACGGGAACGTAAGTGCCCGGTCATCGACCACCATAAAGTCGTTGCCGGCACCGTGCATTTTTGTAAAAGGGATTTTCATTTAAAGACCGTCGATCTTCATCTCTTTAGGTGCATCCACATAGAAGCTGAAAGGAATCTCCCATTCCGCCCCGGGTTCCAAGGTTTGGAACCAGCTGATGCGCTGTTCGTCGTCGATCTTCAGCGAATCGGTATCCTTGGAATAGTCGGGTTCCAGCAGTTTTACTTCGATATCCTCGTTGCTGGAGATGGGGAGCTGATCCCACACAATGAATTCCTCGGCATTGGCATGCGTGTTTTTAATTTTAATCAAATATTCGAAGGTGTGCCGCGTCGTGCGATCCCTGCGCCCCTCGCCGCTCTTATAGCGCTTCAGCAGCTTATACTCCACCGTCATTCCCGCGTCCACTCCCAGGAACACCCAGAACTCCTCTTCCGGCGGAACCAGCGACAGGCTTGATGTGGTAACATAGCTGCCATCAAGAAATATGTTTGCGTTGCCCGCAAGGAACGGGTGGCCGCTCGTGTTCACTGCCTTTGCTTTCAGGTAGGCATGCGCATCGAGTTTTGGTACCACGGAATAGCGGAAGGACGAGGGCAGCATCGCGCTCGAAACCGCCACCCGATGTTCGACATTGTCGGACTCAACCGTGCTGACCCCCGTCGGCGTAAATACCACGGCCGTGCCCTGTCGGCTCGTTGTAGCCTCCCGCATCACCATAACGGCAGGGGCTCCTCCCATAGTAGAGAGGACTCCGGTACTGACCGACTCAAAGGCATTATCCGCGTACGAATTATACAGGTTACTCGTGCTCGGTGCCTTGTTTCTGTGCCAAGGCGCATTGTCCGATTCCTCAACCATGCGGAGGCGCCATGGTTGCAACGTGGCGTGCTGGCCGCCGAGATTGGGACTGGCCGTGGAAAGTTTAAGCGTGATGTCTTTCCAGTCTTCCCCGGTGTTCTGGCGGATCAGCGCAAAGCTTTTGACCTCCATCCGGCGGGTTTCGGTGTCCACGCGCACATCATAGGTCGGCATCCAGGTGGGACCGCGCACGAGATAGGAAAGTCGGAGCTCCACCGGGCCCGGGTCGACCATTTCCACATCCACTTCCACGACACGCCGCTGCTTGTTGCGGCTGGCGCCCGTCGTTTTTATATCGGCACGAATCTTGTTGAGTTTTTCGTCGATGGCTTTGATCTCCAGTGCGGCCTTGCGAATATCAGCATCGTAAGCCATCTGCTGCTCCAGATACATGTCCAGCATCTGTTCCCAGCTTTCGGGATTCAGCTTATCCGAACCCTCTTTCTGATTCGTGGAGGTGACCTTAGAACTGATTTTAAGCAGGAATTCCTTCGATTCCTGATAGGCGGCCTTGCGCTGTTCCACCGCGGCACGCTCTTCGTTTAACGCTTCTTCCCGATCGTAGAGCTCCTGCCAAACGGCCTGCGGAACGGCTTCATAATTTTCGATTTTAAAGCGCATATCCAGCACCGTTGCCGCACCGGAGCCTTCGACCTGAATTCCGCGAGCATCGACCGAGGACGGCAATTCCTCAAACCGAATGGTGTTGATTCCTGACTTCAGTTCCACGTCTGCCGTGCGGACCACCTGCGCCCGGTCATTATAGACCGTGACATCCGTCACCTGCGAAGAAACCGCCAATGCGGTTGCAAGTATTAATCCTGTCATATCAATCCCCTGTCAAAATTTGCTAATAACCGATTCACTTAAAACAGTCCCGCTCAGTTCACACCTTCAACCTTCATGCCCTTGGGCATTTCGATGTAGAAGCTGAAGGGAATCTTTCGTTCTTCGCCGGGTTCCAATGTCTGGAACCATTGAAGCCGCTGCGAATCATCGAGCGTGAGCGCCTCGGTGTTGGAGGAATAGTCCGGTTCCAACAGCTTCACCTCAACCTCTTCATTTTCAGAAATCGGAAGCCGGTCCCAGATAATGAATTCCTCCGGTTTGTCATGCGTATTTTTCACCGTCAGTAAATATTCATAGGTGTAGCGTACTTTTTTCCTGAGGAAGCCTTCGCTGCTTTCATAACGTTTAATGAGCTTATGTTCGACCTTCATACCCTGATCCACGCCGAGAAACACCCAGAAATCTTCGCCCGGTGGAACCAGCTCCAGGTCGGACGACGCCACATAACCGCCATCCAAAAAGATATTGGCCTTCCCCGCCAGGAATGGATAGTCGCTTGCATTCGTTGTCCGGGCTTTCAGAAAGGCGGTCGCATCGTTTTTCGGAACCGTTGAATAGCGAAAATGAGCCGGCAGCAGCCGGTTGCCGATCGTTACGCGATGCTCGACATTATCGCTCGCAATTTCGCTCCGGCTCTTAATCTCGAAAACCACCGCGGTTCCCTGGTTGCTGGTTGTTGCTTTGTTTCGACCGTATACACTCCAATCGAAACCCAACTCCTCCAGAGCCCCCTCGCTATATTCAACAAATTTTGCATCGATTTGGACTTGCCCGGACTCCACATCATAAGGCTTAACAACAGGCGCGGTGCGCTGACCGGTTTCAACATTATAATTCTGCGGATAACGGTGAACCTTGGATACGCGAACCGCAACCGGTTGAATGCGCCAGGGCTGCAGTTCAGGGTGCTGACCGCCCTGCCCCGGGTTGGCCGTTGAGAGTTTTACGGCGACGTCCGACCAGTCCTCTCCTGTATTTTGCCGAACCATTGCATAGTACGTCAGCCCCATCCGGCGCTGCTCGGTATCCACGCGCACGTCATAGGCCGGCGTCCAGCCGGGGCCACGAACCAGATAAGAAAGCTTAAGCTGCGCTTTACCGGCCTCCGTGGCTTCAACATCAATTTCCACCACGCGGCGCTGACGAACCCGCCGGGCCCCTGCGTTCTTCAGGTCCGCCTGCACTTTTGAAAGTTTTTTCTGAAGGGCTTTCAGCTCCTTTTCGGCTTTGCGGATTTCGGCATCGTACGCCATGCGGCGGGTGAGATGCATATCGAGCATGCGCTTCCAGCTTTGCGGATCCAGCTCTGGCTCGCCCTCTTCCGGACGAGGAGACGTCACCTTGGAACTGATCTTCTTCAGAAATTCCTTCGATGTACGAAATGCTTCAATGCGCTGGCCAACCGCCTCGATTTCAAGACGCAACGCTTCCTCCTTCGCATAGAATTCCTTCCAGATTTCCTTAGAAATGTCCTCTAGGTTTTCAACCCTATAGCGAACATCCAGCACCACCGCAGCGCCCAGACCATCCACCTGAATCCCGCGGGAGTCGATCGCTTCGGGCAGCTCATCAAAAACCAGTTGATTCATTCCCGGTTTCAACTGAACATCTGCGGTTCGTGTAACCTGCGCGCGGTCGCTGTAGACCGTCACATCCGTTACCTGCGACGAAACCGCCAGCGCGGCAACAGCAATTAATCCAACCATAATGAGCTCCCATCCTTCCCCATGTTCCAATCGTTGGAACAGCCTGCCAAAAAGTTCCAAGGTCTGGAACTAAAAAGGGAGGTTATAGTATATGAGCTGAACATTCTTCATTCTGGTGTTTGCGTGTTCATGTCGACCCCGCTATCTTTCTGCCATGGGTTTATTTGATAAAAAATTTACGATCGTGGTGGCATGCAAAGCAAACATAACGCGCAGCGCCTATCTGGATGGATATATGCGGCAGTATTTGAAGGATCATTATCCTTACGCCCGCAAAAAAATTAAGATCCTCTCCGCCGGCGTGCGCGCCCGCAACGGCAGTTCGGCCAACGCGGTCGTCAAACACGTCGCCCGCATCCATGGATTCAGCCTCGGCGCACACAGCTCTAGCAAGTTTACCCCTAAGCTGGTGAAAAATGCCGACGCGATCCTCGTCATGGAACAATGGCAGAAAGACGAGCTGACCGAACGGTTTCCAAAGGCTGCAAATAAAATTTTCCGGATGATGGAATACCTGCAAAGCGGCGAACCCGAAAATATCCGCGATATCCCCGACCCTACCGGTCAGAACACGGCCGACTTTGAAGAGTTCATCGAGGTCGCCCATTCCGAAGTTGAGCGTATTTTCCGCGAACTAGGCCGCGAAGGGGTCATTTAGACCTCGATTTCTTCTCGATAAGGCTTGAGCCTATTGAGGCAAAATATAAGCATCCTGCCTAGGTTTGAACTATGGAACTATTGCTTAATATTTTGAATGAAATCTGGCTCGTAACGGTCGAGATGGCTCCGTACCTGCTATTCGGCTTTTTAATGGCGGGAATTCTGTCCACATTGATCTCCCGCGATTATGTACGGCGGCACCTCGGGGGCAAAGACCTTGCAGGATCCGTCAAGGCCGCTCTGCTTGGCGTTCCCATGCCCATCTGCTCATGCGGGGTCATCCCGCTGGCTGCATCCCTCAGAAAACACGGTGCCAGCCGAGGTGCAACCGCCTCATTTCTGGCATCCACTCCCCAAACAGGGGTAGATAGCCTGCTGGTTACCTATGCCCTGCTTGGTTGGATTTTTGCAGTCTTCAGGGCACTGGCAGCCTTTGCATCAGGAATCATCTGCGGCACCGCAGTGGCGGCGGTTCCCGCTCCGGATGACACGCAAGAGGAGTCCAACGATGAATCTATATCGGCGAATCCGCAACCGATCCTGATCAGGATGTTAAAATATGGATTTATCTCTCTTCCGCGGAATATTTCCAAAGCCATGATTCTTGGCATTATTATTTCCGGCATCATCAGCGGGCTGATTCCCTCCGATTTTTTTGCCGACTCCCTCGGCGATTCACCCTATGCCATGCTGTTGATGCTGATCATCGGCATTCCGCTTTATGTCTGTTCTTCGGCCTCGGTCCCCATTGCCCTGGCATTTATTAAAGCCGGTCTTTCTCCGGGAGCGGCGCTCGTTTTTCTGATTACAGGGCCGGCCACCAATGCCGCCACTCTGACCACGCTTTGGCAGATCATCGGAAAGAAACAGCTGATCGTCTTCTTAGTGGCACTCACGCTGTGCGCTCTCGCCGCCGGAACGATCATGAATTTTTTCTCTCCAACGCTGGGTATTCAGGAGCAGGTCTGCCACACCGATGGTGGTCACTCCGGCCCAGATCTAATCTGGGCAGTCCTATTGCTGGCAGTCCTGATCAAAGGCCTGCTTCCAGAGCCCGTAAAAAAGGTTTAATTAAACACCAACAAACAACCTCGCTTACAAACCTGATCTGCTCTTGGCATAAAATAGCTCTTCTTTTTTACCTTCATTTTATTTATCTTACCCTGCGGTACTAAGGGGTAAGACACTAAGCTATGAAGAATGAAACAAGTAAAATTATGGTCATTGATGACCATCCCATCATACACGACGGTTTAAAGACGCTGCTGGCAACCGAAGACGATCTTGAGATAATAGCGGTCGCATCCTCTGTTGAAGAAGCACTCCTCAAACTGCAGGAAAAACTTCCAGACATCGTGATTGTCGATTTATCACTTGGCGACTCCGATGGTACTTTTTTAATTGAGCAGGTTAAAAAGCTATATCCCAAACTGCTCGTGCTGGTCTATACCATGTCTGAGGAAAAACTGTTTGCCGAACGAACAGCGGCCGTAGGCGCCAATGGATATGTGATGAAGACATCGCCTCCGGCATCCTTGAAGAGTGCAATTCGCACAATTCTATCCGGCGAACTGTATTTTACTCCGGAATCCAAACGACGAATTCTCAGAAAAATTCAAGGCCACAGTAACAGGCCCAGAAGCTTGATAGATACCCTCTCCAACCGCGAAATGGATATCTTCAAACTGATCGGTGAAGGCCTCGACACCGTAACCATCAGTGAACATCTAAAGATCAGTCGGAATACCGTAGACACACACCGGATCAATATAAAAAACAAGCTGGAACTTCCCAACGGGAAAGCCCTGGATCGGCTGGCGTACGAGGTCATTAAGAAGGGAAAATTTCCAAAGCAGTAAGAGCCCTTCCTGAAGCAGAAAAAGAAAAGACAGGCAGGGCGGTAAGCCGGATTCTGTTCACCTTACGGTGTCAGTCATTTATCTAGTGCGTTCAACCCGGAACTCAAGCGGAACGGGCCGTTCCTTGTTCCCTATTTGATCTTGCTCCGGACGGGGTTTACCATGCGACCATCGTTGCCTCTGGCCCGGTGGGCTCTTACCACCACCATTTCACCCTTACCACACCCGCAAAGCGGACATGGCGGTATATTTTCTGCGGCACTTTCCATCCCATGCGATCTGGCACATGAGTTCCCGCGTTAACCACGGGACGTCCTGCCCTGCGGAGTCCGGACTTTCCTCCCCCCGCCGAAACGGAGAGCGACCGATACACCCTGCCTGAAAAAAGTTTTTAAGTTTCAAGAGTTAAGTTTTAAGCGACTTAGCACCTAAAATTTAACTGCTTAAAACGGTCTTATCCTCGTTCCGGCGGATTATAAACGATGCGACCGCAGAAGTTGCATGCAACAATTTTAGTCGGATTACGCGCATCATTCGTGACCTGCGGCGGAAGCTTCATGTGGCAGCCTCCGCAATGTCCGCCCGGTTCAACAAGCACAACTGCAAAGTCCTTTTTATTATTCAGAATCCGGCTGTACTTCTGAAGCAACGCTTTGTCGCAACCGGCAGCTGCACGGTTTCGATCGGCTTTCATGCCTTCGATTTTTTCCTGAAGATATTCCGCGCGCTCGTCAAGTTCAGCCAGCTCGTCAGCAATACCGGCTTTTTCCCCGCCAAGCTTTTCTTCGCGTTCAGCAACAATGGCCTTGCCTGATTCAAGGTTTTCCATCAGCTGGATCTCCTTTTCCTCAAGAGCTTTAATCTCATCCTCAACGGTACCGATTTCTTTTACGAAAGCGCGGTATTGCTCGTTCGTCTGAGCTTCCATCTGCTGATTTTTATATTTGGTAACCTTTTCTTTAAGGCTTGCCACCTCAAGCTCCTGCTCTTTCAGCGTGGCTTCGGTGTGCTTTCTACTATCGAGCGCCATTTCGAGCTTTTTCTTCGAACCGCTGAGCTGCGCTTCTATGTCGCTCTTACGCTGCGGGATATCGCGGAGTTCCCGCATGAGTTTAATCAGTTTACGATCCTTCTTCTGCAAGGCATAAATCGGTTCTAACGGATGCGACACAGGCAACCTCCTATTCAATTTCTAAAAAACAAGCTTCGTAACCTACTCGCTCACGTTGAACAAGTCAAAGCGATGAATCAAATTATTTACTGCCCGGATGAACCAGCTCCAACCCTTCTTTACAGAGCGGGCAATCGGCCGGATCGTATGTGATCGGCTCAATATCAAGCAGACTGATCAGCGGAGCGTTAAATGCTGCTTTTCCGCCGCTGCGGTTCACCAGAATGCCGATCGCAGCAACCTCGCCTCCGTTTTCTTCAACAATATCAACCGTTTCCTGCACGCGACCGCCACGGGTCACCACATCTTCGGCAATCACAAAGCGCTCGCCCGGCTTAATTTTAAAGCGACGCAACACCAGCTTATTGTCCTCTTTTTCAACAAAAATAAAGCGAACCCCCAGCGCACGCGCAACATCATGTCCAATCGTGATCCCGCCCATGGCCGGAGCAATCACGGTGTCGACTTCCAGATTCTGGAGTTCTGCCTTCATTTTTTCCACGAGCGCTTCGCAAAGCTGCCCGGCAATACGCGGATACTGCAGTACCAGCGCACATTGAAAAAACTGGTTGCTGTGCAATCCCGATCGTAGCTCAAAATGTCCGGTCAGCAATGCACCGGTTTCTTTAAAGATTTTAAAAACTTCTTCCTGCTTCATACCTTCTCCCGTTTCAAAATTATTCATCAATACGGGCTACAGCTTTTCATAGCCCCCCGAATCCGTCCATTGGAAACTCATCAAACCCTTGGGTTTTATATACAAAAGAGGCGCCCCGCCAAGCAGGACACCTCCATATTTTTTTCCAAGGAATGGAAAAATGTTATTTCACAAGCTTAAGCGCTTCCACCTGACCCTGACGGGCATAGTCGGCCGCTTCGCCCAAAATACGGGCGGCTTCCTGCGGCGCATGGAATCCCATAGAGTTTTCCGCTGCAATATAATCCAGACGCCACTGCGCCTTGCGTTGCATTTCCAACGCCGGTTTCAGCTGTTCAGGAGTTGCGCCGGCTTCCTTGGCGGCATTCACGGCATCCAGCAGATCCATCAGGGCGGCACCGCCGCGCTGCAGCAGATCAAAGTTTTTCTGCTGAATGGAATCCACCCGGGCCAGAATTTCACTTTCAGGAATGTGATGACACACCTGACAGGCCCGATTGACATTCAACAGCGGACTGCGTACCCAGTGATCAGACACTTTTGATGCCCCATCGCGCATATAAGGCATGTGGCAATCGGCACAGGAAACTCCGCTTCGGGCGTGAATGCCCTGACTCCAGAGCTCGAATTCAGGATGCTGGGCCTTGAGAATTTCGGCACCGGATTCTTTGTGCTTGTAATCGTAGAATCGCTCTCCATGCATTTCGGTTTCGTTCCAGAACTGTTCTTCATCGTCCATGGTCAAACCGTTGCCCCATGGAAATGTAAGCGGCATCGCGCTGGAACAATAATATTCCACGTGACACTGCCCGCAGGCGAATGAGCGCATTTCTCCACGAGTCGCATCAACATTGGGATCGTATGGTTCAGAACGCGAACCTTGACGCCAGATATCGATTGAGGGAATGGCCGGAACCGGCGCATCAGATTCAGCAAGTCGTTGCAGGCCGACAATGAAGGCCGGGCGGGTTACGCGTAACTGCATGCTTTCCGGAACGTGACAATCCACACAGGAAACAGAATGACCGTGCCCCATATCATGAACCATCTTATTCAGTTCCTCATACGGCATCTTATGCGTCATTTCCATCCCCACCAGCGCGTCACCATCTCCAAGTTCACGATAAACCGGCATGATGGAAGCGTGGCAGTGCATGCAGGAACCCGACTGCGGCTTCGTCAGACGTTCGGTACTTTCCTGATCGGTCAGCATAAAGGCATGTCCACGACGGTCGCGATAATCGATGGAAAAGGCATAGCCCAAAAACATGCGCTTAAGCCACGGATCGCGCTCAATCTTTTCTTCAGGAAGGGCTTCGCTGCCACCATGTCCACCAAAACGGGTGCGGGTGCTGATCGCCGTGCGCTTATAACTGTCGTATTGTTTCGGCCAGTTTTTGCCCCAAACCGCTGGGTCGGTGGTATCTTCTGTCACCTCAACCACCCGCACATAGCGGTCCTTAGCCTCAACTTTACGTTCGAATATATTCGTCAGCAGTGCCGTAACCAAGGCGGAGGCAATGGCCACAACAATGATGAGTCCGATAAATATCCCGGCGCTTCCCTTTTTGCTCTTTAGTTTATTCATGGTTTTCCCTTTCCCGTTTCTCTCCTAAATCTGCTCCGCCGATATTGGTCGGCAAGGTCCCATGGCCCACCGACGCATGACAATGCACACAACTGACTGCATCCGGATTGGTTATATCCTGCCTGAACATTTCGTGAACGGTGTCTTCATGACACCCAACGCAATTGTGCTGCAGGATCTTTTTATTCTTTCCCTTAATGATGATCGGCTCATGAAAGTCCTGCATCGTGAACCCTTTGGAGTGGTGCCAACCGTTCTCCGCTTTCGCGATGTATTTGCCAATGAAGTCGTGCGGCAGATGGCAATCCACGCAACCGGCCACATGATGATGGCTGGATTTCTGCCAGGAGTCATATTGCGGATTCATAATATGACAGTTAGCACAGGCGGCCGGATCTGTACTGAAATAGGAAAGCCCTTCGGCATACCGGAACGTAAACGCACCGGTACCTATTAATAAACCCAGCATGGCGGCCAGAATTAGTGCCTTTTTACTCAACATCCTCTTAACCCCTTAATTGGAAGTCACAAAACACGGGCCCTTAAACCCGCCTATTATACTCCCTTTACTCACAATTACGCACAGTGCCGGAACCCTCCAAGGTTTGGAAGGATTAAACTCGGCGAATCCTTATTTAAACCTGATTTCAATAAGCACAGAAAATCCGCTTGATTCCAATCCTTGGAACACGTAAGAGATTCAACCCTTTCGAACCTGAGGTACTCATATCATGCATTCCGAAAATCTTCAAACCTATCTCGTTAATGTTCTGGGCTGTAAAGTCAACCAATACGATGCCCAGCAAATCGAACAGTTGCTGGAACGGTACGGCCTGAACAAAACCGAGGCGTCTGACGATGCCGATATCATTGTGGTTCACACCTGCGGCGTCACGGCGGCGGCCGCTCAGAAATCGCGCCAGACCATCCGCAAAATGCAACGCAACAACCCGCTCGCCCACGTCATCGTCACGGGCTGTGCCGCCACCGACGAGCTGACGCAGATCGATCAGGACCCGATTTTCCGCGTCCCCGCCGGAGCCGATTGGCTGCAGCGCCTAGCCGAGCAGCTCGATTCTCTGGCCATGCCCAGGCAGCATGGCGTAGCCGGAATTGAAACAGACACCTTCACCATTTCGCGCTTCGGCGATCATACCCGCGCCTTTCTTAAGGTGCAGGACGGCTGCGATATCGGCTGCTCTTTCTGTATCATCCCGCAGCTTCGCAAAGAACCGCGCGATAAAGCCATCGAAGATGCCGTCCGCGAAGCCACCGCGCTCACCGAAGCCGGCTACCGCGAAATTGTCGTCACGGGGGTGAGTGTCGGGCTCTACGGACGCGGCCGCGACTCCTCGCTGGCGGACATGCTGCGAAACCTGATTCAGATTCCAGACATTGGAAGAATCCGCCTTTCCAGCCTGCATCCGGGCGAGCTGACCGATGAGCTGCTCGATGTCTGGGCATCGTCCCCCAACATTATGCCGCACCTGCACCTTTCCCTGCAGTCCGGTTCCGATGCCGTGCTGCACGCCATGCGCCGCGGCTACACCGCCGCCGAATACTACGATGCCGTCGAACGCGCCCGTGCCGCGCTGGACAACCCGGCCTTCACCACCGATGTCATCGTCGGCTTTCCCGGCGAAACCGACACCTATTTTGACGAATCCTATGCCTTCTGCAAAAAAGTCGGGTTCTCACAGATGCACGTTTTCACCTATTCCCCCCGCCCCAAAACCATGGCCGCCAAAATGGGCAATCAGATCAACGGTGCGCTGGCCACGGAACGAAGTGAACGACTCCGCGAACTCGGAGAAGACTTGGCCGTCAACTACCATCGTCAGTTCCAGGGATTGGAAGTCGACGTCCTGGTGGAACGGGTGAAAGACGGAACTGCCACCGGCTATTCCCGCCACTACATTCCCGCCGAGTTCCAGGGACTGGAAGATATGCAAGGCCAAGTGGTGCCCCTGAAAGTGACCGAAGCAACAGCGACCGGAATTTCAGGCATGAATAGACTTTAATCCGCCGCCCCGCTCCACCTATATTCCCAGACCTATGAGGGAACCGGATAACAATTTAGAAACCGAAGTGCGCGTCTGGCAGGAAAAACTGCTGACCCGCTCACTTCGCCGCAGCAAAAAACTCGATCGCCTGAAAAAGGCCATCGGCACCACCCTGAATTTCCAATGCCTGGAAATCAGCGAAGGCGACGGCACCATCAGCGCGCAGCTGCGTACGCTGGGCGGCAGCTGGAAAACCGCCGTTCCAACCCGGGAAGCCTTCGACTCGGTTTCCTATAGCCTGACCGAAAATATCAGCCTGTTGCATGAAGAAAAACTCCCCTTCGAAGACAACTCCTTCGATCGCCTGATCATCGTCGGGGCCCTGAAATATTTTACGGACGACTACGAATTTCTCCACGAATGCCACCGCGTGCTGCGCAACGACGGCTGGGTGGTCATCACCGAAACCCGGCGGGCACCCCTCAGCCTGACCGCTCTGTTTAAAACCCTCTTCGGTCTCTCTCCGCTGAATCGGAACGCCAAACGCAGAGGCTATAAAGTTCAGGAGCTGTTCGATAAACTGAAAGACGGCTACGACGTTCCCGAAACCATCGTCTATTCCAACGGATTTCTGGAAAGCGCCGCCTGCATCGGGGAATTGATGCAGAAACCCATCATCCCCGTCCCCAGCTGGCTCGTCCGTGAAAATGTGGCACAGGCCGACCTCTCCCGCTATCGGCAGCTTTACAGCCTGGCCAGCCTCGCCTTCCCGTTCATGTGGCTGCTTTCCAAACTGGAATTCATTCCGGGACACCAGCTGCTCGTCCGCAGCCGACGCCGGCACTGGCGCCCGCGCATCCAACCGAAACTGATCGACGGCCGCTCCATTGCCGAAGCCGCCATCAATACCAAAATCGGAACGGCGGCACCGTTTTGATCAGCTCACCCTACAAAAAACTCGAACAGGCCATCGGCTACCGCTTCAGAAAAAAAGCGCTGCTCGAGCTCGCCGTAACCCACCCCTCGTTCCGCTACGAAAACGACGAGCTCGACGACGACAACCAGCGCCTCGAATATCTGGGCGATGCCGTGCTCAGCCTGATTTCGGCCGAATACCTTTTCAAAAACAATCCGGACGCCCGCGAAGGCGATATGTCCAAACTGCGCAGCCGCCTCACCCAGGATCGCAAGCTGGCGCAGATCGGTGCCACCATCGGCATCAGCGAATTCCTTCGTCTCGGCGTGGGTGAACGTAAAAACGGCGGGGCCGAACGCGCTTCCAACCTGGCCGATGCCGTCGAAGCCATCATCGGAGCGGCCTGGATGGATGGTGGCGCCCGCGCGGCCAATAAGATTTTCAAAACCGTCTTTATTCCAGAGCTTGGAGAACTCCAGGAAGCTCCCGTCAAAAAAGCCAATCCAAAAGGTGCCCTCCAGGAACTCGCACAAAGCCAGGGACACGGCATCCCCGCATACGAAACCATTGAAACCGCCGGCCCCGAACACGACCGCCTCTTCACCGTCAAAGTAACCGCCTGCGGAAAATCATGGACCGCGCAAGCCGGCAGCAAACGCGAAGGCGAACGCAAAGCAGCCCTCCAGGCACTGGAAGAACTCAGTGCGAATAAGGGTAATGATTAAATGACCCTATGAAGCTCTCGTTGATAGGTTCACTGTTAATGCTTCTACCCATTCTCACGAGAGCGGAACCTCAGATCGATACCGATCTTCATCAGGCTCAAACCAACCTATTCGTTGCCCTTCTCAACGAACCCGCACCCGCCCCCTACTGGGAAGACCTGCCGAGAGAACGCCTGTTCCCCGTCCCCAACCCCGAAGAGGATTCGACCCCGCTCGGCCTCCTGAAAAAATGGCGCAACGAAAGCCGCATCCGCATTCATCAATACGAAGACAAAGACACATCCAAACCGTCGATCGAGGAACAACACGAAATCCTCGCCGCCTGCGAAATCTATCCCGGAGCTCTCACCAGCATTCTCGAATTTCTTGATGATACCCCCGATATTCAGGACGCCGTTTACGAACTCTATCAAAAAGGGATGGATGCGGAATTTTACGACACCGATGATCGGGAAGAGATCGCACAATGGTTGATGCAACGCGGCCAATATCTCCGCCCACAGTTGATTCAACAAGCGAAGGCTTTCCATTTTAATGGGGAATATCTAACCGACGACGATCCCCTCGAATGGCTCGCTGAGTTGGATTGGCCCACGGCCAAGACCATCCTATGTACACATGCCTCCAGCGATGAACCCCATGTTCAAACGCATGCCTTGATCATACTCTACGAAAAGGCGGAGCAAGAAGAGCGTGCTGAAATCCGAACGCAGTTAATTACCATTGCTGAAAATAAAAACCTTCCCGATTCCCCCCGAGCAGATGCATGCAAAGTCATGCTGGATGCCCCTTGGGAAGGGCGTGAAGAATGGTTCACACATCTGCTAACAACCGAACCTCAATTGAGTCACCGTATGACACAACTTCTTGCGGATCATATCGCGGATGATCCTGACCAATTAATTCCCATCGTGACGCAATATATTGACCAGAAAAATCGCATCGCTCACACCAATGCGGTGCTTTGTCTCTCCTATTTCAATGACGATTCTCCACGCGCAGATGCACTGCGCCCGCTCCTGCCCTGGCTGTCGGAGCCAAGATGGGTCGACCACTTCCTCTGCCGACTTAGTCTAATTTTCAATCTGAAAGAGGTCCGAATCCCTGAAAGCGTGACCGGTTTAATCTGGATATTGCTAAACGAAGATGATCGTGCAGTCGCGAGCGCCGCCGATGCATTGGCATTCCAAGGAGCCACCAATGCACTTCCCGCCCTGCGAAAAGCCCTTGACCGGGAAATAGATGCCAGCGCGAAAGACCATGTAATTTCCGCGATACACGAACTCGGCGGTTTCAGCCTGTATGAGATTGCAACGAGCGTAGAAATCTACGCCACAAAACGGCCTGCCGACCGCGAAACGACCGCCTATGCCATCGGTTCTTTCATGGACTCACCATGGAACGAACGCTTCAATCATGAGCATCCGGTCACGCCAGCGCTTCTTTTCTACGCCGATCAATTAGAAGCCACCGATCCCGATACCGCCAACACAATCCGTGAGATTGTTTCCGATTGGTCCAAAGCGGTGAACGACGAGCTGATTCTCGCAGCTATCCAAGCCCCCCTCCCAACTGCCGATCAGATCAAAATCGCGCTCAACCAATGCCATCAACTTCGAGACCGACAACAAAACGCGCTCACTGTTTTATCGAACGGAAGTGGATTTTCGTCCGCCATCGCGACGGTCATTCAAGAAAATGCCGAGTCTGCGGAACGTATTCTACGAACCACGGAACCAGACCTTCAAACCCTCTTACTGGCTTGCGCGCGCCTGAACCGGATGGAACTACCGATCAACCTCGTGATAAACCTTTACGACCCGGAACAGAAAACGCTCGCACTCGCGGTGGATCGATATCTTTGGGCCAACGATTCCCAGCCCGCCCGCCGCGCCCGCGAACGACTTCACCCAAATGAGCGAATTATTTCGGGCGCCCAATACGGCGATTTCGATCCGGATGATTCAAATAGACCATTTTTCGTTGAAGAAGAGATCCCCGAAATCCTCGGGATGAACGATGAAAATCCTCCGGATGAAGTGTATTTACTATCCTCTCCCTTCAGCCGTTCCTACGGCACTGCGATAACGGTACACGGGATTTCAGGAACCCTATATAATTTATCAGGGCCCAATCGATTTGCTAGCCGCGCCCTCACTACCAACGAAGTTGCGCGTTTCACCGACTTCATCAAAAGGAATCGAATTAATGAGCTTCCCGCCTTTGATGCAGGGGTCAGCACCCAAAGAGGTATTTATGAATACGCATTCCTCACGCCAACCAACGGGTGCATCGTTCACATTAACAATCCTAGTGAAGAACTGGAACACGCCCCCATCTATAGTCGGCTCATTGAACGATTCCATGAAATTAGACGTGTGAAACCCCTGACGTTGCGGTACCACGGCATCGATATGCTTGAGGGCTTTGAAATTCTTCACCCCAGATTTGATAAAAAAGCCCAAGCGGTATGGAGCGGGGGCGATGACACAAGGGTTCTGCTGGAAGTCAATAGAGATCTCTCGCGCTGGCATTCGTTTACCGGCGCAGTCGGAGCAGTGATTGATCAGCCCGCTGCATGCAATATTGTTGGCGCGCGGGCGGATCTTCCCCAAAGCCTTGAGTATCATCCTGCACCATGGAAATGTACGACGCCACATGGACTGATCCGCACGGGCGACATTGGCGACGACGACGGACTTTGGTTGTATTCCACAAATAGCGAACCTGAGAAGCTTCTTGAAGGCCGTTATGCACGCGCCATCACCTCTTCAAATGGGGAATGGATCATCGCGAAAAAAAATAGCGGACACCGAGGGGAATCCTTGGTCCTATTCGATTTGGTTAACCGCGAGGAACACCCTGTTCCGCTTCCGGTAGAAAACTTTTATATCATCGCGTATTTGGACCATCTTGAGGCTTTTCTGGTCGGTATATGGGACAAAGAAACCAAAGAAAGGACATACTTCGCAGTTGATCCAAGCACTGGAAAGGCTCGGACACTCGCAGGCATCTTTTGGCCGTTGGAGGATTTGACCTACCGCCCCCTGCAAGCGACCGCAACCGAAGGCCTCTCATGGGCCGCGAAATATGATGAAGAGAAACAAGCAACAGTCATCGGTCTATACGACATTTCGAAGTTCGCCTTTGAACCC
Source organism: Pontiellaceae bacterium B1224 (assembly GCA_029432815.1). Taxonomy (GTDB): domain Bacteria; phylum Verrucomicrobiota; class Kiritimatiellia; order Kiritimatiellales; family Pontiellaceae; genus Pontiella. Next base: position 38,571 of record JAROBA010000003.1, on the reverse strand, counting down.
GTCATGTGGGTGCCGAACTTATATTTTAACAGCATGGATATGTGGGTGAATGAAGAACAGGCAAAGGTCTATCTGGTGATCAACGGCGACCTGATCCGATTCTCGCTTTTAAAAGAAATGAACCCCCTCTAGTATTCGTGGTCAGTTATATCTCCGCAAAGAAGGGGCTCCTTTGCGGCCAATACAACAAAAGGATTTAATTTATGAACGGTTACCTGATTTTTATTTTAGCACTGCTGGTTTTCAACTGGCTGCTCTCGCTGATTGTTGAAACGCTCAACGTACGGAATGTCTCCACCCAGATTCCGGATGAGTTTCATGGAATCTATGACGACGAGAAATATGCCGAGTCTCAGCGCTATTTAAAAGAGACCACCCGCTTCGAGCAGATCCAGTCCGGCATCATGCTGCCGCTCACTATTGCATTCATCCTGCTCGGCGGCTTTCGATGGATCAACGATATTGCACAAGCCACCTCCGAACATATGATCCTGCAAGGTCTGGTCTTTGGCGGACTCCTCATCCTGATCAGCCAGGTCGTCGGCCTGCCGTTCAGCATCTATAATACCTTCGTCCTCGAAGAAAAATTCGGATTCAATAAAACTACGGCTAAAACTTTCGTCGTGGATCTGCTGAAGGGACTCCTGCTGACCGCCCTGCTCGGCGCACCGATTTTCGCGCTCGTGCTCTGGATCTTTTCGTCCGTGGCCTACGCGTGGCTCTGGGCCTGGGGCGCATTGAGCGTCATCCAGCTCTTTGTCATGTTCATTGCCCCGGTCGCCATTCTGCCGCTCTTCAATAAATTCACCCCGCTCGAAGACGGCGAACTCCGCTCCGCCATCGAAGATTATGCCGCCTCCCAGCAATTCACCATCAGCGGTATCTTCAAGATCGACGGCTCCAAACGCTCCACCAAATCGAATGCCTTTTTTACAGGGTTTGGAAAAACCAAACGCATCGCTTTGTTTGATACACTGATTGAAAATCACTCCACCGAAGAGCTCGTCGGCGTGCTGGCGCACGAGGTGGGCCATAGCAAACGCGGCCATATCAAGAAAGGCATCATCATTTCGATGGCCTCCAGCCTCCTCATGTTTTTCATTCTCTCGCTCTTCATCACCAAAGGCGGACTCTACGCCGCGTTCGGCATTGAAGGCACCCCGCTCTACGCCGGGCTCATTTTCTTCGGCTTCCTCTACGCCCCCATCAGCATGATCCTGAACCTGCTCGGCAACCTGCTCTCGCGCAAGCACGAGTTCGAGGCCGACGCCTACGCCGCCGAAACCACCCAGGCACCCGGAAAAATGATCGAGGCCCTTAAGAAGCTGTCCGTCGACAACCTCTCCAACCTGACACCCCACCCGCTCAAGGTATTCCTGGAATATTCCCACCCGCCCGTTCTCGAGCGCATCAAGGCCTTGCGGACGTTTGAGGAGTGATCCCCTCCGCCGTGATCTCCTTGCAGGGAAAAGAATTGGTTTATGTGAATTACTGTCTAGTGAACGCTTGGTGGAAGAATTCGATTTCCACGTCGTTCAGATTATCGATATCAACGCTCGCAGCCCCTTCGATTGGAATGAGCAATGTCCATTTTGAGGTAGCAACACTCCGCTCCTTGAAAACATTTATTTCCTGAACGGAGGGAGGCGTGCGTTCTTGTTCGCTTAAGGTCATAGTGATCGTGGCCGTCTGTTCATCTGTGAACTGCCACTCACCACCGGAACCAAACCAAAAGCGGGAGCTAAAGGAAGAAAACTCATCCGTTAGACGGTCTGGTTTGAGTGGGTCATAACCTCCGTGCTCGGGATTCCGAATATAGCTCGTACCACCGTATCGAAGACTACCGCCAAGCGACTCGACGCCTGAAGGGTGATCGCCGGGTAGGTTGACCTTCATCCACTCTATCTTGTCCAGGTAAGTTCCTTTCTCGATGATGCCGCCAGTGTCTGGGTTGAATCTCGGCCCTCTGAAAAAGGTTCCAGAAGATCCTCCCGAACGAACGGTACTGAATTCGAGCGTGACATATCCTGGGTTGGAGGTTGTCAGCAAACTCAGCTCGCTTCGGAAGGCCTGAATGGCATCGACGGGAGCTTTGGTGACGGGATCCGCATATGTTGCACTCGGATCATCGATATAACCGAAGAAATTTTCCCGTATCGAAAACCAATCATAATAATCATCCGGTATGAGAGTATGTCCATCATCGAAGGTAACCATTGCGTTATAGAAGCTTTCAAGTTCTTCGGCGTTACGCAGTTCAAAGACGCTCCAGCTATTCCATTCCCAGCCATCGTTTCCTGGATAGGTTGTCTCAAAGGTTTCATTCCATTTGTATTCCAACGCACGCATCATGAAAAACAGCCATTTCCTCGCTTCCGTAAAATGTAGATTTGCCCGTACCTGTTCAGATCGCATATTCAAGCGATGTGACGGATCAGCAAAGTAGCGCCCGGATAACGAAGCGTCGCTTTCAGCGATACGTACTTCGAGCTGCTCTTTTTCACGAGCAAGCGCCGAAAGACGGCCCCGCTCCTGCGTCAACTGAAGCGCAGCTTCCTGAGAATCTATGGCAAGCGTGTTCATCCGAAGCCAAAGATTTTTTATAAGGGCCTTACTGTTTATATCCAGAAGATCATCGTTCAGCGAAGTGATCTCGGCAGCTTCCTGTCCACCCAGCCGCTCTTTCTCTGCATTAAGCTGGCCTTTCATTTCTTCGGCGGCAGCTTGTGCAACACCATTTGCCAGATCGGCACCCGCACTCCAGGGACTTGTCCAATCCGCGCCGGCCGCTTCAGCCGCGGCATCACAAAGTTTCTGAGCCGCTTCAATATGCCCAATACTTTCCGTTAGACCCGCCTGTTTGTTGCCATAGTCAATCTGAACAGATGCTATGGCGTTGTTGATGCCCTCTTCCTGCGCCCGACGATCGATTTCGATCTGAATTTCCTGCTTGAGGTTGGCGATTTCTGTTTTGTTTCTTTCAATCTGAAGTTTGGCAATCTCGATGCTGTTTTGTTGTAACCACGCTTCGCTTCCTTCCTGTGGTGTGTCATCGCCTCCACCGGGATAAGGATACTCACCAACAATTTCGCTAAGTCGGTCACCTGCGGAGTCTGTGATATCCTCCAACTGGCTCGTCAATTGCTCTTGAAACCCATGGTAGTCCTCTTCAGCATCTCGCGCATCGGCAAGCGCATCCATCGCCAGTTTTAATCGAGAAGACGCTTTGCCGGGGTCCAGCAGGCTTTTATATGAATCGAACGAGTCGAAGTACGTGGACTGCTTGCCGATCAGCATCAGGAAATCCGGGGCGAACCCGAGCACATTTGCCTCACCTTCAATAAGCTGTCGGAGCTGTTCGAGTTCTGACAACTCTTTTTGCCAACTGCTCTCAGCTTCAGCCAAGCCCGAAGCAGGATCGACGGAGCTGATATCAAGGTCCGGAAAGATTCCTCGCAGCAAGTTTCCATGAAGGAAGAGATAGCGTTGATTTCTGGTAACAAGAGTTTTGGCATCAGCAAGATCAGTCACCCAACCGCGCGCAATGTATAATCGTGTCAGCGAGTTAGCTACGCGAGCCTGATCGCGTAGAATTCCGTATAGCAACACAAGGTCTTTGTAACCACTGAAGAGCGGTCCCGTTTCGCCAATGACGGACGTTGGCACCCCGTTACTGAGATAGTTCCCGGGCGTAAGGCTCCTTTCCGGTACCCGTTGTCGGAAAACCCGATAGCCCAAGGGTCCGTCCAAAGAGGTGCCTGTATTGAGCTGATTGGTCAGCACAGCGGCATAGGTGGCGAATGCATTTTCATATAATGATAATACCGATACGTAAGCTGATATTTGTGAATCGATTACAAAATTCGGAGGAACCGGCGTGATATCAAAAGGAATTACCTCAGCATCCACCCATGCGTTTCGGGCAAAAATATTTTCTGCTACGGCACGGTCATAGTAGATATCGAGGAGGAGACCGCCCAGAATTACGCTGGAGGGATTGTTCTCCAGCCCGAGCTTAAGATGCTGCTCTGCTTCATGAGATCGATCCCGTTCATTTTCTCCATAGAGGTTTATCATATTCGGAGTATTCGCCCGAACTCCGCCCAATTCATTCGTGTAGAGCAGTACCTTGTAGCGAAATGCCGCAACGTTTTTGTTCGTTGATTGAGCATCTGACCAATAGAGCATTTGCTTTACGTTATCGGCAACATTCGTTTCATTACTGTAGTTGATTTGGCCAAAGGCAGTGGCCAGGGTCATCATGCAAAGAAAACAAAAAAGAACAGTTTTAATCTCGAAAGACATAATGCAGAAGTGAATGGGCAATGCCGGGATCCGCCTCTTTAATGCATTTCGTGATTCGTCTATTTTTATAATCGGATTCAGTGTTTTCATAGTTGGACTCCTTTACGCTTCTAAGGTGCGGAATAAAGAGGGACTTCATTTGTGGATGCAGGCGTAGGTGTTTTTGCCAAACGGAACATGTTGGAGATCACAGTATCCAGTTCCGGTCGTCCCGGCACTACACTGACCATGGTTGCCACCCCCTGAATCAAGGACTCATCAACGGTCTGATTCATTTCACCATTGCTCGCGTCCAGCCGTAGATCCAGATAGTGGAGTGTGCTGAATACTGGGCTTCCAACCAGGGACGGCAACGGAATGTTTGTTGCCACGACATGGAAGTCATTCTCCGTAAAGCTCAATTCCACCAGCGTATTAGTCGGGAAAAATCCAAAGCCCTTACTCTGAATTTCACCCTGGAGGCAGCCGTCCGTTTGCTGGATTTTCAAAACAAAACCGAGCGAGGATTGTTCGCCGCGCAAAACACCCAGCCACTCTGCATCATTTTCCTCGATAGTTACGGTTCCTGAACCTGTCTCGCCAAGGGCGTAGCCGGTTCCCACTTGAATTTGCAACGTGAGATGCTGAATCTGATCGATTCCAATATTGTCGATCACCGGCATAGGAATGACAGCCGTGGTGCCGGCGACATCCACACTTCCCGAGTAAGATATCCCCGTCAAATCGGTCCAGGAATAATTGATTGTGCCAGTATGAATACCATTGAACACGACCACCGGGCCGACAAGCGATCCCTCGTCCCCGCTGACATCCGCCGAGCTAAGCCCTGCCGACATGCCACGAAATCCTCTGATTCGGTAGAATCCGGCATCATCTGGATACGATCCGATATCAACCTCGTATAAACCGTTGCCCAGATCGATGGTATTGGCAGCAGGACTCCAGCTGTTGGTTGGAGAAAGGTCTGGCCGGTATTCCACCAAATAATTGGTCGATGCCGAACCATAATCCATCATGCGGAATCGCCAAGCCTCGCCGGATACCAACTGCGCATCTTCGATATAAAGCAGCCGATCCGGATCGGTATCGTATGGAGTAACCGTCAGGGTAAAGGTCTGGCTGGCTGCATACATACCGTCGCTGACCGTCACCCTGATCCGAGCAGAACCGGAATGCGCGGGGTCTGGAGAAATATTCAGCCAACCGCCGGAGCCGGAGCTGCTGAGCGCGAGACTGCCCGCTGGCAACAGAACAGGGTTATCACAGGCAACCCTCACCTCCAGCCCAAGGGGAGACATCGTGAGAGAAATACCCGTTTCATCGCCTTGCGACAGAATAATGTCACTCAACGCCAACAACACTGGGGCAGCACCAAAAGGCCCCTCTAAAGTAAAGGTCATGTCCGGACCGTTAATCCGACCCAGGCTGTTCGAAGCGACCGCCCGGTAATGATAGGTCATCCAGGGAAGCAGGTCCTCAAGGGAGCTAATGATATCTTGATCTGCAGCGGGTACTCCAACGAGATGTACAGGGGTCGTACTGTTGCCATATTTCGTCGACAGTCCATATTCAAACCATGCGTCGGTATCAGCACCTCGTGGATTCACTACGCCATAAAGCCTCGCCCCGGAGGAACTCACCTCTGTGGTCAAACGCGTACTGACGAGCGGGGTCGTTGGGATGATCTCCACGATTCGTGTGGCCAGCCCCACAGCTCCATATACATTAGTTGATGAGTACGTCAACGTGTAGATCCCTGGAACATGTACATCTACAAAACCACTAATAACTGGATTGCCAGTATTGGGTACGGTTAATGAATCGGGTATAGAGGTCACTCCATCATAGTTATACCCCCAGCCAATAACTCTACCATCGGCTTTAAGCGCCAGACTGAAGCCTCTAGCATCGTTGCCTCCCGCCGCAATCGCAATCACATCAGTGGTAGCATCTGGAGGAATGGTGGTTTGGCCGTGCTGGTTTGCGCCCCAACCTACCACCTCTCCATTACTCTTAAGTGCCAGGCTGTGCGTCGGCCCAGCAGCAATAGCTATGACGTCATTCGTCGCGCTTGAGGGTATGCTGATCTGACCAAAATAATTTTCACCCCAACCGATAACTCCGCCACTCGTCTTGAGCGCCAGACCGAAGCCACCATAATAACTTCCACCCGCAGCTATCGCCACGACGTTGCTGGTTGCTTCCTCAGGAATAGCTGTCGCTCCGGAATAGCTTTGCCCCCAGCTCACAACGCCTCCATTTTCTTTAAGTGCCAGACCAAACCCTTCGAAATCTTCGCCTGCCGCGGCAATCGCGACTACATTATTGGTCGCAGTCGAGGGGACTGAGGGAATTTCACCCCAAGCCACCACTCCTCCACTCGTGTTAAGGGCAAGACCAAAGCACCCAAAATAAGTTCCACCAGCGGTGATCGCCACGATGTTGCTGGTGGCGGCCGATGGAATAGCGTAATAATTAGCTCCCCAGCCCACGACACCGCCATCGGCTTTGAGTGCCAAACTTAGGCTTTCATACTCAGAACCTCCTGCAGCAATCGCCACAATGTTGCTACGTGCAATCTGAGGGATGGTGGTCTCACCGAAATCGTTTGATCCCCAACCGACGACTCCGCCATCCGTTTTAAGGGCCAGACAGTGACTAGACCCCGCAGCAATTTGGGCCGCCGAGCTGTTAACAAATGCGCCGGGATCCACGAACGGATCATAACAGGTCCCGATTAGAGAATTCTCTCCAAAAAGGCTCACAAGGGGAGCCCAGAAACACATCTCAGCACCGTTGACAATGCAATTGATTGAATTCGTGGCTACCAGCCGATAGCGATACGTTACATCTGCGGAGAGTCCGGTCAACTCAGCTGTAACAGGAACGGCAGTGGTGCCGGTCCCGATAGAGAAGGAAGGTGTTCGACGGGAGTATCCCTCACCAATACCGGCTTCCCACTCAAACCAAGCCGTCGTAGGAATGGGCCCATCCGGGTTCACTGTACCGTGCAAAGTTGCACAGGCAACCGCTCCGGTGGCACTAACCTCGCTGGCCGGTAACGTCGTGACCATAGGCCAGTATTGATATTCAACGGCACCAATATCTGTCTGGCCGGCAGCTATGCGAGGTAACCCACGCTGATCCGTCGTAGTCGCATACGCGTTGTCGCCCGAATTGATAACCGGACTGTCCGGCAAAGGCGTCAGCGTCAACGTTGAGCCGCCGTTATCAGCCAGTGAACCAAGCATAGGATTTGTATTGAGCAAATCACCCGATCCAAAGCCGGAGCTCCCAATCGTATTACCGATAAGGTTATGGCCGAGGGATGTGAATGTCCCTGCAACGTCGTCGGGGCCGGAGGAATCGACATTCAAAGCTACTATCGTATTCACAAGTTGCGCCTGAGCACCGAGCTGATTGTTCACTCCGCCGCCATCTCCTGCAACACCGCTGGTGCCTGATGAACCGGAACTGCCATCCGACAATCCGCCCTCTGCACCCCATCCGCTACCGCCACCGTTTCCACCGTTGCCGACCAGATTGCCGCTTACCGTGCTACTTTCAAACTTCACAATACCATTGGCGAAAATGCCGCCGCCGTCGCCGCCGTCGCCGCCATCGCCACCATCGCCACCATCACCGCCGCTGATTGCACCCCACCCGCCATTTCCTCCCTTTCCTCCAGTACCACCTGAGCCGGTAAAATTTCCACTCAGCGTAGAAGAGTCCAGAGTGAGTTGAATTCCAGTGGAGTAAACCGCGCCACCGTTCCCACCATTACCACCGTCCCCACCGTCGCCTCCATCATTTCCACTCCCCCCGGAAGCGTTTCCTCCGTTAGAACCGGTTCCACCGTTACCGCTGTAGTTACCGCTGAATGTGCAACGGTTAGCCGTGAAGATTCCGGAAGTGTGATTGTATATACCTCCACCATTGCCTCCAGCACCGCCAGTGCTACCATCACCGGCGTGATTGGCTATTACACTGCAATCCTTCAAGGTCAGAGTTCCGTTGTTGTAAATGCCGCCTCCCGGCTGGCTGACGGGGCTGCGCCCGTCTCGAATGGTCAGGCCCGAAATGTTGACGGCAGCACCGTTGGCAATATTAAAGACTCGGCTGCTGTTATTTCCGCTGATGGCGAATAGATCAGCGCCCGGCCCCACGATGCTGAGATCTTTATTGATTATAAGTTCTCCACTGGTCAGCGTGAGGGTGCCGATGTTGGTCACGATAATAGCTGATCCTGCATCCGCAATGGCGATCAGGTTACGCAAGGATCCGGCCCCGCTATCGACCAGATTAGTTGCTTCCCAGAGACTAAAGGTTTTTGATTGGCCATATGCAACACCAAGACTGTTGGATGCTACGGCGCGAAAGTGATAGGTCAGTTGTGGAATCAATCCTGTAAGTGCAGCAGTTATTGGTACAACGTTAGTTCCGCCGCCCAAATTCACTATTTGCGTACTGCAGCCAAAGGTTGTGTTCGTACCCCATTCGAACCAAGCGTCAGTTGATCTCCCATTGGGATTGATCAAGGCATTCAATCTGGCCGTGGTGGGGGTGAAATTATCCGCTGGCAGCGTTAAGAAAGGTGCGGACGAAGCAACCCAATCTGGGCCATTGACCAGCGTTCCATCAAAATTGTTGGAGGAATTATCATATGCCACACTACCTGCTTCTTCATCTAATCGGTAGTAAGCAATAAGTCCGGATTCGTCTCCGGAAAGTGGTTGTGTCATATTGGCTTTAATCTCCGCATCCGTTCGCGCCACATTCCAGATGCGAACTTCATCAATCTGTCCTGCAAATATATAATCAGCATCGAACGAACGGCTTCCAATGCGCAAAGGTCCCAAACCTTTATAATTAGCAGTGGCTATGTCATTCGCAACCAGTATTCCGTCCCTATAGAGACTCCGAACCCTTCCACTTATGTCATAGGTACCTGCCCAGTGATGCCAGCCATAGTCAGTATACGTATCGGCCGTGTTTAAATCGTCAGAATAAAAGGCAAGGGTAAACACATTATTAGCCCGGAATGCAAAGTGCAGCCCCATGTTAGCCGCAGCGGTTCCTTGACCAATAATGCAATCAGATGTCCCTATGCTATCCCGCTTGATCAATGCTTCGATGGTGAAGGAAGAGTTTGCCAGATTGATACCGCTGGATTCGACATAATCATCGGTCCCATCAAACTGCAATGCCGAGCCCCAATCGGTCTGAGCAAGCGCTCGCGGAACAATGAACAGCAGTAAGGAAGCAAACAAAAGGAAGGCCATATGACGAATAACGAATGGTGATTTGGTTTTTATTTTCATAATGATCCCTCTGCTATTAGCACTAAAATGGGAGTACTGAGTCCCTTTCGAACAAAGACATTTTGCTCGCAAAAACAAGTTTCGCATAGCGTGCAAAAGTTTGGGATAGCGTGCGTTTTTTTGGGTTTGGGGCAATCCGAAGACGCGGGGGATTAAACTGCCTCACTCTAAGCGGCAAAGAACTGCAGCTCTACTTTCTCTACACCTTTGCGCGGGATATCCTGGTTATGGAGAGGGGCGCATGGTTTCGCGCCAGTGACTGGGAGAAAGCCCAGTCTGCTTCTTGAAGGCAAGCCTGAAGCGATTGGCGCTGGCATAGCCTACTGCTTGTGCAATCTCATTTATATTCTGATCAGGATCTCCAAGAAGCTCCTTGGATTTTTCCAGACGCAGTTCGGTAAGATAGGCTTTGAATGGCAGGCCGACAGTTTGCGAAAAGAGATTGGATAAATAGGAGGCGTTGTGGCCGTGGACGCGGGCACATTCCAGGAGCGTGATCGGTTCCGCATGGTGCTGGTGAATATAGTCGAGCATGCGTTTCACAAGCAGGGGCGACGAATTGTGGTGACTTCCAGACAGCTGATTCTGCTTAGGTAACAGACGTTGGATGTGTTCGTTCAAGCGGTCTTGTTCCTGTTGCAGTGAGCTCATCGCCTCACGTACCTGTTTCACATCCAGCTGATTCAACTCAGCTAAGGTAGCAGTTTCGGCACTCTGGGCAATAAATCGCAGCAAGTGTGCAGCGTGGTCAAATTCGGCCCGACTGAGGAGCGGAACAGTATTATTTTTGGGGTCATCCCACATGTGCTGCCTTAGAATCTGGCTGCTTTTATCGAGCGCCTGAACAAATGCAATACCTATGACCAATCCTCGAATTGTGATGGGAAACCAGTAGTTGCTAACCCCTGCCCCACACCTGAACCGATGGCCGCTCGCACCTGCGCGCCGGGATTTCTCCAGATGCAGTGCTCCTAATACATCGCAATGAGGCTTCGGGACGCCATTAGTTAAACCGCAGCAAACAGAACACGCGATGGAATGTGCATCCTTGGGGGCCGTTGGATGGAGTGATTCCCAGTGAATGTGAAAATGGAGTCCTGTAAGCTCGGAAAAAAGGGATTGGCGGAGGTCACCGAGATGCCTGCTCGTCAACTCCCGGTATTGCTTCTGCAACAGGAGCTGGCTTGTCTGATTGTTCGAAATTTTGGAGGAATCAGCAGGTTGTTCAATGCCATGCTTCGCATTACACCCAGTCGATACCTTTTTCTGAGGCATGGTGACGCTCCGCGTTCGGGTTAGTAAGTTCGTTTTATCAAACAAGTTACTTCTGAAAAACATGTTCAAATTAATGAATCAGCACTGTCCTGTTTATTCCTTTTTTAGAAATATTTCAATAAAAACGAATCTTTTACACCAAAGAACAATTCCATCTTTAGATGGTGGATCAGCCTAGCTGCACGCTCTTTTTCCAAACATTGGAAATAGATGCTCACCAAGAACGGCAAACTCGCTGGTTAAAGCCTGTACGTTTCGAGCTCTGTCTCTTCCGCTTCGCCGGTACCGTAATAGTCGCGGTCTTCGCACATGGGGCAAATGCCTGCTGAAGTTTTTTCCACCAGACTCTCCTCCAGCGGTGCGTCGCAATCGGGGCAGTATATGCCTTTGATGTGGTCATCTACAGATTGTCCCCTGGCGAGCGAAAAGATAGCGCCGCAGTCGTCGCATTCAAACAGCTTGTCAGCATCCTCGCCCGAGGCCTCCGAATAGCCGAAAAATTCCGTCTCGCAGGTTCGGCATGTGAGGAATCTTTTTTTGACCCGTACGTTTTTGAGTTCCATGAAAAAATGCTCCGGGACTGCTGTTTAAAAAGAAGGAACCGCTTCAAGAAGCTTGCGGGTGTATTCGTGCTGCGGATTGTCGATCACATCGGCAACGTTGCCCATCTCAACAATTTCGCCGTTATACATCACGGCGACCCGGTCGCAGACATTGCGGACCACGGCCAGATCATGACTGACAAAAAGGAAGGCCAGCTGACGGCTGGCACGCAGTTTTTCCAATAGTTGGAGAATCTCGGCCTGTACGGAAACGTCCAGCGCCGAAACCGGTTCATCGGCCACCAGCAAATCCGGGTTCAGCGCCAGGGCGCGGGCAATACAGATGCGCTGCCGCTGACCGCCGGAAAATTCATGCGGATAGCGCCAGGCCCAATCAGGCTCCAGTCCCACCGCTTCAAAAAGTTCGGTAACCCGCGCCCGCCGCTCCATCGTATTGTTTCCAATCTTATGAACTTGAAGCACGTCCACAATGGCACTGCCCACTTTCATGCGCGGGTTGAGCGAACCGTAGGGATCCTGAAAAACCATCTGCACTTCCTGCCGATAGGTCTTCAGTGCTTTTCCTTTCAGCGATGCTACATCGGTTCCATTAAAATCAATTGTTCCAGAGGTTGGATCGGTCAGACGAATAACGGCTTTCCCCAGCGAACTTTTACCGCACCCGCTTTCGCCAACAAGCCCGAAAATCTCGCCGGGTTTGATATAGAAAGTCACATCCTTCACAGCATGAACGGAATCCTTCCCTTTGCCATAAACGACATTCAACATTTCAACTGACAGCAACTTATCCATTTTTTCTATTTAAATTCCTTGGGACGAAGGCGAGGGACGGCGGCCATAAGCTGTTTGGTGTAGTCATGCTGCGGGTCGTCCAGCACCTGACGAGTCTCGCCTTCTTCAACAATCCTGCCTTTCTTCATCACACAAACACGATCGGCAAGGTCGGAAACGATTCCGAAGTTATGCGTAATCATGAGAACCGATAGATTCACCTTCCGGCTCAGCTCGGCCAGCAGATTAAGAATTTCCCGCTGCACAGTCACATCAAGCGCCGTGGTGGGTTCGTCGGCCACCAGCAGTTCGGGATCGCAGGCCAGCGCCATCGCAATCATGCAACGCTGCAGCTGACCACCGCTCATTTCATGCGGATAGGCAACGGCCATTCGCTGCGGCAGATGCACCAGTTTAAGCAGGCGCTCCACTTCGGCTTTACGATCAACTCCTTTGCGATGCAGCTTCAGCGCCTCTTCAATCTGCCATCCGATGGTAAACACCGGATTGAAGGATGACATCGGCTCCTGAAAAATATACGAAATCTGACTGCCGCGAATAGCGCGCAAATCACGTTCCGACAACAAAAGCATATCCGTTTGATTGAACAGCACCTGACCGCCCGCATAGATCGCCGCCCGCGGGGTGAGCTTAGTTAATGCAAGCGCACTGATGCTTTTACCGCTGCCACTTTCACCCACCAGCGCCAGCGTCTCGCCGCGCGCCACGTGAAAGCTGACACCGTCCACCGCACGCACGGCATCGTCGCCATGTCCAAAATGGATTTGGAGCTTCTTCACTTCCAGAATGTTATCCGACTTACTCATTTTTTTTAACACCCGCTCGCACACTCGCTTAAGGCGCAAAGTTCACTAAGTAATGCTGTCACACCTTTTGCACTTCGTGCCCTTCGAGCCTTTGTGTTTGATATCTTAATCATTGAGCCGAGGGTCCAAAGCGTCGCGCAGGGCATCGCCCAACAGGTTAAAGGCCAGCACCAATAAAAAGAGAGCGATCGTCACAAAGGTCATTTCCCACCACATGCCCTGCCAGAGGCGCATGCGCGCGGAATCAATCATCAGCCCCCACGAGGGCTCGCCCTGCACACCGATGCCCAGAAAACTCATGATGACCTCTGTACCGACCGCCGCCGGAAACCGGAGCGAAAAGGTGACGATGATCACGTGGGAGATGTTCGGCAGAATGTGCTTAAACATAATCCGTCCCGAACCGAGCCCCAGCGCTTTGGCGGCTTGCACATAGGTTTGTTCTTTATGCTTCATCACCTCGCCGCGAACCAGTCGGCACAAGCCCACCCAGGTGGTCAGACCAATGCCCAGATAAACGCCGAGCAGTCCCTGATCCGGAACGACCATCGCAATCGCCAGAATGAAAAGTAGTCCGGGCATGGAGGCGAAGGTGGAATAAAGCCAGACAATAAAATCGTCCACTTTCCCGCCGAAGAACCCGGCCAAACAGCCGAGTATCACGCCGATCGGAATCGCAATCATGGAAGTGATGATGCCGACTTTATAAGCAATACGAACGCCTTGCACCAACCGCGCCATCACATCGCGCCCCAGCCCGTCGGTTCCCATCCAATGTCTGGAACTCGGTGCCTCGTAGGCGATGTCCAGATTAGTCAGTGAATACGGCGATGCCACATCCTTAATTTCATAATAGCGATAGACAATCTCGCCGTAGACTGCCAACAGAGTGAAAAAGATCACCAGTCCCAGGCAGAACATAGCCAGCCGGTTCTTTTTCAATCGGCGCCAGGCATCGCCCCAAAGGCTCTGTGATTTGTTCTTCATTATTTCAATTTCACCCGTGGATCAGCGGCGGCATAACAAATATCGGTGAGCAGATTCGCGACCACGAACATCAGCGCGCCGATTAAAACCAGAGCCCGCACGACATCGATGTCCGACGACAGCACCGCCGTTACACCGAGATAGCCCAGCCCGGGAATACCGAAGAATTTTTCGAGCAGGAGCGAGCCGGTATAAAGGAAAGGGATCGCAATCACGACATTGGTAATGATGGGGATCATCGCATTTTTCAACACATGCACAAACAGCACGCGCGGTTTGGAAACGCCTTTCGCAAAAGCCGTTCGGACGTAATCCTTATACATTTCGTCCAGCATGATCGTGCGGTAAAAACGGATATTCGAACCCAGCCCGCTCACGATCCCGATGATGGCCGGGAGCACGATATATTTAGCCGACTCATAGCCCCACACCGGGAACAGCCCCTGTTTGTAGGCAAGGAAATACTGCCCAACAATGATGAAGACCAGATAGTTGATGCTCATCAGCGCAACGGCCGTCACTACCAGAAAGCGGTCGAGAAACTGATTGCGGAAAAAGGCGCACACCAGCGACAGACTTACGGAGACAATCAGCCCGATAAAAAAGATCGGAATCATCAGCGAAAGCGATGGAGGAATCCCATCGAGCAACAGCTTGGAAACGGGTTGCTTGAAATGCTCGGAATCTCCGAGCTGACCATGAAACAATTGACCGATATAGAAAAAGAGCTGCGAGTCGAACGGATTGCGAACGATACGACGCAGTTTAAGCTTTTTGATTTCGAACGATTGGAGATCGGTTATAAACGCGCCGCTTTCCAATCCCTGGAAACGGACTTTTGCGGTTTTCCAATCCTTGGAAGAAAGTTCCTGTCCGGCCAGGATGCCTTCGCCGCGGTATTTCAGCACCCATTCGTACTCGACGTCATCTTTGAGCTCAAAGGCCAGCGGATCAATTTCCGAACCAGGCTGAATGGTAACGGTTCCTGTTTCCGCCGACCACACAGCGTTGGTCCAGTTGCGCCAGCGCCCGGCATTTTCACCCAGATCAAGATCCTCGTACGCACGGACTTCAGCACGGGTCCCGAAAAAGAGCGGCTTGTTCAGTCCGCGCAGCTCATCAAAATTTTCGAGCATTTCGAGCGTCACGTTTTTTCCGAGGGCAATGGCCGCCAAATCGTTCGGCACAATATTGAACAGTGCAAACGTCACAAGAATCACCCCGATCACCGTCGGAATCATCTGCAATAAACGTCTGAGAATATATTTCAGCATGACAACCCCGATTGCTGAATTTTGATTTTTGAATTTTGAATTGCAGAACTCAGGCGGCGTTGGCCTTTTTCAGAAAGAGGCGTCGCAGACCCGCAAATCGGCAATCCGAAATCAAAAATCAAAAATCTATTGCGAAGCATCATCATTCCCGCCCCGTCATATCGAGTTTGGTGTCGTCGTACGAATCGAACCAATGCTCGCGTGTTTCAGTATTAACGCGCCGATACTTGCCCATTCCATACGGGAAATCGTGCGGGATATAATTTTCCAGCCAGCTGTGTTTGAGCGCATAGCTCATCGGTTGGAACAGGTAAATCCACGGAGAATCCTCCACAATGATTTCCGCCATTTCCTCGTAAATCGCTGTGCGCTCCGGCGTATCCTGCATGGTTCGGATCTGCTCATACATTTTGTCGATCTCAGCATTCCGATAGTTGGAATGGTTCGGTCCCGGAGATTCGTTTTTGCTGTAGAACAGCTGCAGGAAGTTCTCGGCATCAGGATAGTCCGCCACCCAGCCCAGCTGAAACATCTGCCCCTGACGGCGGTTCATTTTTTCAATAAAGGCCGGCCACGTGTTGTAGGACGCTTTTAATACAATGCCGATCTTCTGATACATATCGGCCATCAGCTCCATACGCTGGCGGGTATTGGAATCCGCGCTGCCGAGCTCAATCGCAAGTTCCAGCCGTTTTCCCGTTTCCGGATCGATCCCTTCCGGATAGCCCGCTTCGACCAACAGCTGTTTCGCTTTTTCCAGATTGAATGCATACGGCGAAGGCTTCTTTAAACTGCCGGCCAGCGGTTGCGGAATCGGGCCGCCCAGCGGATGGAGGCGGTAATTCATAAACTGATTCATCTGATCAAAATCGTAGGCACAGCTCAGGGCCTGCCGCAGTTTTTTATGCCGCTCGTTCTGTTCGGGATCAGCACTTTGGCCCACGGTTGGATCATCCCAGTTAAAGCCGATATAGTACACATCGAGTGTCGGAGCAGAGATCAACCCGATTCCACGTTCACCCAACGAATCGTTCAGTTTCCTATCACCGGTGATCACCTCGTCCCAGTTATCGCGCGAAATGACCGAAGCGCCTAACTGACCGGAGAGAAACATCATCCAGGATGTTGTCTGATCTTCAATGACATACTGCACCATGCGATCAATGAAGGGCAGCTGCTCACCGGCATCTTTCAGCAGTCCAGCAGCTTCCTGTTCCGGTGTGCCTTTGGATGGATAGTTTTCCACACGGCCGGTCTCCTTCCATTTCGGACTGCGCTCAAATTCAATGCGGGAATTCCGACGCCAGTCCACCAGTTCATAGGGACCGGTTCCCACCGGATGGTTGACCAAATCCTGACCGTAAAAATCGACCGCCTCGTGTGGTACCGCGAAGGCGTAGTGCATAGCCAGAATATAGAGCAGTTGCGGATAGGGATCGGTCAGCGAAATCTGCAGCGTGTAATCATCCAGCGCCTGAAGGCCTTCAACATTGGCCGCGTAGTCGGTCGGCTCTTTCCCTTTCGATGCTTCATGAAAATCGTTAATGCCGAGAATCCGGTTGTTATAGGCCCAGAATCCAGACGAAACATTTTTTACATCGGCCACGCGTTTGATGGAATAGATGAAATCTTCCGCCACCAGCTCACGCCCTTTCCCATCAGGGAAACACGGATCGTCATGGAAGTAGATGCCCTTGCGGATTTTAAAGGTATAAACGAGACCGTCGTCCGAAACTTCGGGCATCGCTTCCGCCAGTAACGGTTTCACCTTATACGGCCGTTCGAGATAATCGTACTCAAGCAGACCTTCGTAAATGCGGGCAATCGCGAGCGAAGAGGAAACCTCACCAGCCGATGCCGGGTCCAGCCCGCGAATTGGATTGGTTTGGGAATAATAGACCGTCTCACTTCCAGTCTCTGGAAGTTTGTCCGATGACTTTCCACCGCACCCGAATAGAAAAAGACTCCCCGCAAAACCCGCCAAGGCGGCTGAGAGGAGTCTATACACTGGAGGTTTAAACCTCATTCAGAAAAGATAAGGATCAATTGTTATTCGGCCGCTTGAGCAGGAACATCAATAACGATATCTTCCTCAACAGCAATGGGCTGTGTTTCCGGTGTTCCGAGGTCGAGCCCCTGAATGGGAGCCGATTGCTCAGCAGCCGGAATCACCAACTCGCTCTCCACGCCATCCATCAGCGTTCTGTCCTGCTGGGCAAACAGCATACCGAGCACAAGAGCCGATGCCATGAATACACAGCCGATCACGACCGTTGCTCTGGAAAGAACATTACCGGCGCGGGCACCGAACAGCGATTCCCCGGCGCCGGCACCGAATGCCAGACCAAGGCCTTCGCTCTTGGACTTCTGCAGCAACACGAGGCCGATCAGCATCAGGCAGCAGAGAACCAGAATTACAATAAACAGTGCTTTGAGAAAAATCATACTAATTCCTTTATACTTATAGTCGAAGGTCCAGCTGTCGATGGTCGAGACTCGGAACTTTCGACCTTCAGACCGTCGACCATGCGGCTTTGCCGCAATATTACATGCCGGCTTTAACGATGCCCGCGAACGAAGTCGCGTCCAGCGCAGCGCCGCCAATCAATCCGCCGTCGATGTCGGGCATAGCGAGCAGTTCCGGAGCGTTGCCCGGTTTCATGGATCCGCCGTACTGAATGCGAACCGCGTCCGCTGCTTCCGCACCGACCATATCCTTCACAATACCGCGAATGAAAGCATGTACGTCCTGCGCCTGCTGAGCCGTTGCCACTTTACCGGTTCCGATTGCCCAGACCGGCTCGTATGCAATCACGAGTTCAGTATAAGCCGATGCCGGAACGTCTTTCAGACCTTCGCGAACCTGTACTTCAACCACTTTTTCGGTTGTTCCGTTTTCACGTTCTTCCAGCTTTTCACCAACACAAAGGATGGGGCGCAGGTTCTTTTCGAGTGCCTTGATCACCTTTTTGTTGATCCAGAAATCATTTTCTTTGTAATACTCGCGGCGTTCGCTGTGGCCGAGAATGACGTAACGAACGAAGAGCTCTTTCAGCATGGTGTGGCAGATTTCGCCAGTATATGCGCCTTCGTCTTCGGAAGACATATTCTGGGAGCCGACTGCAACCTGCGTTTCGGAAATAATGTCGCTGACCGATTTAAGGGCCGTAAACGGAGGGCAGAGGACCACGTCAACTTCAGTGCAGTCACCGAGTTCCTGTTTGATATTGTTAGCCAACTCAACCGCTTCTTCGACGGTTTTATTCATTTTCCAGTTGCCTGCAATAATTTTCTTTCTCATCTAGCAATCTCCGTTTTGTTGAAATTCTAAGGTAAACATTCACATTTGTTCAAAAAGAAGGTGGAATCTAGCGAAACCCCTGCAGATACGCAAAGGCGAAAACACAAAAAAGGCAGGCCAAAAGCGGGCCTATTTTCCAAATACCGGATTAATGACGAAATCTACCTCGATTTTAAGCAGATTCAGGGTTTAACCCCGCCATTGCACGGCTCCTGATAGGATTCGTGCCAAATGGAAAATAATACCACTCTATTTTATTCTGCCCTTCCTTGCATCTAAGCAACGGCTTGCATAGATTGCCCCGCATGCAAACAATACTGCTTACCAATGCCAATCTCGTGAACGAGGGTGAAACCCGCCCCGCTGATGTTTTCATTAAAAACGGGCGAATCGAAAAAATAGACTCCAGCCTGACTGATCAGGCGGCCGATACCGTCATCGATGCCGCCGGGAAAGCATTGCTTCCGGGTATGATCGACTGTCACGTACACTGTCGCGAACCGGGCCTTGAACAGAAAGCAACCCTCCATTCCGAAACCCGCGCCGCCGTAGCCGGCGGCGTCACCTCTATTATGGAGATGCCCAACACCAAACCCGCTGCCATCACCAATGCGGTCATCGAAGACAAATTTGCACTGGCCGCCACCCGCTGTGTCACCAACTATTCCTTCCACCTCGGCGCATCCAACAACAACATCGACGAACTGCTGGCGATGGACCCAAAATCCATCTGCGGCGTGAAACTGTTTATGGGCGCCTCTACCGGCGGACTCCTCGTCGACCGCACCGAACAGCTGGAAAACATTTTCGGAAAAATCGAAGTCCCGATTTCCCTACACTGCGAAGACACCAACACCATTCGTGAAAACGAAAAGGCCGCCCGCGAAAAGTACGGCGAAGCCATCCCCTTTTCCGAACATTGGAAAATCCGTTCCGAGGAAGCATGCTACCGCTCCACCGCCCTCGCCGTTGAGCTCGCCACGAAATATAACTCCCAGATCCACGTGCTGCATCTGACCACCGCCAAAGAACTCGATCTGTTCAAGGCTGGTCCCGTTTCAGGCAAAAAAATCACCGGCGAAGCCTGCCCGCATATGCTGTGGTTTTCGTCCGATGACTACGACGAAAAAGGCGCGTTCATTAAATGCAACCCGTCCATCAAAACACCCGCCGACCGCGCCGCCATCCGTCAGGCGGTCATTGATGGCGTCATTGATACGATCGGCACCGACCACGCGCCACATCTCTATGAAGAAAAGCTGAATAACTACGGCTCGGCCCCCTCCGGCCTTCCGGTCATCCAAAGCGCCATGACGACCGCCGTGGAATTGTTCCCGCTCGAAATGGTGGCCGAAAAGACGGCGCATAACCCCGCACGAATTTTCCAATGCTTGGAACGCGGCTTCATCCGCGAGGGCTACTGGGCGGACCTCACCCTGATCGATACTGAAGCGCCGTCCACCGTCACCAAAGAAAACATTGAATACAAATGCGGCTGGTCGCCCTTTGAAGGCGTCACCTTCAAATCGTCCATCGCCGCCACGCTGGTGAACGGACAGATTGCTTATCAGAACGGACAGGTCAACGACGCCCTCCGCGGCCAACGCCTGCTTTTTGATCGGTAGATTTCGTTGTAGGGCGGGAACGGTTGAGCAACGAGACCTTCCCGCCGAACCCCGCCAAGGACCCTGAACTGTTCGGGCACTCCACTCCGCCGTACGGCTGAAAGGTATCGCAAGCTCAACCATTTCAGCCCTACAATTTGTGCCCTGCAATCTTGACCCGTCCTGCCCTTCGACCCATGATTCATTCATGTCCAACGGCCTCCCAGATCGCAAACACCTGAAACGGATTCCGGTCTGGATTCCCGACAACCAAAGCGTCATCTATTTCGTAACCACCTGCTGCGCTGAACGTCGGCATATCTTCACCAACAACACAGCTATAAAAATCACACTTGAATCGCTGATCAAATCCGCTGCCGCAACCGATTGGAACATCCCTCAGATCTGCTTCATGCCGGATCACGTGCATCTACTCACCGCGCCGATGACGGAACGCGAACAAAAGCTCTCGAAGCTGATGCAACGCTGGAAATCGTCCAGCAAGCAACGCCTGAATCGGGCAGGAATTGAGGGCGGCATCTGGCAACGCGAGTTTTTCGATCGATTGCTTCGTCACAACGAAAGCCTCACCGACAAATGGTGTTACACGGAAATGAATCCGGTGCGGGCGGGGTTATGTTCAGTGCCCGAGGCTTATCCGTACCTCGGGACACCTGAAGCGATTCTTAAACGATTGTAAATTTGTAGGGTGGGAACGGTTGAGCTCGCGAATCCTTCCCGCCACTCTCCGCCGCACGGCTGAAAGGTATCGTTCTACAACCGATTCAGCCCTTCAACTTTAGACCAATAACTGGCCATTAATAAAACACGTTCTTCTGTGACGTTTCGTTTTGTTCCGCATTCTGAAAAGCCAAAGGACACTGCGGTGCCACGTCACACTTTACGGTTTGATTTTTACGGATTCGATTCAGTCGTTTTCCTCTGAAGAAGTAGACCCCGAATATTCCCAACCCGATCAAAGGCAGAGTGCTGGGCTCCGGGATGGCGGTCACGGTTACGTTATCGATGCGATAATGGGTTTTGGCTCCGCGGATCCCGAAATATCCTTCGGTATACGGATCACCGTTGCCATCGGGATCGGTGTTATCGTCATAGCTCCATACCTGCTGCATGCCAAGCCCGTCATTCTGGTCGATCCAATATTCAGCCACCCCCTCGTCTTGAACCAGACGGACGCGATACGTTGAATTCTCGCCATTCAGCAAAAAGGGCTGAGTTGTGTACTCCTCAAGAATGGGCCGTGTATTGTCGAAATATTTCCGCGCACGCGTAGTCTCATTTCTGTTTCCACCATATCCTACATAATATAAGTCCATGGAGTTATAGTTCCCGAAGTCACCATCGGATCGATCCGCCGCAAAAAAATCATCCGGGTTATTCGGATCGGTCGCCATCCAGAAAACGTTCAAATCTCGATACCCCAGCATCAACACATCGTATTCAATTTGAATATTACCCGACCACTTCCGGTTCAGCCAGATCGTGCCGGCACTGTCGATCACATTAAAATCCAACTGACCATCCACGATGGAGGGCGTCGGCCCTTCCCCGACCCAATTGGTGAGTCCCCCGTCAAACGAATCTGAATAAAGAAGCTCCGCCTCGGAGAGACCCGCAGCACCGACCATTCCGACAATCAGCAATATTCTTTTAAAAAAGTCATTCATACCACTACCTCACATTCATCAAATGCGCTCCGCACGAGTTCAAAATATAATTCTACGGGCACTGAAAAACAAGGGCATTCATCCCGTGCCTTCTCCATCTGATGCGCCTTGACGTTCACTAGCGAACCGGCATGATACGCCGCCGTGAAGAAACCCTATCTCCAATACAAAGACTACATGAAGGAGCGCTATGGTGATGCGCTCTTTCGTGTGCCGATCGATTTTAATACGGGCTGTCCAAACCGGGAACTCGATGGTTCCGGCGGGTGCACGTTCTGTAACGTGCGCGGTTCCGCCGCCGTACAGACCATCGGCGCATCCTCGGTTGAAGAGCAAATGAAGGATGCGATCCGCTTTGCTCGGGATCGCTATGGCGCCAAGAAATACATGGCCTACATTCAGGCCTATTCCGCAACCTTCGGAAAAAACCAGCAACCGAAATATCTGGCCTTATTGGATGCATTCGATTTTACCGCCGTCAGTATCGGCACCCGCCCGGACTGCCTGACTCCACAGGCCTACGACTTTCTGGTAGAGCTGAACAAACATATCGAGGTCTGGGTGGAGCTGGGCGTGCAAACCGTTCACGACCGTACGCTCGATCGGATTAACCGCGGTCACGACTGGGCCTCCAGCGCAGAAGCCATTAAAAAACTGCACGAGCTTGGAATCAAAGTCGCGGCACACGCCATTCTCGGCCTGCCCGGCGAAACCGCCGAGGACTTTCAGCAAACCGCCGACACGCTGGCCGCCCTCCCAATTGACGCCGTTAAGATCCATAACCTGCATATTGAAAGAGGAACCACACTCGCATTGGAGCATGCTCTCACTCCTCTGCCCGTATTAATGGAGCAAGATTTTGCCGAACATCTGATGGACTTCATCCGCCGTATGCCGCCGAACATCCCAATCATGCGGCTCACCACCGACACACTGGACGAAGAACTGATTGCTCCCAGATGGCATATGGCTAAAGGCCAGTTTAAGGATTATGTCATTCAGCAAATGACCTGTCGTGAATGGCGGCAAGGGGATCTTTTTGAGAGGGGGCGACCGAGAGATGGGCAGACTGAGGGAAATCTAAAAACAGTTGAGACTGAAGATGGGTCTGTAACTTTTTGGAATGAAGACTACAAAGAGCATTACCACACACCTGCCGGGGCAAGACTGGAAGCCGAAGAAAAATATCTGGTACCAGGAAGACTGAAAGAACGGCTGACTTTGGGAGACATCCAACTACTGGATGTTTGCTTTGGGTTGGGATACAACAGCCTTACTGCGCTGGAAACTGTATCTGCTTCCTCGAACAATCTTCAGGTCACCGCCCTTGAAATGGACCGCCGGGTCGTTGGCGCTGCCTCGAAAAATATCCAGACCTTGGAAACCGATTCCAATGATTGGAAAAAAATTCTGTCAGACCTCTACGAAAATCAATTGGCAATCAGCAATCGGCAATCGGCAATCCAGATTCTGTGGGGTGATGCGCGCTATACGATTTCAAAACTCAACCCGTCCACCTTCGACCTCGTCTTTCTCGACGCCTTTTCCACCCAGCGCAACAGCGAGCTCTGGACGGTTGATTTCTTTCGAAAGCTGAAAGCGGTTATGAAACCGGACGCCGTCCTGCTGACCTACTGCGCTGCGATCCCGGTTCGCGCGGGTTTGATGGAGGCCGGCTTCTTTGTGGGCGAAACCGATCCGGTTGGACGGCAGCGCGGCGGAACCATCGCCGCCATGCAGGAAAAGGACATTCCAATTCCGTTACCGGACCATGAAATAAAAATGATCCGCGAAACCACGCGCGGCCTTCCCTATCGAGATCCTTACGGCGTCTGGACCAATAAGGAAATCCTGCGTGACCGGCAGGAACGCATCATAAAAAGCAAACAAGAAGATACTTCCAAAAACTGAAGCAATCTGGTTAATTCCGCCCCCTTATGACTAATGACATCCATCTGACTGAAGATTTGCGCGTAAAAGAACTGAAGAAGCTGGTCACCCCGGCCAAGCTCAAAGAAGAGCTGCCGCTGGGCATTGAGCTGACCAACAAAGTGCTGGCCGACCGCGATACCGTCCGTGATATCATCCACCTGCGTGATGACCGCCTGCTGATCGTGATCGGCCCCTGCTCCATCCACGATCCTGAAGCAGCGCTGGACTATGCCAAGCGTCTGGCAGCTATCGCAGAACAGGTAAAAGACCGTTACTTTATTGTGATGCGCGTCTATTTTGAAAAACCGCGAACCACGATTGGCTGGAAGGGATTCATTAACGATCCAAAACTGGATAATTCCTGCGATATGGAACACGGCCTTTATGCCGCCCGTAAACTGTTGCTGGATATCGCCAAGCTCGGCCTTCCGATCGCGACCGAATTTTTGGACCCGATCGTTCCGCAATACACAGCCGATCTGGTCAGCTGGTCTGCCATCGGCGCCCGTACCACGGAATCGCAGACGCATCGCGAAATGTCCAGCGGGCTCTCCATGCCGGTCGGCTTCAAGAATGCCACCGACGGAAATATTGAAATTGCCATCAACGCCATTGAGTCCGCCAGCAACGCGCACAGTTTTCTCGGGATTGACCAGGATGGTCATTCCGCCATGGTGAAAACCTCCGGCAACCCGAACACCCATCTGGTACTGCGCGGGGGCAAACAGCCTAATTTCCAATATCCGGAAGTCACCTACGCGGCCTGCAAACTGGAAGCCGCCGGCCTTGAAAAATCGTTGATGGTGGACTGTTCGCATGCGAATGCCAGCAAAGTGGCCCAAAATCAGGTCAAGGTGTGGGAAAGCATCCTTGAACAACGCGCCAAGGACGACTGCCCGATTACCGGCGTGATGATTGAAAGCTTCATTGAAGAAGGTAATCAGAAGATTTCCGGCGATTTGAAATACGGCCTGTCCATCACCGATCAGTGCATCGACTGGGAAACCACAGAGAAGATGCTCTTAGGGTAGGGCTTGCTGTCCTCAGCAAGCCGCGGACGGCTGGGACAGCCGGCCCAACCTACATCCCTGCCAGTTGATCAACAGCAACCTCGCCCCACCCCGGCTGGGCGAGCAGGTGCTCCAATAGTTTGGCTGATGCCACAGCATCATAAAGCGCGTCGTGAGCCTCTTTCCCGTCACACAGCGCATCGATCTCCGGCTTGAGGTCCAGCATAACAATCAGGTCATCCAGCGCATACGACGCACAGCCCGGCCACACCTTGCGAGCAATGCGAAGTGTATCAATCCAGATCCCGAACTGATGCATCGGCGCCATCAACCGAATAAACTTTTTCTCGGTTCCAACATTGTGGGCGCATAGCGGGAACTCGGTCAGGCGGGACCGAACCTGAAGCCAGAGCTCCTGTGGTGTCGGAGCGACGGCAATTTCATCGCGCAACAAAGCATGACGTCCGGGCGCATGCGGATTAAACGGCCGATTGGCCTCCACTCGCAGGAGACTTTCATACATGGTGTCCGGATCCACCTTTCCGCCATCCAGTGTAACTATACCGATCTGCCACGGTTCGGTCGGAAAGCCCCGCACCGAACCGGTGGTTTCGTAGTCCAGCACCGTGATACGGGCATTAAAAATGGCCATGGTTGAATCCATGGCCATAATTAAACACTAAGACACTAAGTGCACCAAGATCCGCAGTTCGTAAACTTTGAGACCTTCCTGCCTTCGTGTTGGAATTATCCTTCGAGGGCGAGCAAAAGCGGCTCTTCGAGCGCTTCCACAATCCAACGCAGGAAGCGGGCTCCATCGGCTCCGTCGATGATGCGATGGTCGTAGGAAAGCGACAGCGGCATGCGCAGCTTGTCTCCTTCTTTCACAGCACGACCCACTCCGAGGATCGCCACTTCCGGCGAATTGACGATCGGGGTAAAGAATGTTCCGCCGATGCCACCGAGATTGGTGATCGTGAAGGTCCCCCCCTGCATATCCGCCAGACCGATCTTACCTTCGCGGGCTTTGGCGGCAATGCCAC
Source organism: Pontiellaceae bacterium B1224 (assembly GCA_029432815.1). GTDB lineage: Bacteria > Verrucomicrobiota > Kiritimatiellia > Kiritimatiellales > Pontiellaceae > Pontiella. The sequence goes on along the minus strand of JAROBA010000003.1, from coordinate 12,670 downwards.
CAAGGTCCTGCGCAAGCTGAATCATATTTTTCTGATCCGCATCGCGGATGACCGGAACCATCAGTCCCTTCTCGGTATCAACCGCAATGCCGATATTGTAGAAATCCTTGTAGATGATTTCCGCGTTATCCGTATCGATACTGCAGTTAAAGTTCGGGAATGCTTTCAGCGCCGACGCAACCACTTTAACAAGAATCGCGGTAACGGTCAGCTTGGCCCCATGCACTTCGGCCTTTTTGGCAAACTGCTTACGGAGCATATCGATGTGCGTGATGTCCGCCCAGTCCTGCTGCGTAACGTGCGGGATAGTGGTCCAGCAATGCGTCATGTGGTTCATGGTTGCTTTGCGGATGGCGGACATTTTTTCAACCCGCGTTGCCCCCTGAACGCTCGGACGGCTTCCGCCGCCACCTCCGCTTTCGATGGTACCTTTCGCATGGTTCTTCACGTCTTCCATACTGATGCGACCGCCTTCGCGCGAAGGCTTGACCTGATGAATATCCACACCGAGCTCTCGAGCCAGGCGGCGCACGTTCGGTGCTGCGGAAACCGCATTCGCCGGGCGAACCGGCTTGGCCGGTTCCGGCGCGGGAGCCGGCGGCGGAGCAACCACAACAGGCTGTTCCGGCTCACGCGACGCGGCCGGGGGGGCGGCGGGGGCCGCAGATGCCGGTGCCGGCTTTTCTGCAGGGGCTGCCGGGGCCGCCGGAGCAGCAGATCCGGTTGATTCAATCGTAAAGGCTAATTGGCCTACAGCCACAGTATCGCCCTGCGCAACGTGAACCTTTGAAATCGTGCCGGCCACAGGCGAAGGAATTTCCATGCTTGCTTTTCCGGCTTCAATTTCCAGCATCGACTGCCCTTCGGTCACACTGTCGCCTTCGGCAACCAGTACGTTGATGACGTCGCCGGATTCAATATTTTCTCCAAGGTCTGGAAGTTTATATTCAACCGTTTCACCCGCAGCTGCGGGTGCGGACGGAGCCGGTGCCGCTTCAGGAGCGGGGGCTTCGGCTTCTTCTGCCTTCGGTGCTTCCTTCTCTTCAGCCGGTTCGGCAGGAGCAGATGCACCGTCATCGATGCTGAATGCCAGCTGGCCGACTTCAATGGTGTCGCCTTGCGCAACATGAATGGCGCTGATGGTACCCGCCGCCGGGGACGGAATTTCCATGCTGGCTTTTCCCGCTTCAATTTCGATGAGGGACTGGCCTTCGGTCACAACGTCACCGACCGCAACCAATACGTTGATTACATCGCCGGATTCAATATTTTCTCCAAGCTCTGGAAGCTTAAATTCAAGTGCCATGATTCTATTCTCCTAACGGATTCGGTTTGGCGGAATCGATGCCCAGATCCTTACGGGCCTTATCCAGTTTCTTTTTATCAAATTCACCCTTGGCCGCCAACGTCGACAGAACCGTCCACGTGATGGCATCGGCATCCACTTCGAAATGTTTACGCAGTGCACGGCGGCCATCGGAACGACCGAAGCCATCGGTACCGAGCGCAACAATACCTCCCGGAACCGCCTGCGAGAGCGAGGTCGGCAGCAGCTTCATATAGTCAGAAGCGGCAATCACCGGACCGGTTTCTCCAGCGAGACATTCGGTAATATATGGCGTTACCTCATTCCCGTTACGCACCTTTTCACGATCTGCATCGAGCACATCGTTGATCAGGTTTTTGTAACTCGTTACCGACCACACATTGGTTTCGATTTTATATTTCTTTTTCAGCTGTTCAGCGGCCTTGACGGCCTCCGGCATGATGGCGCCGGAGCCGAGAATCTGCGCCTGTGCTTTTTCCGATGATTGGAACTTATACATTCCTTTCAGGATACCTTCTTCGGCACCTTCCGGCATGGCCGGCTGCTCGTAGTTGGCGTTCATCAGCGTGATGTAGTAGAAGATCTGTTCGTTATCCACATACATACGGCGGATGCCGTCTTTGATGATAATCGCCAGCTCGTAGGCATAGGCCGGATCGTACGCCACCAGGTTCGGAATGGTCAGCGCCAGCACGAGTCCGTGCCCGTCCTGATGCTGCAGTCCTTCGCCGGCCAGCGTGGTACGACCGGCGGTGGCGCCCATCAGGAAGCCCTTACAGCGGGAATCGCCCGCCAGCCAGGCGGAATCGCCAATACGCTGGAAGCCGAACATGGAATAGTAGGTATAGAACGGAATGGTGTTGATGTTGTGGTTGGCATAGGCCGTACCCGCAGCAACAAACGAGGAGAATGCGCCGGCTTCGGTGATGCCCTCTTCGAGAATCTGACCGTCTTTCTCTTCCTTATAGTAGAGCAGGTTGTCTTTATCGACCGGTTCATACTGCTGGCCGGAGTGTGCATAAATTCCAACCTGGCGGAAAAGTGCATCCATACCGAAGGTACGTGCTTCGTCGGGGACGATCGGAACAATCAGTTTGCCGATATTTTTATCGGACAGCAGCTTTGAAAGCACGCGGACAAAAACCATCGTAGTGGAAACCGGGCGCTCAGAACCGCTGTCGAATTCCTGGAATATTTTATCGGCCGGCATTTCGACCGGCGTAAAGTTTGTCAGACGCGTTGGAACGTGTCCGCCAAGCGCTGAGCGGCGGGCTTTCAGATATTGCATTTCCGGGCTGTCTTCCGGTGGGCGGTAGAATGGTACGCTGTCGATATCCTCATCGGAAATCGGCAGACCGAAACGGGTGCGGAATTCACGCAGCGAATCTTCGCCCATCTTTTTCTGGGAGTGCGTGATGTTCTGCCCTTCCCCGGCCGTTCCAAGACCATAGCCTTTAACCGTTTTGGAAAGAATCACCGTTGGGCGTCCTTTGGTTTCCTGCGCGGCTTTATAGGCGGCATACACCTTGGCCGGATCGTGGCCGCCGCGGCGCATGCGTTTGAGCTCTGAATCGGACAGATGTTCTACGAGCTTTTTGAGTTCCGGTGAGTTGAAGAAATGTTCACGGACATAGTCGGCATCTTCTACCGTGTATTTCTGATACTGCCCGTCAACGACTTCGCCCATGCGTTTGACCAGCAAGCCGTCTTCGTCATTTTCAAGCAACGGATCCCAGCTATCGCCCCAGATCACTTTAATCACGTTCCAACCGGCGCCGCGGAAGGCGGCTTCCAATTCCTGGATAATTTTACCGTTACCACTGACCGGTCCATCGAGGCGCTGCAGGTTGCAGTTGACCACAAAGGTGAGGTTGTCGAGCTTTTCACGGGAAGCCAGTTTGAGGGCGCCGAGCGATTCGGGTTCATCGGTTTCGCCGTCGCCGAGGAAGGCGTATACCTGCTGATCGGTCGGTTCGCGGAGTCCGCGGTCTTCCAGATATTTAATATAACGCGCGTGATAAATGGCGGTAATCGGGCCGAGTCCCATAGATACGGTCGGGAACTGCCAGAAGTCGGGCATCAGCCACGGATGCGGATAGGATGAAAGGCCGGGCGTATCGTGCAGCTCGTGCCGGAAGTTTTTAAGATGTTCGTCGGTCAGACGCCCTTCAAGGTAAGCGCGCGCGTAGACCCCCGGCGAGGAGTGACCTTGAAAATAAACGAGGTCGCCCGGAAAATCTTCGGTGCGACCGCGGAAAAAGTGGTTGAAACCCACCTCATACATAGTGGCAATCGATTGGTACGAGGAAATATGACCGCCGATTCCGTCTTCTTCGCGGTTGGCTTTCACCACCATGGCCATGGCGTTCCAGCGGATCAGCGACTTAATGCGGCGTTCCATTTCGCGGTCGCCCGGATAGGCCGGCTGTTCTTCCAGCGGAATGGTGTTGATATAGGGGGTGTTTGCAGAAAAAGGCAGTCGCACACCTTTGCGAAATGCATTTACCTGGAGATCGTGGAGAATATCCTTAACGCGTTCCGGCCCTTCATTTTCAAGCATTTCATCCAATGCATCGAGCCAGTCCTGTTTATCATAATCGATATTCTCAGTATTCGGATTACTTGGTTCCATATTGATACTTCCTCTGGTTAAGAATGCGTGAAATGTAAATAGGAGCGAACCAGTACTCAATAACAAAACGTCAAAAAACATGCTTAGAATTATCATGTTTACTGCATTTCGCCATGAATTTCGTTTTTTTCAGCCTACCGAATCCACTCGAACATCCCGTTTATCTATCAATTTGCAAAAAAATCAACCCTTTCCAATCATTGGAAAACATCAACTGCTGTCAAAGCCAATAATCTTCCAATCTTTGGAAGCAACCTTTCGATGAGGCTTTTCCCCGTCGGGATTATGTGGTTCTATCTCTGCTCTTCAAACGAAAGCAGGATGGAATGAAGTATATCGGAGCACACGTGAGCGCCGCTGGTGGTGTGGAAAATGCCCCGCTGAATGCGGCAAAAATCGGGGCAAATGCCTTTGCGCTGTTTACAAAGAACCAGCGCCAATGGGTAGCCAAACCTCTGACTGATACGAGCATTGAAGCGTTTAAGGCCCATTGCGCTGAACATGGATTTGGTCCACAGCAGATTCTTCCCCACGACTCCTATCTGATTAATCTGGGGCATCCTGAAGCGGATAAACTGGAAAAATCGCGTGCGGCGTTTCTCGATGAAATGCAGCGCTGCGAGCAGCTTGGGCTGGACCGGCTCAACTTTCATCCCGGCAGCCACCTCAAAAAAGTCTCCGAATCCGAATGTCTTACAACGATTGCGGAATCTATAAACTGGACGCTCGACCAGACCTCCGGCGTAACGGCCGTGCTTGAAAATACCGCCGGCCAGGGCTCCAACCTCGGTTTCCGGTTCGATCACCTCGCGGAGATCATAGACCAGGTGGACGACAAAACCCGCGTCGGAGTCTGTATCGACACCTGCCACAGCTTCGTTGCCGGCTACGACCTCAGCACCACCGACAGCTGCACTGCGGTTTTTGATGACTTTGCTAATACCGTGGGATTTAAATATCTGAAGGGCATGCACCTGAACGGATCTAAAAAGGAGCTGGGCAGCCGGGTTGACCGACACCACAGCCTCGAACAGGGTTTCCTCGGCTTGGACGTTTTTAAATATATCATGGCCGACGATCGCTTCGACGGCATCCCGATGGTGTTGGAAACAATCGACGACGCCCTTTGGGCGGACGAGATAAAACTGCTGCGCAGTTATATCTCTGAGGGGGCGAACGGGTGATGGGGAGAGCGGGTGACTCATGAGTGAACGAATTCAATGCCATAGGGACTTACACGTCTATCAGAATGCTTTTAATGAATCGATGGAACTCTATGAACTTACAAAATCATTTCCGGCCGAGGAAAAATTCTCACTCACAGATCAGATCCGACGCTCCTCCCGCTCTGTCTGTGCAAACCTTTCCGAAGCGTGGAGAAAACGCCGATACAAAGCTGCCTTCATAGCAAAACTATCTGTGAAGCCTGTGAAACTCAGGTATGGTTGGAGTTCTCACTTCGCTGTACCAATTTTAATAAAGAGACATTCCAACGGCTGGATAAAGAATATGATCGGATAATTGGTCAACTCGTACGAATGATCGATGGAGCCGATGACTGGCTTATTAAGTAGACACCCCCTCACCCTATCCCCCACTCTCCCTCTCATTATGAATACAGAAAGAAACATAACCCTACTAAGCAACATCCGCATCGTCCTCGTTGAGCCGATCTTCGGCGGGAATATCGGATCGGTTTGCCGGGCGATGAATAATAACGGCATTACCGATCTGGCGATTGTTAAGCCGCGCGAGACGACCGACTGGGACGACGCTCGGAAACTCTCCTGCAATGCCAAGGCGCAACTCGAAGCCCGTAAAGAGTTCCAGACATTGGAAGAAGCCGTGGCTGACTGCACGGTGGTGGCGGCCACTTCGGCCCGCACCGGTTTTTACCGCGATACTGCCTACTCCCCGAAAGAGTTCGCCCCCATCGGACTCGAAAGTGCGAAGGACCACAAAATTGCATTGGTGTTCGGTCGCGAAGATAAAGGGCTGACCAACGAAGAGCTGGCGGTCTGCACCCATATCATCCAGATTCCGTCGAGCGAGCTCTACACTTCGCTCAACCTGTCGCACGCGGTGTATGTCTGCTGCTACGAAATGTACAGCGCGGCCGGAATTTTCCAACCATCGGAAGAAACGGCCGAAGAAGCCAACAGCGAGATTCGCGAACGGATGTTCGATGTCTGGCGGGAAATGATGATTGAAACCGAGTTCACGCACGATCAAAAACTGGATCATATGATGATGGGGCTGCGCCGAATCTTCACCCGCGGCAAGCTGACCGTTCCCGACTGTAAAATCCTGATGGGCCTCGCAAAACAGTCGCTATGGGTGACTGATCAGTGGAAAAAGAATAAAAAAACAGAATGATTTCTATACATTCAACAGGATGGAATTATCCTGCCCTCAGATATTTTTCCAAGAAAGAGTACCGATGAGCATATTTCCCGAAAAGAAACACATTTCAAAAGCTGAGATTAATGAACTTCCGATGAAGGCCTACGACGGCCCGATTCACCTGCTTAACACACCCGACGAAGCGGACGCCGCCGCCGCGACGCTGCTGAAAGAACGCCTGCTTGGATTTGATACAGAAACCCGCCCCGCCTTTCGTAAGGGTGAAAGTTATGATCCATCCCTGCTTCAGCTGGCCAACGAAACGGATGTCTATCTATTTCAGATCCAGCAGTGCGGCCTCACTCCGAATCTCCTTAAAGTGCTCTCTTCGCCCGACATTATTAAAGCCGGTGTCGCATTGGAGCGCGATGTGACCGAGCTCCAGGATGTGGCCGATTTCCATCCCAATGGATTTGTGGAGCTGGCCATACCGGCCAAAGAAGCCCGGATTAAAAACCTCGGGCTCAGGGGACTCACTGCCATTCTCTTCGGGTTCCGTATCTCGAAAAAAGAACAGGTCTCCAACTGGGCCCGTCCTAAGCTGACTAAGTCGCAGCAAACCTATGCCGCCACCGACGCATGGCTCGGACGTAAGATCTACCTCGCCTTTAAAGAGCATCGACTCGTTTAATGAAAAAAGCCGGGCGTACCCGGCTTTTTTCATACTCGGCATTAGCACCAATCGAATAGCCCCCCCGGCGCATAGCCTGCAGCCAAATTTCCAAACTCTGGATGTTCAGCACCGAACGCAGCTGGCCGCAAAGTGGCATCAGGCCTATTCTATTTCCATCTATTAATTATCCAGTTCAACATTCAGCATATAAAAACCTGCCGAATCTGCCGTATGAACCGCATCGGTGAAGCTGGCTTGCGGATGAACGATTTCATCTTCCAATGATTGGAACGCATTCGTCAGATGGTCTGTCCATTCGATGGAGTAGACCCGTCCGGTCTCGGCATCCCTGTTCAGCCCCCACCCTTCTGTCGTTTTCCAAGGATTGGAAAGTTGGAGAAACGAAGCGCTATTGGTCGGATTCGAACCCATCAAAAGTTCCTTCCAATTGATCACGGTGTCTGCATCGCCATCGGCATCCGCGTGGGCATTAGGATGATCAATGCTTCCAAAATACTGCATTTCCCAGTCATCGGGTAGCCCATCGTCATCGGAATCGCCGGGATGCCCGGATTCGTCTCCCCACCAGATCATAAAGTCGTCGAAAAAGACCTCTGAAGCAGCCACCACCGTATTGGTGTTTTCAACGTTCAGCATGGCTTCGAAAACTGTTTCAGATGTAAACCCCATTTCCGACGCATCGATTACGCCCAACGTGGCAGGCCGTCCTCGTTGAAAAACTTTTGTGTAAAATCGCTGGGCATCAACATCGTATTCAATCCAGAGGGTTTCATTGCTTTCGACAATTGCATAGTCGAGTTGAGAATGGAGATTGGTCCCCGCTGAAATATCGATGGCTTCACTGAGCACTGATATGCCCCACTCACTCCGATAGCCAAATTTCATGTGGACTGCGGTCTGATCCGATTCGACCGAAAGCACTAATGCAACATCAGGGAGTTGGTTCAGAATGGTGGCATTCACCGCGACGGACCAATTCTGCGTTGCACTCAATTGATGGCCCGACCAGCTCTTTCCGATAGTGCCAACCATCCCGGTCGATCGATATTCCAATCGTTCGTTCACATTCGTCAACTCAGCTCCGGGCAGAGGCGACACATCGTCCCAATGTCCGGCACGCAGCGTATTGTCATTAAAATCATCATAGCGGGCACGGGGACTGAACACGTAAAAATTATGCATAATCTCCGCCTGTTTCGTCGCAACACAAGGAATGCCGTCGGCATTGTAAACCGCCCGAATAAATCCGTAATACTGCGAAAAGGCATGTAGCCCCTGCCGCAGGAGAAAAGGGGGCGTTTGAAGCGTCGACATGGGACCATCAATCGGCGGGGCGCCGCCGACATTGATGATGGCTCCAGAGGAATAGATGACTAAATTCGTATCGTCCTCGTTGTATATCTTGTTTTTGAAGGTGTGAAAATTGGCGGCTGCGGGCGGAGGCGGCCACCTGAGCGGAGCAATCCGCTGAAGATTAAATGAGCCATGTATTGGATCCGGCCAGCCGAGCTGCGGTTCCTCAGGAAAAGGCGGAATGGGTGAACTCCCATCATTGTGCGTATACGGATAAATGGTCGACTGGGTAGTGGCATCATCGAATTCGAATGTCATGGTGAGCAAACCATCCAACCGAGAATCCCAGGGCACGGTGTCGGCTTCATAGATCCTCCATTTCAGGGAGGAACCATTCACTGTTGCATTGGAGGAAGACACATCCACTCCGCCGGGCGTCTGCATGCGTATGGATGTGACATGCAGGCTGGTCTCGAAATCCAACGTGTACCAAAATGTGTCGTCGGAATAATCTCCGGCAAGCCCCCGGTCCCGGGAATATTCGATTTGTATCATCTGCACTTCATTGCTTAAGACATACGTGGCATTCGCTGTGTGCAGCATGGAAGCAAGGACCACTATTGGCATGATTGTAATTTTCATTCTAATCCTCCTGTCGCTATACAGCAGTCTGCGGAGTTCTTATACAATGCCTGTAGATTTTAAAAATATATTCACCGCGCTTTAATACAAAAACCTGTAAAACCTTCTTACTACAGTACTCCCTCAGCACCTTGGTTTTTTTATCTGTAATAAGGAATGAGCAAGCAACCTGCACCCCGCCGGTTCAACTGCATCACTTATTCAGCTGTATTTCCCCATAATGGTAAATATACCGCAAAATGGCATCAGGCGTATTCCATAACCATTTCCTAACAGTAATTATTTCATTTTTGGCTTAAATTTCGGGCTGTTATAACAATTATGAATGCTTCAACTTCGGAAACTAATTCAGCTAAACTTTTTTCACATTGTCCTGCAATCACTTACATCATTCAGTAATTTATGGCACACCAAATGCGATAAGGCATCCGTAATCTGACCATGTTGGTCCTAAATAAAAAGTATATGAGAAACCGCGAGATATATAATGAAAACGTCGACCCTCTCCAAGGGCTTCCTATCAGTTATTCGCATACCGAAAATATCATGGGCCGCCGCCCGTAGCGCGACTCAGTCGTGGATGCTTCTGACAAACGGCATGGAATTATGCATGACCGCCTGTCCTGAACAGAAAGTTGCGTCACTACAAAACCAAAGCTCCTGTTTACACCAGCGTTAATTCTTAAATTGATCGGATATCCCTTCCATGCTGCAATCAGCAATCGGAATACAGTCCGTCAAATATAAGACTTATTAACCGAGCGCAAACACTTTCATCACATTCCCCTCATGCGGTTGAACCACCTTTTGCCGCGTTGAAAAAATCATTTTTTCACATAAGGAAAAAAAACAATGAAAACTGAAATACTGAAAGAACGAGAAAACGAAAAGAACCTGTGCGATTCGATTGCAATGGGGGCCCTGCTTTGGGCTCCGTTGTACTCCATTGGTACAACCACTGCGATTTATTACTTACGCAGTGATGAAGCCGCCCTCACGGCCACCTATTCAGAGCTGCTGGTGCGGTCTCTGGTTTTCCTCTCGCCGATTTGCATTCTGGCAGAGGTTGCCGGCTGGCTCGTATTCAACTGGATGCCGCTGATGAGAAAGCTAGGCAACCGCAAGGCAGCCCTGCCGAAACTGCCGCATTTCGTACCGCCTGCTGAGGCGGACCATTTTCGGCACAGGCATGCCTGATTTTTGTTCATAAAGAACAAATAAAAGGAAAATAACAGGTAAGAAAAATGAAAACAAAACATCGAGATAAGAACGGTAACACGTGGAGGGGAGCCACCGCCAAAGGTGCTTTGGTGTGGGGCTCCGTGTATTCCACGGCATCATCAGGTGCGGCCTACATGTTGGCCCCGATGATGACCGGGGGTTCTCCGGCGTTTGGCGATATTCTTATGGATTCGCTGGTGATCTTCCCCTCGGCCGGCGCGGCCCAGGGGCTGTTGATGTGGCGCGTGAATAAAGACAAGAAAGGAGATCAAAACGAGCTCCTGAAATATACAAGCAAAGGAATGGAAAAACATAAACACCCCATCCGGGTGCACAAAGCTGCATAAGGTATGCAGACACAAAAAAGGCGCCCTGCGAGGCGCCTTTTTTCGTTCCGAATATCGGAACAGATCAGGGAGCCCTGTTCACCAGTCCCGAGCTCATGAAGCCGCTTCCTGATACCGAGGTTAAGATCAGTACGGGGGTATGGTTTTGCTGAACGTCTCCGGATGGGCACCGTGTGAACGCACCCCGCGCAGTCTCTGGTTTTAAACATCGAGCGTACCAGGATAGTGCGAAGTTGAAATCATAATATTTCAATGTACAGGCTGACGCTTATTTCACTGTTTAAAATCTGTCCGCGTGGATGGAATCAATTCCATCAAACATCCAATAGCCATAGGCATAGGTACACGTGCCGGTCCATTGCAAATCAGGTATGGAAATTTCGATGTCCGCATCCAGATCTGAGGTCCATTTCATCATAAGACAGACCTCTATATTTTCGGCACTGTATTGTCCGGAGGACGATGGAAGAACGCGGAAGCCAGTCTTTCGAAGGGTTGCCAACATTTGGGTTGATGGATCCTTGCCGTTGACCTTCAGGTAGTAGATTCTTTCGCTTTCGGCAAAGCGGTCATGAATTGCCGTCAAAAATTGAATGAACACCTCCAGTGCCACAGCGCTTTCTACTTCAACCGTCCGGGGCTCCAAGGGCACTTCAGGGATCGCCAGCATCTTCAAAATATTCTTATAATGTACTACCTCCATAGAGATATCTGAACTGCATTCAGTCATTTCATGATATTGGTCTCGGGCAATTGATATGGGTAAACATCCAAAGCCATCACGAATGCCAGGATCTGCGCCACGAGACAGAAGAATTCGAACACTCGTTTCATGACCCAACAAACACGCAAGATGTAATGCTGTTCGCCCACGCTCAACATCCACCAAAACATTAGCCGTTCCCTTTCTGTCGATTGCGGCGGACACATATGAGGGAAGGTCATAAACAATGGCATTTTTTAAGGAGACCTCTCCATCTTCGTCCAAGAGTTCCTTTTCAAATTCTGGCGGAATGGTGGGGTTAGCTTCCATCGCGTCGGACGAGGAAGCACAGGCCGTAAGCAAAGCCGCAAGAAGAAACAGGACCCCGCTTTCTACAATGAGTTTAACAGATTGATTCATATCTTCATTTTTATTTCTGGGGGGGGGCTCTAATAATCACGAATATCAGGTGATCCGGGCTGTGGAGGGATCGGATATGAAACAGGGATCAGAGTACCAGAGTAGGCGCACGTGATATTCCGCAAAAAGTTTTAGGCAAGTGCGGCTTGCTTGCAAAGTGAATGCCGAATGCAGTTGTTCCCAAAATGATTGCACAAGCCAAGGCTATGATTCTGTTTCGCTTCTTTTTCATATTCGAATGAGAACCTCCTGATCATTTTAAAGAGTAAAAAGGTAAATCTATTATTTGCCCTGTTGACAAAATTTCAACCAGATGGACATTACGTGTGACCTGCGTGGGTATAAACTTCAGGTATGAAAATCGTGCGTTTTACCGCGTAAAATCCACGCGCTTCGAAATCACTTGTCCTATAATTTGCTCAAATTCCTGTTTAGGGATCTCACATTCTAAAACGTGAGGCATATATCGAGCCCTTATATTTCTACTTTTAGTAAATAGGGCTCGGGTTAGAGGTTCATATACATGTAATTGCTGAATATTGTTATTGTTGATGTATTCATCAATTGAGAGGGCAAGCTGACTATCGAGTTTATAAATATAAGTCACATTATCGGAACAGACATAAATGGAGCCATACCCTAATGTGCTTCCTGATAAATTCTGATCGTAATCATAAACCATCTTTTCTATGAGACGTATATCGTTCTGACTGGAAAGACAAGTCAAACAAGTCTGTGAACTTATTATCGTCTCCGGATCAGTGGGATTTATATCTAAAATTTCCACGAATACAGAATAGTCTGCCCAAGAACCAGATAACTCCGAGTATTCTCCTGTGTTACAGGACACTAATACTGACGACAGGATTGCCATAAGAATTGTAATTTTCATCATAATCGATCCATTTGCAATGATCCTGGAAAATATCTATCCGGGAAATAGGGGTCAGCCCGGAATGGCGCTAGTTTAAGCGTCCTTTAGCCGTTCGTTTTCCCCGATGCGGCGTCTCTTTCATGACCTCGCGCGGAGCCGTCATATGCTGGAATG